>JAFZWM010000053.1 GCA_017617315.1 Bacteroidaceae bacterium
GAATGAATTCTGCTACAAATTCAACCGTAAATATTTCGGTGACAGGATGTTCGACCGGTTAGTTATCGCTGCCGTTTCGTATAAGCCTACGTTTGAACACAAATTATATAACGGCAGGGCGAATTGCGGATAATCATTAACATTTTTGTAAGAACTCCCAACTTGGCATATTTCGGATTGGTTGCTTTTTTAGTTGTGTTTTGCTATTTTTGCAAAAGATCAATAAAAAAAACAGTTTTTGCATTCACTTGCGGTACATTTGCAGGTGGATTTGCCGTGATATTGCTGATGTTATGTTTAGGGCATCTTGGCGCTTATATTCATGGTCTGAAATCTCTTGTCGGTGTTGCAGAGGCAGGTGCGGAGTCTCACAATATGAAGGCCATGATTTTTGTTGTTCTGTATTTTGTAAAAATGATAGTAATATACGGAGGTACATTAGGCGTGTTTTTGTTTTTGCTGCGATTTTTAAATGTTCGTTTTAGAGAGTATTCTATTTGGCAAAGAGGCTTAAGCCTTGTTCTTGTTTTTCTTGCAGGAGCATTGGTTCTCTTTTTGTTTTACGGATTACGTTGGATAGTCTTTTTGTATTCTATTCATATTTTGGCATTGGCGTTATATTTATATCGTAATCAAAATCTGAAGTCTGCATTACTCTGTTTGACTGTAATCTACATGCTTTTTGTGATTCCTTTAGGTTCTGATATGTATTTGGAAACCGTTGGCTATTATGCATTGTATTTGTCAACTCCGCTGGTTGTATATGTTATAGTTAACGAAATAAGAAGATATAGTTTGATGTCTGCCAAGTCGTTCTTTTTATTGTTCTTGCTTTTGTTTTTCTATAGGATTGGAGATAATATTCAGAAAACAGTTAGTGGAAAATGTTACGAAATACAGAACAAGACTATTGGTGGAATAAAAATCACAAAAGAGCAGTTTAAGCAATACACCGAACTCGATTTGATAAGTCAATATCTTGATAAGGATAAATGTCTTGCTGTTCCTTCAACTTCCGACTTGTATATTGTCAACTCTGCGTCTGTATCTCCATTTGTTCTAAGAGTAAGAAATTGGCATTCTGCAGACAGAGTATATAATGAAATGCAGAAAGCTTATGCTCGTAATAGGCAATTGCCTGTTGTTATTGTTGAGCATTATTCGAGCGATGCTGAGAACTCTGAATTTAGATTTGTAAAGTCGTATATTGATAGCTATAATCTTGTTTATAAAAGTGATGCTTATTCTGTTTATAAACCTGTAGAAGGCAAATAAATGGTGTCGGCCAGCCATTGCGTATCCGCAGATTTAATTTATAGGCATAAAAAATCCTTGCAGAAAAATTCGTTTCTGCAAGGATTTTTTGTTTTATTCTTCCTCTGCTGATTGCAAGGTTGATATGTTATAACGCTGTTTTGCGTAATAGTCGTAGGCACTTGTTTCTTTGTACATCTTGAATAAATGACCTTGAACAGTTCCTTCCCAATAACCATCATACAAAGTATAACTGTCAATTGTTACATGCTGTCCAGCCATCAGACCATTGTCGTAGTCGTCATAGTAGTCCATGATGATTTTTCCGCCTCTTACATCCCATCTGAAATAGTTATAATCTACATAACCGCCAGGATATTGGTCTACTTGTTTTCCTTCTCGGTCGCTGTCAAAGTAAAGCGTTGTCTTATATGCCTTCTGACTGTGGTAGCCAACGTTAAGATACATTGCAAAGTCGCCGTACCAAACGCCCTCGAGCTCCCATCTGGTGGTTGTGTCAGAATCACATGCAGAGAATGTCATTAGTGAGAATGCCGCAACAAGCAGCATTAGCAGTTTTTTTATCGTCTTCATTTTATTTATCGATTCGTTAATAAAAATAGTATCGGTTGCAAATGTATAAAATAAATTTAAATTTTTGTTGGTTGATTGCTATTTTTGTGCTTATTTGCAACGTTTTGCCCTACAAAATGGCTCGTCAAGTTATGAATGCACCGATTTTATGATTACTTTTGCACCACGAATAACGAAAAACAATTTATTATGAACAAACTTAATTTTGAGGTTCTTGCAAAAGAAAACGTGTTCGACCTTATAAACAAGGACTGGATGCTGATAACCGCTGGCAACAGCAGCAACTTTAACACCATGACGGCTTCGTGGGGCGGAATGGGCTGGCTCTGGAACAGACCGGTTGCTTTTCTTTTCGTGCGCAAGGAGCGATTCACGCATCAGTTTATAGAGCAGAACAGCCGTCTTACACTCTCGTTCTATGCCGAGGAATACCGAAAGGCATTGCAGATTTGTGGAAGCAAGAGCGGCCGAGATACCGACAAGGTTGCGCTTGCCGGACTTACTCCGCTGGAGCTTGAAGACGGAACAATGACTTTCGATGAGGCCCGAATGACTGTCTGCTGCCGAAAACTCTTCGCTACGGATATGATTGAGGCAGATTTTGCCGATGCCGAGTTGTACAAGAAGTTTTACAACGCTAATGCCGGCGGAACGGATCATACTTTGTATATTGTTGAAATTGAGAGCGTTTATACAAAATAATTGCACTCGTTATGGCAAAAATTGTATTGCGATTCTAACATGAAAATTGAGTAAACAGAATAAAAAGTCGGCTTTTTTGTAGAGGCTGGCTTTTTTTTCGCCTTTTTTGATATTTGTCAAGAAAAAGATGTTTAATAGCATATTTTTAGAGTTGTGTACTTGATATTTGTCATTTATGCCTTAGTTTTGCCACGCTTTTTAGAAAATAGAAAAAGATTTGTTAAATTATTTAAAAACAATTATCATGAAGAAATTTTTCTTGATGGCAGTTATCGCACTTGCTGCAACAACTGCAAAGGCTCAGCTTTGGGTCGGTGGTGAACTTGGTTTTTATAGCACTAAGACAGAGCGTGAAATGGGTGATTTGTCTGAAAAAATTTATGAGAATAAGACATTTACTTTCAAGCCTGAGTTGGTTTACGACTTGAATGAAAATTGGTCTCTTGGTATTGGTGTTGGCTTCTATCATAATGATAATGAGAGAACTAATACTTGGTCTTTCGATCCTTTTGCTCGTTACAAGTTTGCTGAGGCTGGTGATGTAAAGTTCTTTATTGATGGTGGCGTTCGTTATCAGTCAGAGCATTTCAATGGAAGTGAATTGGATAATGCAGAAACTTATGGAGTATTTTTTAAGCCGGGTCTTTCATACGAGATTAGCGACAATGTTTGCTTCGATGCACACCTTGGTGATTTGAGCTATATGTTCAGAAAAGCTGATGTTGGTGGCGGTGTTGAATCAAAGACTAATTCATTTGATTTGAAGGCTGCATCTGCATTCACTTTCGGTGTTTACTTCAAGTTCTAATTCAGGACATTAGAAAACAAAATACAAATCGCTGCTGTCTTGCCCAAAAAGACGGCAGCGATTTTTTTGTTTGTTAATCTTGGTTTCTTTGTTGATGTCCTGTTTTTTCTTACGGCTTTTTTAGTTCAAAACCTATCGATTCTATGGCTTCTCTTAGCTGTTCTTCAGATGCCGTGCCAGTTACTACGGCCTCCTTCGATGCGAGGTCTACGCTTGCGCTCGTAACGCCTTCAACCTGAAGCAAAGCTTTCTCGGCATTCGTGCGGCAGTGGTTGCAGTTCATGCCCTCAACAATATATTTTACTACATTCTGTTCGCTGTGGCACTCGTCTGATTCACATCCGCACGAACAGCTGTCCTCATCGTGATGATGCCCGTCGTGGCAATGGCAGTGATGTGCCTTGCGGAGTCCGAGTTTTTGCAGAACCATGGCATTTATCAGCATCAGAATCATCAGTATTGTGCAAGTCCATGCAAACCATCCGTCGCCCTCGTCGCAGCAAGCCTGTTGCAATGTCAGATGTTCAAGGAAGTTGACCGTTCCGCTAAACTGTAAGTAGTCAATCATATATCCGAAGGCAATCGAGCCGATGATTATCGATGCCAGATAGGTTGCGAGAGTGCGCATGCCAAGTACCTTTCTGATAACCAGCATTGAGGCGAAGTTGCATGCCGGGCCTGCCATCAGAAGCACGAGGGCTGCTCCGGGAGTAAGGCCTTTCATCATCAGAGCCACGGCGATTGGAATACTTCCGGTAGCACACAGGTACATTGGCAGAGCAATGCACAAAACCAAAAGCATCGATGCGAGAGTGTTGCCGTTGAAGATGGCAAACATTTCGGCTGGTACGAAAACCGTAATCAGTCCGGCGATTATAAGACCAACGACAAGCCATTTGCCAATGTCTTCCATCATCTCGACGTAGGCATATTCTATGGCTTCGCGAAGCTTGTGCATAAATCCTTTGTGCTCGTGGCTGTGCCCGTTGTGCTCGTGGCTTTCGGCTTTGCCTGCCATCTCCTTGCTCGTATCGGTTATATTGACCATCGCTCCTCCAAAAACAGCAGTCAGAAGGGCAGCGATTGGGCGCACAATGGCAAAAGGTAGTCCCATAAGGCTGAATGTGGCGATTATGCTGTCCACTCCGGTCTGCGGTGTGGCTATGAGGAACGAGGCTACCGCGCCTTTTGATGCTCCCTCTTTGCGGAGCGACATAGCTGTTGGAATTACTCCGCACGAACACAGCGGCAGCGGAATGCCGAACAAGGCAGCGTTAATGACACTGCGGAACGATTTCTTGGCAAGGAATTTTGTGTAATACCGTCCGGGAATGAACGAGTGCATGAGTCCTGCAAGCAGGAAGCCCAGCAGAAGGTAGGGCGACATCTCGTTGATTAGGTGAATAATTTCATTCATAATTAACTTTTGTTTTTATTATTGATTTTTGTTTTCTGCCTGCAAAAGTATGCAATAATTCTTGCAAGTGAAAGGCAAAAACGCCGATAGGTTTACAATTCACAATTGACAATTTCTTTAGTAGAGAATTGAAAGTTGAAAATTCACATCAAGATAGATTTTACATTGAGGCAAGCTATATTGAAGTAAGCCGATGCCAAGCCGATGCCAAGCCGATGGTAAGCCGTTAGTAAGCCGAAAGTAAGGGGATGGTAAGGGAGTAGCTACGGGGTAGGTACGGAGAAGGTTCGAGGAAGATTCGGGGAAGGAACGAGGAATGTACGGTGAAGCAAGCCGCACATAAGCCGTATATTTAGCGAAGGTTTACAACGAATATAGGTGAATTAAAGCCGATTTGACGTAACATCATAAGCCAAAAGTGCTGCGTGATGTTAATTTTTTTTCTTATATTTGCAGATGTAATTTTCACAAATAACAAATTAAAATATAAGATTATGGTAAAACATATAATTTTGTGGACATTGAATCCAGAACTCTCTGAGGCAGAGAAGGCAAGTGTGAAGAAAGGCATCAAGGAAGGACTTGAAGGCTTGGTCGGCAAGGTTCCAGGACTGCTTGAGGTTAAGGTGAACATCGACGGCCGTCTGGCTTCGTCGAATGCCGATGTTATGCTCGATAGTACGCTTGAATCCGAAGAGGCTCTGAAGAATTACGCCGTTCACCCAGAGCACGTTGCCGTGGCAAACGGAAAGGTTCGACCTTACACCGTTCAGCGTTCGTGCCTCGACTTCGAGATTTGACTTCTTCTCGGTGAAAAGGCTGAAAATCCATCATCAAAATTCAAACTGAAGAATTGTGATGATGGATTTTTCGGTTTTTATACTGATGATGTTGGCGACAGATTCTTTATGTTTCTGTTGTAATATCTTTTTTGTTTTTTAAGGTTTTTCTTTCTTGTTTTCTGGATTTTATGCTTAATACGT
The DNA here is from genome assembly GCA_017617315.1 of Bacteroidaceae bacterium. Taxonomy (GTDB): domain Bacteria; phylum Bacteroidota; class Bacteroidia; order Bacteroidales; family Bacteroidaceae; genus Ga6A1. Next base: position 5,759 of record JAFZWM010000053.1, read on the forward strand.
TTTGCCGAATTGAACCTTTTCTTGTTGTATTTTTTGTTGAGTTCTTCTTTGTATTCTGCTAACTTTTTTAAGATTAGTATTGTTCCGTATGAATCATTGCTGAAAACCTCTTGAGTTTTGCGGTTTATTTCTGTTTGCTGATACATGTCAATATTGTCATATTCAAGCCAGAAAAACTCACTTTCTTTGTAGCCGACAATTTTGTTCTCCTTATTTATTACCGAATTGAAAAACTGGTACATAAAGGTGAACTGTTCGTCGTATTCTGCAAGTTTTTCTGAATACAGAAAACATTTTTTTAGTATGATGTCTTTTCCTTTGTAGTAGGTTATTTTGATGATTGGCGTGTCGTATGATTTCTCTTCTGATTTCGTGCTTCTTACGAGATGTCTATTGTGTTCGAAGAACAGATTTCTTGCGTATTCGATACATGTTTTAGCCGAATCGTTGTCTAAAACAATCTTGCGTATTTTCCCGTTGTTGTTTGATTTCTGTTTTTCAACGTTGCAATATTTTCGACTGTAAACAAGTTGATTTTCGGTAATTGTAAAGTTACTTTCGAAAAAGATGTCGTTTATCCAAATGCTGATGTTTACTTTGTCGGCAAACAAATCGGATTTACATTTGGAGTTGGCGTTATTGCACAAGGTAAAGGCTAATATTGTGGCTAATCGTTTGTTTATCATATTGTGGATTCTGAAAAAATCCGGACACATCAGACAAATGCATCCGGATTTTTGTATCCAGTCAGACCTTTATTAAATAAGGTACTGAGAACTGATTGATTCATTGTCCATTACTCGGCGGATGGTCTCGGCAAACATCTCGGCTACCGAAATCTGCTTAACCTTTGCGCAACGGTCGGTGTAAGGAATTGAGTCTGTGAAGATTATCTCCTCAAGCGCAGAATCCTGAACACGGTCGCTTGCCGGGCCGCTCATCACGCAGTGCGATGCGATGGCGCGTACAGAGTTTGCGCCCTGCTCCTTCATTATGTTTGCAGCCTTTGTTATTGTTCCTGCAGTATCAACCATATCGTCTACGATGATTACGTCCTTGCCCTTAACGTCGCCGATAACCTGCATTGTGGCAACCACATTGGCCTTGGCGCGTGTCTTGTTGCAGAGCACAAGAGGGCAATTGAAGTATTTTGCGTATGTGTTGGCACGCTTTGAACCGCCTACATCTGGTGCGGCAATGCATAGTTCCTTCAGCTTGAGGCTCTGTACATAAGGCATCATTACGGTTGATGCATACAGATGGTCTACAGGTACGTCAAAGAATCCCTGCTCCTGGTCGGCATGAAGATCCATCGTAATCAGACGGTCGATACCTGCAACGCTCAGCAAGTCGGCTACCAGCTTTGCGCCGATTGAAACTCTTGGTTTGTCCTTACGGTCTTGGCGAGCCCATCCGAAATAAGGCACAACGGCAACGATGCTCTTTGCCGATGCTCTCTTGGCTGCGTCAATCATAAGCAACAATTCCATCAGATTGTCTGAGTTTGGGAATGTTGATTGTACAAGGAAAACTACTTTTCCACGGATAGACTCCTCGAATGAGACGGCAAACTCGCCATCTGCAAAGTGGGTGATGTCCATCTTACCTAGCGGACAGCCAAGGGCTGCGCAAATTTTTTCTGCAAGGTATCTTGTCTTGGTACCCGAGAAAACTCCAAAAGGTGCTCTTTCGCTCATTATTTTGATTGATATATGTTTTTTTGTTTGTTCTGTCCAGTTCTTTTATTCGGTTGCCTGCCTTAGCAGTTTGAAGTGGTCAATCAGCTCTTTGTAGTCGGATGTGCTGTGTATGTCGAATCTGTTCCACAGGTCGCCCAGAATCACCGCTCCGCCGAAGCCGAGTTTCTTTATCTGCGCAATGTTGTCTATGCTGATGCCTCCCAGAGCCATCACTTTCTTGTCTACGATGCCGGCATGGTTGGCTTCTTTCAGCTCGTCGAAGGTGTAGCCCGATTCGTATCCTTCCTTGGATATGCTGTTGAATATTGGGCTCAGAAAGCAGTAGTTGCACTTGCGGCGCTCGTTCTTCAGTTCTTCGAGCGAGTGGCACGAACGGCTCACATGTCCGCTGTATCCGGCTGGTATCTGGGGATTCCGACTATTGAGGTGAATGCCGAGAAGACCGTACTCATCCTTTAAATAGAAGTTGTCGTGTACTACAATCTGTTTGTAATACTGTTTGGGAATGAGCGAAAGTAGACGTTCCGAGTAGATAGGGGCTGTGTTTGGCTTCCTCAGGTGAAGAATGTCTAAGCCTTCTTCAAACAAGGCGGTCAAGATTTTATCCTCCTCTACAAAAAAATCGGGAGTTGTCATTAAAATAAGCTTCATCTTCTTTCGGCTATTTATAACTTGCTTGCAAAGGTATAAAAAAAAATGCACCGAAGTGCATTTTTCCTTTATTTTTCTCCCAATTTTGCCTCTTCTTCCGAGTCGTACTCGCAGTCGCGCAGTTTCTGGCTTATGCGCATGGCGCAGAAGTTGGGGCCGCACATGGTGCAGTACTTGCCGTTGAAGTGGTTGCCGGCCTTGTAGTATTCGAGAGCCCTGTCGGGATCGAGTGCAAGGTTGAACTGGTCTTTCCATCTGAACTCGTATCGTGCCTTGCTCAGGGCATTGTCGCGCACGGTTGCGCCCGGATGTCCCTTTGCCATGTCGGCTGCGTGTGCGGCAATCTTGTATGTTACAACTCCCACGCGCACGTCTTCCTTGTTCGGCAATCCGAGGTGCTCTTTTGGGGTAACGTAGCAGAGCATTGCCGTGCCGTACCATCCTATTTGGGCCGCTCCGATGGCGCTTGTGATGTGGTCGTAGCCCGGGGCGATATCGGTAACCAATGGGCCGAGCGTGTAGAATGGTGCTTCGTGGCACTTCTCGAGCTGGCGGTCCATGTTCTCGCGAATCTTGTGCATCGGCACATGGCCTGGACCTTCGATAAATGCCTGAACGTTCTTTGCCCATGCGCGTTCAACAAGTTCGCCCATTGTGTCGAGTTCGGCAAACTGAGCGGCATCGTTGGCATCGAATGTTGCTCCCGGACGCAGTCCGTCGCCGAGCGAGAGTGCCACGTCGTACTGTGCCACGATGTCGCAGATGTCGTCGAAATGTTCGTAAAGGAATGATTCCTTCTTGTGGTATCTGCACCATTCCGAGATGATAGAGCCGCCGCGGCTCACCATTCCGCACAGACGGTCGTTGGCATAGTGTATATTTTTTAGTCTGATGCCGCAATGGATTGTGAAGTAGTCAACCCCCTGCTCGCATTGCTCAATCAGCGTGTCGCGGAACAACTCCCAAGTCAGTTTTTCGGCATGTCCGTTTACCTTTTCCATAGCCTGATACATTGGCACGGTTCCCACTGGTACAGGGCAGTTGCGTACAATCCATTCGCGTGTTTCGTGTATGTTGTCGCCGGTAGAAAGATCCATCAGCGTGTCGCCGCCCCACTTGCAGCTCCACACGGCCTTTTCAACCTCCTCGTCGATGCTCGATGTGGTGGCTGAGTTGCCGATGTTAGTGTTAATCTTAACAAGAAAGTTGCGGCCTATGATCATAGGCTCAGCCTCCGGATGGTTGATGTTGGCCGGTATTACGGCACGGCCTCGGGCTACCTCGTCGCGAACGAATTCGGGTGTGATGTGCGATTTTATGCCAAGCTGCTCGCAGTTCATGTTCTCGCGGATGGCTACATACTCCATCTCGGGAGTGATGATGCCTTGCTTTGCGTAGTACATCTGCGTGATGTTCTTGCCTTTCTGGGCACGGTATGGCAAGGCAATGTGCTCAAAGCGCAGGTGGTCGAGGCTCTTGTCGGCCTGACGTATACGGCCGTATTCAGATGTCAGCTCGCTCAGTCTTTCCACTCCGCCGCGCTTCAGAATCCATTCTTCGCGCAGGCGCGGAAGACCTTTCTTCAGGTCGACCTCAACGTTTGGGTCGCTGAACACTCCGCTTGTATCGTAGACGTAAACAGGATCGTTTTCGGTTATAACCTTCTCTCCGTCAATGATTTTGACGGTAGGGGTGAGGCTTACTTTTCGCATACCTACTTTAATCTCGGGGTATAGCTTACCTTGCAGGTACACTTTTTCTGATGCTGGATATGAAATTTTAGTCTTGCTATCCATGTTTTTTAGTTGAAGATATTGTGTTTATAAATTTTCTTGTGTTTCGGCAATCAGCTTTACCAGTTCGGCTGTCGTTTCTGACGGATTCGGGGCGTTGAGTATCGTTCCGCTCAGAGCGATGCCGTTCACTCCCGTTTCCATAATTGCCGGGATATCGTCTTTTGTTATTCCTCCGATGGCCACGATTGGGATATCTATACCGTTGTCCTTCATAGTGCCGACAATGTTTCGGTAGCCTTCAAGGCCGAGGATGGGCGAGAGGTTCTTTTTGGTGGTTGTAAACCTGAACGGACCGCACCCGATGTAGCTTGCTCCGTTGCGGTAGTGCATCACCACGTCGTCGATGGTGTTGGCCGTTCCGCCAATTATGAAGCCGTTGCCCAACAGTTGTCGTGCTTCGTTTACGGGCATGTCGTTTTTGCCAACGTGTACTCCGTCGGCTCCAATCTCCTTTACCAGCTCCACATGGTCGTCGATGATGAATGTTGCGCCAACCTCGCGGCACATGGGCATTATCTGCATGGCCGCCTTGCGCACCTCGCTTACGGGAGCGTCCTTCATGCGCAGCTGAATCCATCGGCAACCGCCGTCGAGAGCCAGCCGGGCCGATTCGACATAGCTTGTCGAATCGTTAAAATGTGTAATAAACTGTAATCGAAAATTTTTCAGATTCATCGTTCCTTATTTTGCATATATAGACAAGGGCGGATGAATGTGAACTGTAGAACAATCCCTACGCCGGTATTGACCGGATCAGGTTATAAGGGTATAATCTCAGCCTTTTCAGGCACCCCTTTGTCATATACGGCTGCAAAAGTAATTAAAAAAAGTAAAAGTCGGACGTTTTCGGCGGCTAATTTTGTCTGATGCTTGAACTTATTGTTCTTTTTTCCGAAAAATCCCAGACTTGGCAAAACTACATTCGCACGGCAGCCGATTGTTTTTGCTGAAAAAATCGGAGAAGTTGCCGTATTTTTGTATTTTTGCACTTCTATATAATAAGATGTAAATGAAAGAAAACTTTCTTGATGAACTTAATCAGAGTCAGCGCGAGGCTGTGCTGTATAACGAAGGGCCGTCGCTCGTGATTGCGGGCGCAGGTTCGGGAAAGACCAGAGTGCTGACTTTCAAGATTGCATATCTGATGAATCTTGGGCTTGAGCCTTCGCGGATTCTTGCGCTTACGTTTACCAACAAGGCGGCGCGCGAGATGAAGGAGCGTATTGCCCAAGAGGTTGGTTACGAGCGTTCAAAATATCTGTGGATGGGAACGTTCCATTCAATTTTCTCGCGTATTCTGCGTGTCGAGGCCGACAAAATAGGCTTTACTCACGATTTTACGATATACGATGCCAGCGATTCGAAGAGTCTGATAAAGTCCATCATCAAAGAAATGGGGCTTGACGATAAGACATACAAGCCTTCGACTATCGCCGGAATAATATCGAGTGCAAAGAACCATCTTGTAACTCCAGGCGCATATCTCGGCGACAGGGCAACCGTCGAGGCAGACGAGCGTGCTCGAATTCCGAAGGCTGGGCTTCTGTATCAGACCTACGTTGATCGTTGCCGAAAGGCGAATGCCATGGATTTCGACGATTTGCTGGTCTACACATATTTCCTTTTCTCGAAGAACGAAGATGTCCGCCGACAGTATGCCGACCGATTCGAATATGTCATGGTAGATGAGTATCAGGACACGAATGTGGCTCAGCACAAAATTGTTTGGGAACTGACAAAGGACAAGCAGCGCGTGTGCGTGGTGGGCGATGATGCGCAGAGCATCTATTCGTTCCGCGGAGCTAACATCGAGAACATCCTCGGCTTTACAAAGCAATATAATTGTGCCAAGGTCTTCAAACTCGAACAGAATTATCGTTCAACACAGACCATCGTAAATGCTGCAAACAGCATCATAGCAAAGAATAGCAATCAGATAGCCAAGAATGTCTTTTCTGAAAACAAGATAGGCGAGCCAATCGAGGTCTACAATACTTATTCCGACCGCGAAGAAGGCATAACCATCGTTAAGAGGCTTCGCGAGTATTACAATTCGGGCGAGCGCAGTTACAAACGCTTTGCCATTCTTTATCGCACCAACGCGCAGAGCCGAATCTTTGAGGACGAACTGATGCGCAACAACATTCCTTACCGAATTTATGGCGGATTGTCGTTCTACCAGCGAAAGGAGATAAAGGATGTCATCGCATATCTGCGAATGGCAATAAATCCGAACGACGAGGAGGCTCTGAAGCGAATAATCAACTATCCGGCGCGCGGAATTGGCGAAACTACAATAAAGAAAGTTTCTGCATGCGCCGTTTCTAACGGGGTTTCGATGTGGAATGTCCTTTCTGAACCTATAAAATTCGGACTCGACGTAAACAAGGGCACTCTTACGAAGTTGCTGAATTTTCAGGACTTGATATTCGGCTTTCAGGAGGCTGCCAAGCAGATGAACGCTTCGGAAATAGGCTTGAAGGTAATCTCTGAAAGCGGAATTCTGAAGGATTTGTATGCCGAAAAGAGCAGCGAAAACCAGGACCGACTCGAAAACATCGAGGAGTTGAAGAATGCTTTGGCGAGCTTTGTCGAAGAGCGTCAGGAACAAGGTGTCGATGAGATTATGCTTACCGATTTCCTTTCCGAGGTGTCGCTTCTTTCCGACCTCGACGAGTCGGAGGACGATGGAGACAAGGTTACTCTCATGACCATCCATTCGGCAAAAGGACTTGAATTCGATACTGTTTTTGTTGTCGGAATGGAAGAAAATCTCTTCCCGAGCTCCATGAGCTACGAGTCGCCGCGCGCCATCGAGGAAGAACGCCGACTGTTCTACGTTGCAATAACCAGAGCCGAGAAAAACTGCGTTCTGTCGTTTGCCCGAAGCCGATTCCGCTTCGGCTCAATGGAATTCAGTTCGCCAAGTCGCTTCTTGCGCGAGCTCGACCCTAAGTGCATCCGTATGATGGGCGGCAGCAGCTTCGGTATGGAATCGTCTTCTGAAAAGACCTATGGCAGTTCGCCGTTTGGCAGAAGTTCGGGCTATGATGATGTGCCCGAATGGATGCAGAAAAGTCGTAGCGATTATTCAAAGGTGTCGCAGGTTGCAAACCCGGCCAAAAGAATTGTTCAGCCTCGCCAGACCGATTTTCCGCCTCGAAAACTGACAAAGGTCGTTACTCCAACGGCATCTGTCGATAAAACATCGGTTGCATCGCTTGGCGGACTTAGCGTTGGCGACAGAATAGCACACGAGCGTTTTGGCGAGGGCATGGTAGTTGAGTTGCTTGGCTCGGCAGATTCGGCAAAGGCAAAAGTCCAGTTCGTAAACGCCGGCGAGAAGACTCTTCTGCTGAAATTTGCAAAATTCACGAAGATTTAAACGTGCGGTCCGGTGCCGCTTGAAATATAGGTAAAATACATTTTTTTGAATATGGTTGAAGACAAATGGTTGGATTCAGTCCCGAATCCATGTTATGTAATGGAGGAGAAACTCTTGCGCCGCAATCTCTCGCTCATCCGCTCTATAATGGATAGGGCAGAGGTCGAGTTCATTCTGGCTTTCAAGGCTTTCGCCCTTTGGAAGACATTTCCGGTGTTCCGCGAGTACATAGGGCACACAACGGCAAGCTCGCTCTACGAGGCTCGTCTTGCCTTCGAGGAGTTTGGCAGCAGGGCTCACGTCTATTCGCCTGCCTATCAGGAAGGCGAGTTCGACGAGATTCTGAAGTGTGCGAGTCATGTAACGTTCAACTCGTTTTCGCAGTACAGCCGCTTCATCGAAACGGTTAGTAAATATAATAAGGTGTCTGAAAACAAAGTCTCGTGCGGAATCCGAATCAATCCCGAACATTCCGAGATTGAGACCGAACTTTACAACCCTTGTGCTCCGGGTTCGCGCTTTGGCGTTCTTCAGTCGCAAATGCCCGATGTTCTGCCCGAAGGCATCGACGGATTGCATTGCCATTGTCATTGCGAGAACGACAGCTATGCGCTCGAGGCAACATTGAAGGTTATCGACGAGAAGTTTGGCAAATGGCTCACCAAGGTCAAGTGGCTCAACTTGGGCGGCGGACATCTCGTAACGCGTGCCGATTATGATGTTGAGCATCTTGTTTCAATCTTGAAGGCATTCAAGCAGAAATATCCAAACCTTCGCATCGTCCTCGAGCCGGGAAGTGCCTTTGCATGGCAGACTGGTCCGCTTGTGGCAAAGGTTGTCGATATTGTCGAGAATTACGGCATTCAGACTGCAATCCTCAACGTAAGCTTTACATGCCACATGCCCGATTGCTTGGAGATGCCGTATCAGCCGGCCGTTCGGGGTGCAGAGACCCTTGATGCCGATGCTTGCAAGCAGCCCGATGCCGTGGCGCGTCACATCTATCGCCTCGGCGGCAACAGCTGTCTGAGCGGCGACTATATGGGAAGCTGGCAGTTCGACCACGAGCTTCAGATTGGCGAGAAGATTATCTTCGAGGACATGATTCACTACACCACCGTAAAGACAAATATGTTCAACGGAATCCATCACCCTTCAATCGCATTCCTGCGTGAAAACGGCGATATTTCGGTGCTGAGGAATTATAAATACGAGGATTATCGTGATAGAATGTGCTGATTTTAGCATTTTTTAACTTTTTTTTTGCAGTTAAATTAAATTTTATTATATTTGCCAATGATATAAAAATAAAATTTTGGAATTAGATAATCTAAAATAACTGAAAAACTATGTCGATTTTTCAACAATCAACGAAGAGAATGACAATGTGTTTGTCGGCTCTTTCAGTAGTAGGTTTATTGTGGGCTGATCCAGTCCTAAAGGGGGAATATTACCAGATTACCAACCTCTCTGACTTGGAGTGGTTCCGCGATCAGGTAAACAATGGCAATGGTAGTATCAAGGCTGAATTGAAGGCTAATATAACCATTAACGAGAATGTTCTTGGAACACTCAAGATTCTGAGTGACGGCATGAACTCAAACGGCGAAGGGTTGAAGAGATGGACGCCAATCGGCAAGACAGACAAGCTTCCTTTCAGCGGTGAGTTCAAGGGAAATAACTATACAATTTCAGGTGTGTACATTTCTGCCGAGAATTCAGCATCAACCAACGTAGGCTTGTTTGGTACAAATAAGGGCGTTATTCACGACCTGAACGTATCTGACAGTTATATTCTTGGTATGAAGAATATGGGTGGTATTGCTGGTAGCAATATGAATACCATCAACAAGTGTAGCTACGACGGCTATGTTGTTGCAACAATGAGTAATGCCGGCGGTATTGCCGGTTATGCTTCTGGTGCAAACATCAGATATTGCTTCTCTAAGGGTACCGTAATCTCAATGGACCGTCAGAGTGGTAATGCCGGAGGAATCATCGGTCAGGCATCAGGAATGTCTGTCGAGACAATGGTTACAGGCTGCTACAGCATCTCTAACATCGTAAGCGGTTCAAAGAATGCCGGTGGTATTATCGGTTATCAGAACGGACAGGTTGCGGTAGAGAACTGCTATAGCAAGAAGGCTTACAACAACTCTCCAGAGACAGTTAAGAGCGATGAGGAGTTCAAGAACGGAACTGTGGCTGGCTTGCTTGGCGATGCTTACGGTCTTACTCTTGGCAAGGACGATGCTCCTGTATTCCGTAAGGCTGACTTCAGCAACATGATGTACAAGGCTATCGTCTACAAAGGCTCACGCGAGACAATGGTTGTATATATGAACCCAGACGGCAGCAACCGTGGAGGTGAAAAGGGCGAGGCTATTCCAATCGGTAAGCAGAGCGGCGAGAACAACTATATCGCTGTAATCGACGAGACAAATCCTGCGTTCAACGACCGTGTTCTTGGTAACAACGTAGTACGCAACAACAACGGTAAGTACACAGCAAAGTGTATCTTCATTATGGATGGTAAGGATTACTTCATGCCATACGAGACAACAACTTCTTTGCTTTTGTTCTATCGTGTGTTCAAGCCGGGAACAGTAAATACGGTAACTCTTCCGTTCTTCATCGACAAGGCTCAGCTTCCTGACGGATGCAAGCTTTATGAGTTCCAGAACTTTGCAGGAAACACATTGTACTTTGCACCTTGTGCAAATCCTGTGCCTAACAAGCCATATATGTTCGTAAGCTCAGTAAACCAGCCTTTCATGCGTCTGAAGCAGATTAAGATGGCTGCAACAAGAGACGCGGTAGACTTGAAGGGTATGGGCGTGTTCAACGGTAACTATACAAGCGTTGTGAGCCACCAGAACATGTATGTTTACCAGGCAGACAAGTTCATGCGTGTTGAGGATCAGCAGGCTGTCAAGATTCTTCCATTCCGCGGCTACTTCGACCTTAACATTGGTAGCGAAATAAAGACCGTAGATGTGAAGTTTGCAGAGTAATAAAATTTTATTAGATATAAAAAACGGCAACCCAAATTTTGGGCTGCCGTTTTTTGTGTGTGCAATAGTTAGGAAGACTGATGCGAAGGCTTTTTTATTTGTTTCTAAGCAAAGAATATGCATCGGCAGTCTTGTAATTCGGGATTTTTATCTACTTTTGCACTAAATAGAATGTTTTACAAATATTGTAATTATAAGAAACAGAAAAAAGATAAACATAAAATACTAAAATATTGAGCTTTACGCTCTTATTCTCGATTCAGTAAAATCCGCCAAATTTTAATAACGAGAGAATAAGTTTGCGAGAGGTTCACGTCTTATAGGCGTGAGCCGTTTCGTGCTTATTTATCGTTATAGGTTCTTGGCGGAGCCTTCTGAATCTAAATAAGTAGTCAGAAACGGTTCCACGCTTTTTCTTTTGCTTATTTTGAGGGGCTGAGAGTTCAGAGAAAACCGCCAAATATGATAATAAAAGATAATTTCCCGAAAGTACTTGAATGTTTAGGATTCAAGAAACAAGGCGACATATATAGCAAAGCATTTCCTGATTTTGGGTTATGTACTCTTGGTGTAGATTTCAACAAAAAGGAATTTGTTTATCCCGAAAAACTCGATTTTAAAGTCAACGACCGTTCAACCTGTAATTTTGGGAAACCCGAAAATTTTGTTGTTTTCGAGTGTGTTCATCGTCTTCTCGAAAAAGGATATCAGCCAAAGCATATTGAGTTAGAAAAGCGTTGGAATCTCGGACACGATTCCAAAGGTGGAAAAGCCGATATTTGCGTTTACGACAAGGACGGCGTAAATATGTTGCTTATTATCGAATGTAAGACTGCAGGAACAGAACACTCCAAGGCTCTCAAACTCTTGAAAGAGGATGGTGGTCAGTTGTTTTCTTATTGGCAGCAAGAACGTTCAACTAAATGGCTGTCGCTATATGCTTCCGATTTCAAAGACGGCAAGTTGGATTTTGAAAACTACATCATAAATTGTACCGATGATGAAAACGTCAAGAAGTTAGCTGGCAAAGACAAGGCTATCCGTCTTTACGAAAATGCGCAGACAGTAAAAGATTTGTTTGAGGTTTGGGACGAGACTTACGACAAGTGTATACACGAAAAGGGTGTTATCTTCGGGGAAGATTCGCAAGCATATCAAATTGGTGTTCCGCCGTTAAGGAAAAAGCGTTTGGAAGATTTCAAGCCAGAAGACAAAATTGTAAATCGTTTTGAGGAGATTCTCAGGCACAATAATGTCAGCGACAAGGAAAACGCCTTTAACCGCCTTGTGGCTTTGTTTATTTGCAAATTGGTTGACGAAACCCAAAAAGGAGACGATGATATTGTTGAGTTTCAATACAAAGTTGGCACAGATACATACGAAAGTCTGCAAGACCGATTACAACGTCTTCATAAAGAGGGTATGAAAACGTTTATGGGTGAAGAAATGTTCTATGTTTCAGATAATTATGCAGAGGAACTTTTTGCTCAGAAACTGAATGATGAAAGGCGTCAGGCTGCTATTAATGACTTGAAGAATACTATTCGTATTCTGAAATTCTATAGTAACAACGATTTTGCTTTCAAGGATGTTCACAACGAAGAACTATTCTTTCAGAACGGCAAAATCTTGGTGGAGGTGGTTCAGTTGTTTCAGAAATACAGAATTGTCTATCCGGCAAAGCATCAGTTTCTTGGCGACCTTTTTGAGCAACTTCTCAACAAAGGCTTCAAGCAGAATGAAGGTCAGTTCTTTACGCCGATGCCTATTACTCGGTTTATTTGGGATTGTCTGCCAATGGATAAAATTGTTCGCAATGGAGACAACTTCGTTATTCCAAAAGTGATAGATTATGCTTGTGGTGCAGGACATTTTCTTACGGAAGCGGTAGAGGCTGTAAATGCTTATTTTGTCGCAAACAATAATCCTGAAGCGACGAAAGAGAATGCTTGGTGCGAGCATCATATTTTTGGAGTAGAAAAAGATTACCGATTGGCGCGCGTTGCAAAGGTGTCGCTTTATATGAATGGTGCTGGAGGTGGCAAAATAAAGTTTGGTGATGGTTTGGAACAATATGAGGAAGAGGGCATCAGAAATTCTACTTTTGATATTCTGGTGGCGAACCCGCCATATTCGGTTAGCGGATTCAAGGCTCATTTGAAACTGAAAAACAACCGATTCGAACTTCTCGACCGTAATATTATCACCAACGATGGAAGTGAGATTGAAACACTTTTTGTGGAACGTATTGCACAACTTCTTAAACCCAAAGGCATTGCGGCCGTTGTGCTGCCTTCGTCTATTTTGAGTAATGACAACAACAGTTACATGACGGCTCGTGATATTTTGTTGCAAAACTTCTATTTGCGTGCCGTGGCTCAGTTCGGAAGCAAGACTTTTGGGGCAACGGGAACAAATACGGTTGTGCTTTATCTTGAGAAATATAATGAACCGCCAAAGAAATGTGAGATTGTAAAAGATATAGTAAATTCCATTCTGTCGGGTAATTTTTCAGATGATTGGGAAGATGCCGAGGTGTTTGGACGTTATATCGGTAAAGTTGGCGTAGAGGCGGATTTGTATAAGGCTTTCGCCGATGAATCTGCTACGAAAGAGCAGTTGGAACAGGCTGAATATTTTAAGCAGTATATTGTGTGGTTCGATAAGCTAACGGAAGTTCAGAACAAACGCAAGAGCAACAAGTTTAAGAAACTGACGCAGGATGAACAGAATGCAGAAATGAGAAGTTTGTTTTTCAAGCGAGTAAAGGAAATAGAACGTGAAAAATTGATGTTCTTTGCTCTGCTTTATAAGCAGACTACGCTCACTATAATTGCACCTGTCGACAATGCCGAACAAAAGAAGTTCTTGGGCTATGACTGGAGCAACCGTAAGGGTGCGGAAGGTATACAAGTAACCTCTCGCGGCGGAATGTTGTATAACGACGGCGATCGTTATGCTGCCGATACATTGGCGGCTGCCGTCCGTAATATCTTTTATGGCAAGCAAATTGTTTTACCAGAAGCTATTTCGAAGTATCAGGCATATTTGAATACTTGCGATATGCTCGATTTCAGCAGAACTTCGTTCAACAAGGCTATAAAACTTACGGCGGATAAAAAGATTGAGATTAAGAGTAAGTTTCCGTTGGTTAAGCTGGGCGGTATTGAAGGTGTGTGTGTTATCAAAATTGGTGGCACACCTTCAAGAGAAAACGCTGCATATTTTGCAGGTAAACATCTGTGGGTTTCCATATCTGAAATGCGAGGGCAAATTATTACAGATACAAAAGAAAAAATATCTGATGAAGGTGTTAGGAATTCAAACGTAAAACTTATACCAAAGGGAACGACACTTTTGAGTTTTAAACTAAGTATAGGAAAAACCGCTATTGCTGGGGCGGATCTGTATACAAATGAAGCTATCGCTGCGCTTATTCCAAAAGATAAAAAACAAATTACAGACGAGTATCTTTTTGCTATATTCAACGGTAAAATGATTGATTTAGAAAATATAGGAAACAAGGCTTTTGGTAAAAGTTTAAACAGTTCGTATTTAAATAATGAGGTGTTTATACCGCTGCCGCCTCTTGACATCCAACAACAAATCGTATCAGACTGTGAAGAGGTTAACACCGAATACCATAACCGTCGGATGCCTATCGAAGAATTTAGAGAAAAGATCGCAGAAGTATTTGAAAAATATGAAGTTATTATTTCTTGTGAAAAGCAAAAGCCGTAATGTCCGGCTGTGCGGAAAGGAAGAAAAAAGATTTTGGAGAAGTATTTGAACTAAGGCACTAAAAGAGCTGTTTTGAAAGGAACGGCTCTTTTTTTGCTCTTTTAATCGTGTGGTGTTGGATTTGTAAGTGTGGAAAGCATGTTCATTTTTTCAGTCTTAGAAAAGATTGGATATCCCGAACGAATCCCGAAGGCATCTCGAACAATTGCCATGTGTATTCTAAGGATTTTGAAAAATAGGGTAGGTGAAAAACAAAAAAAAAGACTCGATTCAAAATGAATCAAGTCTTTCTTGTTGAGCGGAAAACGGGACTCGGACCCGCGACCCCAACCTTGGCAAGGTTGTGCTCTACCAACTGAGCTACTTCCGCATTACTGATTGTCTTTGTATTGTGAAGAGAAGGAGACTCGAACTCCCACGGGACAACTCCCACTACCCCCTCAAAGTAGCGCGTCTACCATTCCGCCACCTCTCCAAATATTTCGGTCATACCAGTCGTGCCCAGAACAGGACTCGAACCTGCATGTCCGCAAAGACATACGCACCTGAAACGTACGTGTCTACCATTCCACCACCTGGGCTTTATTTGAGCGGAAAACGGGACTCGGACCCGCGACCCCAACCTTGGCAAGGTTGTGCTCTACCAACTGAGCTACTTCCGCGTGGTTGCTTTGTTTTCAAAAGCGATGCAAAGATACAACTTATTTTTAAATCTGCAAACTTTTCGGGACTTTTTTTTATCGAAAATCTTCAATTGCGCCAAAAATCACGTCCAAGTCGTCCAATTCGTTAAGGATTTTGCATCGCAGTTCGCGCGCAGCCTCTCGGCTTTCGGAGCGGATAATCCACGGACCGTTAGGGTCGACAACCTTGCTTCGCTCGTCAAAGCATCTTATTACCGCCTGAACGCGGTCGTTTATCTCGTCGCTGACGAGTTCGCTGTTCTCCGGCACTTGAAAATCGAAACTAAATAAAACCATAGTGAAATGTGTCTAAGAAAAAAGGGAGAATCTTTTTCGAAACTCCCTTTTCGTATTATAATATGTTTTGTTTGATTATTTCTTCTCTTCCTTCTTTGCAGTTGATGCGCCCTTCAGCTCGGCTGGCTGCTTGTAGCGCTTGTTAAGACCTGCTACAACCTCGTTTGTGATGTCGTATGTCTTGTCAGCATAAAGGATGTTGTCGCCGCTCTTTGTAAGGATGAGGCTGAACTTCTTGTCCTTGTTGTACTGAGCAAGGAAGTGGTTCAGAGAGTCGTGAAGAGCCTCGTTGTACTTGTTCTGCTCAGCCTGGAACTCCTGTGCAAGGCGTCCCTGAAGAGCCTCGAGGCTCTGCTGCATCTGCTGAAGGTTTCTCTGCTCGTTCTCGGCCTGCTCGCGAGTGTATGCGTTGCTCTGGATCTTGCGCTGGAAGTCGGCTGCTCTGTTCTGCAAAGCCTGGCCTTTGCCTGCAAGAGTGCTCTGGATGCTCTCGCTTTTCTTTGTAAGAAGTGCTGTATAGTCCTTGGCAAAATTGTAATTGTTCATAAGAGAGTCAACCTCGACATAAGCAATTTTCATTGATGTGCCGGCAGCTGTAGATGCTGCGCTTGGTGCTGTCTCTGTTGTCTGGTTACACTGAGTAAACAGAAGCAATGTAGCAGCTGCAAGGCTACCACACATAAGAGTCATTTTCTTCATTTTTCTTTTATAGTATATAATTTTATATTCGTTCTTTCACGGCTTTGGGATTGTCGAGGCGCATCTGGAAGTCCTGACTCTGGACGCAGCCCACCTTGTTATCTCTCATAGCCTTGTTTGCACCCACATGCTGGCTCCTGAATCTGCCGTTTTTCTTCAGCAGAATGTTAATACACATAAGTATCATTGATACGGCAAGCAATGCCACACAAGTTAGTGCTAATTTTATCATTTTAAACGCAATTTGCCGCAAAGATACATTTTTTTTTGTAACTTTGCATAAAATAGACCTATAATTATGATATTTACCGATATTGAAAAGTCAAAGATTTTGTTGTTTTGGGTTCAGGTTGAGGTTGGAGGATTGACGCAGTCGCTGCCGTCGGCTTCGGATTTGAAGGAAAAGTTTATCCGAAGGGCTGCTGAAAAGTATGATATCTATCTGAAAGACAACCTCTTCGAGACTGATGGCGTGTTTGCCGTGCCTTTCAAGGACAAGGAAAACATAAGGATTGAACTGAATGTCTTTGCTTCGGAAGTTGAGGATGAATATCGCGACGTTCATCCGCTGATGGAGTGGCGGATGCAGAGCACTACAATATAATATTTGTGTCCTTTGCGCGTTATGTAAGGTATGAAAAGGATTTCGTTTCTCTTATCGTTTGCCGTAGCCATGCTGCTTGCGTCGGTTGCCGTTTCGTGCAGCGTTGACGAGAGTTTCACGACGAGCAGATCGGCTTTACTCTCGTTCTCGCAGGATACCGTTTCGTTCGATACGGTGTTTACGTCGGTAGGCTCTTCTACGCAGAATATCCGTGTCTTCAACAATCAGAATGAAGGCATCAGGATAAGCAATATCCGACTTGCATCTGGCGGAACATCGGGCTTCAGGGTGAATGTGGATGGCATGATGGGAACGGATTTCAGCGATGTGGAAATTCATTCGAACGACAGTATGTACGTCTTCGTTGAATTGACTGCCGACATTACGGGCAAGCAAGAACCTGTTGAGTTGAAGGACTCGCTCATCTTCGTGCTCGAAAGCGGCGTGATGCAGAAAGTCTTGCTGATGGCAAGTGCGCAGGATGCCGAAGTTTGCCGAGGCTTGGTAGTGCGTGGCGATACAACTCTTTTATCGTCAAAGCCTTATCTGATTTACGACAGCCTTTGCGTGGCCGAGGGTGCTACGCTCCGAATTGCCGAAGGCGTAAGACTGTTTTTCCATAGCGGGGCAGGGCTGAAGATCTATGGCCGTATTGAGGTGAACGGCTCGGTTGAAAAGCCCGTAGTAATGCGCGGCGACAGAACCGACCGACTGCTCTGGTATCTGCCTTACGACCGTGTGAATGCCCAGTGGGAAGGAATAAGAATTTTCGGGTCGAGCACCGACAATATAATCGAAAATGCCGATATCCACAGCGGAAACTATGGAATTATCTGCGACTCGTCGAATATCGAAAAGTCGAAGCTGCTTCTTCGGAACTCGACGATTCATAATGTTACGAGACACGGAATTTTCAGCAAGAATAACACCATCGAAGTGCTGAATTCGCAGATTACGAATGCCGGAGGCGATTGCGTCCATATTGAGGGCGGACGATGCCGTTTTGTACATTGCACCTTGGCGCAGTTCTATCCGTGGAGTGCCAACCGTGGCGCGGCGCTGGCGTTTATTGCCGACGAGCGCACGCCGTTGCTTGAGTGCGATTTCGTGAACAGCATAATTACCGGCATCGGCAAGGACGAACTCGTTAGGATTCCGCCGAGAAAGCCCGAAGTGCCTTTCGAATATAATTTCGTCGGATGCCTTATCCGGACTCCTGAAGTGAAGGACAATCCGCGCTTTTCCGAAATTGTTTGGGATAATGAAAAGCCTGTCGAAAAGCCGGGAATGCCGAAAAATGACAAGGCCGAAAAGCCGATTATTCAGGCTGCCAATTTCAGAAACATAGACCACGACAAGTTTGTTTACGACTTTCATCTCGACTCGCTTTCGCATGCCCGCGGAAGGGCAGTCGTTGAGGCTTCGGAATTTCTTCCGCATGACAAAGACGGCGTGGAACGAGTAGGAAAACCCGATATTGGCTGCTATCAGTATAAAAAATAAACTAAAACGATGCCTATGAAAAACATCTTTGCACGACTGGCTTTTGCCGCTTTTGCGTGCCTTCTTCCGTGTCAGAAAATGACGGCGCAGGACCGTTTTGTCGTAATGGAACTGAACTGCGAAAACCTTTTCGACACAAAGCACGACTCGCTGAAAAACGACAACGAATTTCTGCCCGGAGCAATTCGCGGCTGGAGTCCGCGACGATATTGGAAGAAACTGGCGCATACCGCTCAGACGATTGTGGCGGTGGGAGAGGGGCAGACTCCGCCCGACATAGTTGCGCTCTGCGAGGTTGAGAACGATTCGGTGCTTTACGACCTTACGCGCCGGAGTCCGTTGCGAAATCTGGGCTACAAGTATTGCGTTACCGAATCGCCCGACGCGCGAGGCATAGATGTTGCAATGCTCTATCAGCCGGAGACTTTCAAACTTATTCAGTCCGAAAGTTTCCGTATTGAACATAAGGTGGGACAACGCCCAACGCGCGATATCCTTCATGTTTCGGGATGTGTGATGAGCGGCGACACGCTCGATGTGATGGTTGTTCATCTGCCGAGCATGTTTGGCGGAAGGCTTAAGAGCGAGCCTTTCAGAGTCCGTGTGGCTGAGAAAATTCGTCAGTCGGCCGATTCGATACAAAGCGTGAGGCAGAAGCCGAAAATCATCATCATTGGAGATTTCAACGACTATCCCGATTCAAAGCCGATTGCCGAGGTTATTGGCGCGCTTCGTCCGCCATTGCAAGGCGATTCGATAAAGGCTGATTCGTATTACAATCTGATGAATGGAAAGCATAAAAAGAATGGTAAGACGATAGGTACTTATCGGTACAAAGGATATTGGAATATCATAGACCACTGCATCGTAAACGGACTCTTGCTTACGGACACAGAAAATCTGTGCACAACCTATGAGGATGCGCAGATATGCGATTTTGAGTTCTTGCTCGAACCCGATTTGAAGTTTGGAGGAAAGAAACCCTTCAGAACGTATAACGGCATGAAATATCAGGAGGGGTACAGCGACCACCTCCCGATACGCATTGTCTTTAGGAATTCTTATTCTCGTTAGCTTTGTCAAGCTCCTCTTGCAGATACTTTCGCAGTTTCGTCTCCGTTCTTTCTCTGAACATCGCCTGCGATTCTTCGTACGAACTGAAGTGTCTGATTTCAGGATTCGGATTGTTCGAAGGGCGGAAGTCTGAACAGATCTTGCTTGATTTTGCAACGAATCTGATAGCCGTCCTTATGCTACATTCGCACACTATCGGATTGTCGAACCACTGCATGAAAGTGCCGTTGGCACAATCGAGGCAGCAGACAAATTTCTTTGCGTCTGCCATAAATTAAAGTGGATATTCCTCGAAGGCGTAAAGAACTGTTGACAGATAGCGCTCGCCAGTATCAGGAAGCAAAGCCACGATGCGCTTGCCTTTGTTTTCTGGGCGCAATGCAAGCTGAAGTGCTGCGTATGCTGCTGCTCCAGATGAGATTCCGACAAGCAGACCGTCTTCCTGAGCCAGTCTTCGGCCTGAACGGATGGCATCGTCGTTCTCGACAGTCAGAACTTCATCTACAACGCTTGCGTCGTAAGTCTTTGGAATGAAGTTTGCACCGATTCCCTGAATCTTGTGAGGACCAGCCTTTCCGGTTGTGATGAGAGGCGAGCTTGCAGGCTCAACAGCAACGATTTTAACGTTCGGGTTGAGTTCTTTCAGGCGCTTTCCTGTGCCGCTTACTGTTCCGCCCGTTCCTACTCCGGCAACGAAAATGTCTACCTTTCCGTCGGTGTCTTTCCAAATCTCCTCGGCGGTTGTTGCGTAATGTCTCTGAGGGTTTGCCGGATTGTCGAACTGCATTGGGATGAACGAGCCCGGAGTCTGTGCGTGAAGTTCGTTAGCCTTGTCAACTGCGCCCTGCATTCCGTCCTTTCCCGGAGTGAGCTCAATCTTTGCTCCGTAGGCCTTCAGAAGGTTGCGGCGCTCAATGCTCATCGAGTCGGGCATTGTAAGTATAAGTTTGTAGCCCTTTACGGCTGCTACGAGTGCGAGTCCAACACCTGTATTTCCGCTTGTTGGCTCTATGATTGTTGCGCCCGGAGTAAGAAGACCTTTCTTCTCGGCATCCTCAATCATAGCGAGGGCGATGCGGTCTTTTGCGCTTCCGCCGGGGTTGAACGACTCTACTTTTACTACTATTTCTGCTCCCGGATTAAGTTCCTTTCCGAAACGGTTCAGTCTTACAAGTGGTGTGCGACCGATAAGTTCGGTTAGCTGGTTTGCAATGTTGCTCATAACTGTATTTTTTTGTATGGTTATTTTGTTTATGTTTGATATTGCAAAGATAGGGCGTTTTTTTGTTTGCACCAATACCGACTGCAAAGTAATCGCATACCATATATATGGTATATTTTGTTTTTCTGACTTTTTTACACTAATTTTGCAGCCTAAAATCAAGCATTTTTATGGAAAATATTGCGTTGTTATTGTCGGGCGGAGTTGACAGTGCCGTAGCTCTGCACATGTTGCGCGAGCAGGGACATCGTCCCACTCTGTTTTATATTCTCATAGGCCCCGAGGAGAAGGAGGCGTGGAACTGTTCTTCCGAGGAAGACTGGGAGGTGTGCCAGTGGCTTGCGCGAAAGTACGACTGCAAGCTTGAGCAGATTGACCTTCATCACGAATATTGGGATCAGGTGGTTAAATATACGATGGACAAGGAGCGTCGCGGACTCACTCCTAATCCTGATGTGATGTGCAACAAACTCATAAAATTCGGCTGCTTCGAAGAGAAGATTGGCCATGAGTTCGACTTTACCGCTACCGGACACTACGCGCAGACCGTAATGCACAACGGCAAGGTGTGGCTGGCTACGAGTCCCGATCCCGTGAAGGATCAGACCGATTTCCTCTGCCAGCTCAACTATCAGCAGATAAGTAAGTCGATGTTCCCAATCGGCTCTCTTTATAAGGAGGAGGTGCGCGAGATTGCCCTCAAGAACAATCTCATCAACGCCAACCGAAAGGATAGTCAGGGCGTCTGCTTCCTCGGTCAGATTGATTTCCGCGAGTATGTGCGCCGATTCCTTGGCGAGCATCCGGGACGCGTAATCGACATCGAGAGCCGAAAGATAATAGGCGAGCACAAAGGACTGTGGTTCCACACAATAGGGCAGCGCAAGGGACTCGGTTTTGGCGGAGGACCTTGGTTCGTGGTAAAGAAAGATGTGAAGAACAATATTCTGTGGGTTTCGCACGGATACAGTCCGAAGGATGCTTACAGCACGGAGTGGTACATGGAAGATTTCCATTTCATTACAGAAAATCCGTGGAACGGGCAGGGCGGCGAGCATCGCATCACGTTCAAGATTCGCCACACTCCTGAGTACAATCCCGGCACTCTGGCTCTGCGCGAGGATGGCACATGGGGCATAAAGTCCGACGAGCCAATTCACGGCGTTGCTCCGGGGCAGTTCTGCGTGGTGTACGACGAGGAACATCGTCTGTGCATCGGCAGCGGCGAGATTCGTATATTCTAAACGATTATCGAAGATGCTGAAAATCTGTAATTTCATAGCCCATTGGATGGGAGCGCTGGTGCTCCTTTCGGCTGTTGTTGCGGTGCTTTTTCCTGTGCCGTTCGATTATGTTAGCACATCGGCTATAAACCCGATGCTCGGACTCATCATGTTTGGTATGGGACTTACGCTCTCGCCAACCGATTTCCGCATTGTGGCGAGCCGCCCGAAAGATGTGTTGTTCGGTTGTCTGGCGCAGTTTACCGTCATGCCGCTTGTGGCTCTGGCTCTTACGCGCATCTTCGCGCTTCCCGAGGAGCTTGCGCTTGGCGTTATTCTGGTGGGCTGCTGTCCCGGCGGAACGGCCTCGAACGTCATCACATATCTGGCAAAGGGCGATTTGGCTTTGTCTGTTGGCATGACTGCCGTTTCTACAATTCTTGCGCCCGTGCTTACGCCTTTGCTGGTGTGGCTTTTGGCCGGCACAATGGTAAATGTCGATACCTTCGGAATGTTGCAGAGCATATTGTATGTTGTCATTGCGCCGATAGTTCTTGGCTTGTTGTGCCAGAAGTTTCTGCCTAAGTTTACCCAAAGCGCTGTGGTCTATCTCCCTGCATTCTCGTCGGTGATGATTGCCTTGGTGGTAGCCATCGTTGTAGCGCATAGCGCCGGAAAGGTATTGGATGGTGGATTGCTGGTTGTTCTGGTGGTTATGCTGCATAATGTCAGCGGTTTGGCCTTAGGCTATCTGATAGGACATCTTCTGCGTCTGTCTCACCCAAAGAATGTGGCAATAAGCATAGAGGTGGGAATGCAGAATTCCGGTCTTGCATCGAGCCTTGCCGTTCTTCATTTCGCCGCTTTCCCATTGGCCACAATCCCCGGAGCTATATTCAGCGTATGGCACAACATTAGCGGCGCGCTCGTTGCTAAGTGGTATAGCAGAGGAGAAAAATAAATATGTTAACTTATAAATAATAGTATGTTTGATTGGATTCCATTTTATGAAGAGTTAGCAAAGAAGTTGCTAAAATACAAGGATAAGCCGGATGAGTTGGCTTCTGTTATCTACAAGAATTTTGACAGGAAATCAGAAATTAGTTTTCTGCATGATAGTGATGGCTCCGATTATGCAGAAATAGACCCTTTTACGGTTTATGGCATTTTTAACCGAAGAGTTAATAATCGTTTTGCATTGACTCGAAAAATGAAAGAAGTTTTTAAAATCAAAGCAAATCTTCCTACAACTTTCGATGGAATACCGATTCAAAATAATCTGAATTCTGCTTTCTGTTGTTTCTCAAAAGACAGAAGTGCTAATGGCAAAGATATAGAACGTTTTTGGCTTTTGTTCGAAGAGGCTCAGAAAAATAAGCCAGATATGGAGGCGGTCTTTGATGCAGTCTTGAAACAATATGGCATAAAAATTACAAAGTTGACAATGGGATTGTTCTATATTTGTCCAAATAAATATATGGCATTAGACAAGAATAATCGTGAATATTTAAAGAAAAAATATGGAATAAATGTTGGCAGCATCAACAAGATGAATTTTATAGACTATGAGGCTCTGTTGGATGAGGTAAAGGAAAAAATGAGCAATAAAGAAATAAAAGAACAGACTATACCAGAATTTTCATCTAATGCTTGTATGGAAAGTTATAGTACTGAAGACGATGGAATAAATCCTGAATTTTATGATGAAATAGTTGATTTGCTTCGCTATAAAAAGAATGTTGTAATAGAAGGTGCTCCGGGTGTAGGAAAGACTTATGAGTTGCCTCGCATAATAACAAGATTGTGTTTTCCAGATCTGCCAGATTATTCCGAAAGTGTTTTGAAAGAAAAGATGAAATGGCTAAGAGAAAACAAACGAGTTGAGTATGTAACATTTCATCAGTCAATGGATTATGAGGAGTTTGTTGAAGGAATCCGTCCTCACACTAACGAAAATGGAAATGTTTTTTATGAAGTAGAATCTGGAATCTTTAAGCGAATATGCGAAGCTGCAAAAAAGCCTATTGTCGAGGATAATTCATTTAAGATAAAAGATGACGCTAATGTTTGGAAGGTTTCTTTGTTTCGGACTGGAGACAATCCAATACGTACCGAATGTATGAAAAATAACCATATCCGTATTGGGTGGGATAATTTTGGGGAAGATATTTCGCAGGTAGATGAGGCTAATTCTGACGGCAGAATAATTCTCAATGCTTTTTACGACCGTATGCAGATTGGAGACATAGTATTTTCTTGTTATTCATCGCGAAGCATCGATGCGATAGGTGTGGTAACTGGCGATGTTGAATGGCACGATGAATACGAAAATTTAAAGCGTGTTCGCAAGGTTGAGTGGCTGATAAAGGACATTAATGAAGATATTTATGAAATGAATGGTGGTACAGCAATGACTTCAGGCACAGTTTACCGTTTAAAAAACATTGAATTGGGAAATGTTTTTGCCATCTTGAACAAATATGGTGTAGGCAAGCAGACAGAAGTCAGAAAGAACGACCGACCTTATGTTTTGGTTATCGATGAAATAAATCGTGGAAACGTTTCGAAAATATTCGGAGAGTTGATAACTTTGATTGAGTCGGACAAAAGAACTGGTAGGAAGGCTGAAACAGAAGTGACATTGCCATATTCCAAGACTGTTTTTTCTGTGCCTGACAATGTTTATATTATCGGAACAATGAATACTGCCGACCGTAGTATTGATTCGCTTGACTATGCAATGCGTCGTCGTTTTGCATTTGTAAAATATAAGCCTATGGCTTTGGCATTGGATAATTTTAATGTTGACTTGTTTGAAATGGTTAGCAGATTATTTATTGATAATTATGACGAATATAAAGAGAATAGTGATGTTGAACTTATTCCGTCTCCATACTTGTCGGATGATATTCTGCCTGAAGATGTATGGATAGGACAAAGTTATTTCATTAAAGATGATGACGGCAAAGATTGTACGCGATTGAAAATTGAATATGAAATTATCCCTATTCTGAAGGAATACATAAAAGACGGCATTTTTAAGGATGTTGAAAAAGTAAATGAGGTTATAAAATCTTTGAGAGAATATGAATCCGAAGATGATTGACGCCTCAGAACATTGGGAAAATAAGGTGTTGGACGGGCAATATTATTTAATCGGGAAGGTTTATAAACATAATTTTGCCCGTCCAAACGATAAAGAGCCTTCCGAATGTTTCTCTCTTGAGAGACGGGAAGAAAAATGGCATTTGTCAACCTCATATTTCATTGGTGTAGATTGGATTGAAAAAGATATACTTGCAATCCGTGTCTCTCCCAAATTCACGGAAGACAAAGATAATTTTGAAATCGACTATCTTAAAATGCTTGAAGATGCCTTGACAGAACCGAAGAATTTTGAGCATCTCGAAGGCTTGCTTAATGTCGATTTCAAGCGTCCGCCTATTGCCGTCCCTAAACAGGAGGATGGATTGTCGCTTTTCCTTATTTCGGAGTTCATCCACATAATGGCTCGAATCACGGCTAAGGGAATAATGAAGTCTTACTATTTTGTTGAGGAAAACCAGCGTTCGAAAATAAAAGGAAAGATATTGTTGCCTAAAAATTTGAAGTATAACATCGTCAAAGGTAATTTGTCCGATAACTATTGCCGTTATCAGGAATATGGCATTGATATTCCAGAGAACAGAATACTGAAGAAAGCGATGAAATATTGTTTGCATGTTCTTGACAGTTATAATGATGATATTGTTGTAATCCTCAAACAAAGGCTTATTGGATTAAAACCAAAGTGGAAAGGCGTTGGTGATAAAGTTGACGTAAAAGACGTAAGTACTTGCAAGATAAACTCGTTCTACAAGGAGTATCATATGGCAATAGAGATTGCGAAGATTTTGTTGAAAGTCTTGTCTTACAATCAAGTTTTGCATGGCGATGAAAAAACAGAGGTTCCGCCGTATTGGATTGATATGACTAAACTTTTTGAAATGTTTGTTTTTGCAAAACTTCGCAATTTGTTTGGCGATTGTGTTATTTATCACCCTCATTTTGGAAAGCAAGAACCTGACTATCTTATAATGCCTGATACCGACAGACCTCCATATGTGGCAGACGCAAAATACAAACGTTATTCGGAACGTTCAGTAGATATTGATGATATTCGTCAGGTTTCGGGATACGCAAGATTGAAGGCTATCCGTTCGAAATTTAGAATTGATGATAAATCTCTGATTCCATGTGTTATAATATATCCAGACCAAAATAAGTGCGAATTTCTGGAAGATTATACAAAATGGGTAGAAGAAGGTAGATATGAAGATATCTTTAAAACTGGAATAAGATTGCCAGTCATCAAAAGATGATAATAAAAGCGGTTGCAGATATCTGTTTTGCGACCGCTTTCTTTATCATCATTTTAATCAAGTTTCAAAACTGCGAGGAAGGCTTTCTGCGGCACTTCAACGTTGCCGATTTGCTTCATGCGCTTTTTGCCTCGTTTCTGCTTTTCGAGCAGCTTTCTCTTTCGGCTGATATCACCGCCGTAGCACTTGGCTGTTACATCCTTTCGCACCTGCTTTACAGTCTCGCGGGCAATAATCTTTGCGCCAATGGCAGCCTGAATGGCGATGTCGAACTGCTGGCGTGGCAGAAGCTCCTTCAGCTTCTCGCACATACGACGTCCGAAGTCTACCGAGTTGTCAACGTGCGTAAGCGTTGAGAGCGCGTCAACAGGCTCGCCGTTTAGCAGAATGTCGAGCTTTATCAGCTTGCTTGGACGGAATCCGCATTGGTGATAGTCGAACGAAGCGTATCCCTTCGAGATGCTCTTCAGTTTGTCGTAGAAGTCGATGACGATTTCGCCCAGAGGCATGTAGAACTGAAGTTCAACGCGGTTGCCCGAGATGAAATCCTGCTTTATCAGCTCGCCGCGCTTGCCCAGACACAGAGTCATGATAGGGCCGATGTAAGTGGCTGTGGTTATGATAGATGCCTGAATGTAAGGCTCTTCTATGCGGTCGATGAGCGTAACGTCGGGCATTCCAGCCGGATTGTGTACCTCCTTGCACTCGCCGTGCTTGTCGTAAACCATGTACGATACGTTTGGCACGGTGGTTATCACGTCCATGTTGAACTCGCGGTCGAGACGCTCCTGAACAATCTCCATGTGCAGCAGTCCGAGGAATCCGCAGCGGAATCCGAAGCCCAGAGCCACCGAGCTTTCGGGCATGAACGTGAGCGATGCGTCGTTAAGCTGAAGTTTCTCGAGCGATGCTCTCAGATTCTCGAAATCCTCGGTCTCGATAGGGTAGACGCCGGCAAACACCATCGGCTTGACCTCCTCAAATCCCGCAATCGCCTCCTTGCTTGGGTTGGCAATGTGCGTGAGCGTGTCGCCCACCTTTACTTCGGTAGCGGTCTTGATGCCCGAAACGATGTAGCCCACATCGCCGCAGTGCAACTCCTGACGTGGCGACAAATCCATCTTCAGCACGCCAATCTCGTCGGCCGAATATTGCTTTCCGGTGTTGATGAATTCAACCTGATCGCCCTTCTTTATCGAGCCGTTTACAATCTTGAAGTATGCAATGATGCCTCGGAAGCTGTTGAATACAGAGTCGAAGATGAGAGCCTGAAGAGGTGCGTTCTCGTCGCCCTCCGGATGCGGAACTTTCTCGACGATGGCATGAAGAATGTCCTCAACGCCTTCGCCTGTCTTTCCTGATGCGCGTATTATGTCTTCGCGGTCGCAGCCGATAAGGTCGATGATTTCGTCCTCAACCTCCTCGGGCATGGCATTAACCATGTCGCACTTGTTTATTACCGGAATTATTTCGAGGTTGTGGTCTATCGCCATGTAAAGGTTCGAGATGGTCTGTGCCTGCACGCCTTGAGTGGCATCGACAACAAGCAGCGCGCCCTCGCATGCGGCGATAGAGCGCGACACCTCGTAAGAGAAGTCGACGTGTCCCGGAGTGTCGATAAGGTTCAGGATGTATTTCTCGCCTTTGTATTCGTACTCCATCTGTATGGCGTGGCTCTTGATGGTGATACCTCTTTCCTTCTCAAGATCCATGTCGTCGAGCATCTGTCCCTCGGTAACCTTTATGGTGTTTGTATATTCGAGCAGACGGTCGGCCAGCGTTGATTTTCCGTGGTCGATGTGTGCTATGATGCAGAAATTTCTGATATGTTTCATCTGTTATAAAATACGATTCGAAAATTGGGTGTAAAGATACAAAAAAGAACGTAAAGCACCAAATCGGCGGGCTTGCGAAGGCATAAAAATAAGTGGCATCGACGCTTTGATGCGAACAATGCCACTTATTAAATCTTCTGGTACTAAAGCTTGTTGTTTGTCGTTGTTGAATAACAGTATTGCCTTACACTATCAGCAAGTTGCAGATGTAAAGCAGTCCGGCAGAAAATGCCGCAACCAAGATTTTCACGACTTGTTCCATCTTTTTGTCTTTTTGTTTAATTGTTAAAATAAAAGTTCTTTTTTTTACTGTTCATCAAAAAAATGATTTTTCCTATAAACTGTAACTGTGGGCAAAGAAACAAAAAATATATTATATGAACAAATCTTTGTCCGAAGATTTGCATTTTTTTAACATTTATTTGCACTCTTTTATTTTTCTTCTGTATTTTTGTGCGACCAAAAACATTAAGCGATGAGAAAATATTTAATGATAGTATTGTCGGCAGCTATCGTTGCCGGATGCGTATCGAGAAACATAAAGAGACAGAAAATCAGTGAGTTTGCCGAACAGCAGAACGACCGTTGCCCTGTGCGAATTGACAAGAACAACGTGCTTGATAGCGTGGGATACGACGAGGACAAGAACGTTTTCACGTTCTACTACTCATTCGACGGCGATTTGCTAAAGCCTGATGTTCAGCAAAGAATGAAGGCTAAGATGAGGGAAAGTCTGCGAAACAGTATCGTGAACGATGTGAGCCTGAAACCGCAGAAGGACGAGGGCGCAACGCTTCAATACAAGTTCTACGGCAACGGAAAGCTGATTATCTCCGAAACCTTCACGAAAAACGACTATTGATTCAGTAAACATCAACTGCCGCCCGATGCAAGAATATCGGACGGCAGTTGATGTTTTATAAAGCTTGAAAATCAGTAAACTACATAATTCTTGAAACGTTGCAGGCCTTCGATTAGAACCGCTCTTGGGCATGCAATGTTTATGCGCACAAAGTCTATTCCCGATGTGCCGTACATCGTGCCTTCGTTCAAGTAAAGTCCTTGAGCCTGAAGAAGTTCGCTGCAAAGTTCGTCCGACGGCTTGCCAAGAACCGAGCAGTCAACCCACACTAGATATGTTCCTTCGAGCTTTGTAACCGGGAACTGAGGCAGATTGTTCTCGAAGAACTCGCACAGACACAGATAGTTGTCGTGCAGATAAGCGTTTAGCTGGTCGAGCCATTCTGCTCCCTTGCTGCTGTATGCCGCTTGCAGAGCCTCCACGCCAAACGGATTTACATCGCATACCTCGTTAATGTTGATGGCGCGGTCAACCTTTCGCCTAATCTTGTCGTTGGCAATGGTGATGTTTGCAATCTGCAATCCGGCAATGTTGAATGCCTTGCTTGGCGATGTGCACACGACGCAGTTGTCAAGAATCTCGGGCGAGATAGATGCGAACGGAGTGTAGCGGTGTCCCGGCATCACAAGCTCACAATGGATTTCGTCGGCAATGACGAAGACATCGTTCTTAAGGCATATTTCGCCTATGCGGACAAGCTCGTCGCGCGTCCAGACGCGTCCGGCTGGGTTATGAGGGTTGCACAGTATCATCACCGTTGTCTTCGGGTCGGCAGTCTTCTGTTCAAGGTCGTCGAAATCAATTCTGTAAGTGCCGTCCTCGTAAATCAGTTCGTTGCAGAGAACCTCGCATCCGTTGTTCTTTATCGACGAGAAGAAGCAGTTGTAGACCGGAGTCTGCACCAGAATCTTGTCGCCCGTCTGCGTCATCGCCTTTATTATTGCCGAGATGGCAGGCACAACGCCCGATGTGTAGATAATCCATTCCTTCTGCATCAGCCAGTTGTGGCGGTGTACGAACCAGTTTGTAATGGCATCGTAATAGCTGTCGGGCACGGCAGTGTAGCCAAATACGCCGTGAGCCACCCTCTGCTGAAGTCGTTCAATAATATAAGGTGATGTCCTGAAATCCATGTCGGCAACCCACATAGGCAGAAAGTTCTCCTTGTCCGAAACGTCCCACTTGTATGAGTTTGTGCCGCGTCTGTTCACTATCTCGTCAAAATTGTATGTCTCCATATAATGATTGGTGAAAAATGTTATAGCAATGGACAAAGATAGTCAATGTTTGTCTCATCTGCAAGTTTATTCAAACAATTGACAGTTTCCTTTAGTTGAAAATTGAAAGTTGAAAATTCGTATCAAGGTAGATTTTACATTGAGGCAAGTAAGGGGTTGGTAAGTGGATAGTAAGGGGATAGGTTCGACAAAACGAGTAAGAGACAGTTGACAATTTACAATTTTGTGAGTTGAAAGTTGAGAAAGTTGAAACTTTTTAATTGACAGTTCATGATTCAAAATCCCCGAGGACTTATAAAGGACAATTGTGACTCAAAATATCCCTTTGGTAAATACAAAATAGCGTCAAGGTACGATAAATGTATAGGATGGGTAGGTTGAAAGTTTAGAATCCTTCTTCCCAAAATAAGCTGCCGGCGTTCGTGAAAAATCCCGAACGAATCCCGAAGGCATCCCGAAGGAATGTGGCATCTTGTATAACTCCAGAAGTACTTGTTTGTTGACGGAAACAAAAATACATGGAGCGTTGGTATATTGTTTTGATAAACTTGACTAAAAAGTATCGAAACCAAATAAAAATTGTGTATGAGAAAAAGAGTTTTGTCCGTATATTTGCAATACCTTTTTCTAAAATCATAAAAAATGAAAAAAAGAATAGTTTTATCGGTGGCACTGATGCTGTCATTGTCGGCTTTTGCCGATGTGCTAAACATCTCAACACCAAGGACAACGCTTCTTCTTCAGGCCGACAAATCGGACGAACTGAAGGTTATTTACTACGGTGCAAAACTCTCTGATGCCGATGCCAAGACCGTTGAGCAGACGGCAAAGGACAGGTTTGCCGCATATCCCGTATATGGCATGAACGGAGCCGATGAGGCCGCTCTTTCTGTGCTACATGCCGACGGAAACATGAGCCTTCAGATGGCAGTGCAGAGCACCGAGACAAAGAAAGACGGTGATGCCAGAATAACCGTCGTAAAGATGAAAGACCGCGTGTATCCGTTCTTCGTTAACGTGTATTACAAGGCTTACGATAACGTTGATATGATTGAGACGTGGACTGAAATTTCGCATCAGGAAAAGAAGAACGTCGATTTGCAGAAGTTCCTTTCGGGCTCGCTGCCTATCCGCCGCGGCGATGTGTGGATTTCGTCGCTCTATGGCTCGTGGGCAAACGAGGCGCGCCTCTGTCAAGAGCCTCTCACGCCCGGCGTTAAGATGATAAAGAACAAGGATGCCGTGCGGAACGCTCATCTGGCTCATGCCGAGGTGATGTTCTCGCTCGACGGAAAGCCGAACGAAACACGGGGAAGAGTAATCGGCGCGGCTCTCTGCTATCCCGGCGCATACAAGCTGTATGTCGATACCGGCGATGGCGAGTATCACCGCTTCTTTGCCGGAATGAACGAGGAAAACTCGACCTACCATCTGAAGAAGGGCGAGGTCTTCACGACTCCGGCCTTGGCTCTTACTTATTCGGAAGAAGGACTGAGCGGTGCAAGCCGTAACTTCCACAAGTGGGGTAGAAAGTACAGACTGGCTCACGGCGACAAGGAACGCCGCATCTTGCTTAACAGTTGGGAAGGCGTCTATTTCAGCATAAACGAAGAGGGCATGGACCAGATGATGGGCGACATCGCCGGAATGGGCGGCGAGCTCTTTGTGATGGACGACGGCTGGTTTGGCGACAAATATCCGCGCAACATAGATAATTCGAGTCTTGGCGACTGGGGGGTAGACAAGCGCAAGCTTCCAAACGGCATAGGTAATCTGGTTAAGTGTGCCGACAAGAAAGGCATCTCGTTCGGCATCTGGATTGAGCCGGAGATGACCAATAACAAGAGCGAGCTCTACGAGAAGCATCCCGACTGGATTGTCAAGGCTCCGGGACGCGAGGCTACATGCGGACGAGGCGGAACACAGCTCGTTCTGGATATGTCGAACCCTGTGGTTCAGGACTTTGTGTTCAAGGTCGTTGACGACTTGATGACCGAGAATCCTCGAATCAGCTACATAAAATGGGATGCAAACATGAGCATCGTAAACCACGGCTCAAGCTATCTGAGCAAGGACAACCAGAGCCATCTGTTCATCGAGTATATACGCGGCTTGGAGAAGACTTGCC
Organism: Bacteroidaceae bacterium; assembly: GCA_017617315.1. Classification (GTDB taxonomy): domain Bacteria; phylum Bacteroidota; class Bacteroidia; order Bacteroidales; family Bacteroidaceae; genus Ga6A1. Next base: position 37,775 of record JAFZWM010000053.1, read on the forward strand.
AGAGAATACGCGCCAAGTATCCCGACCTCACTATTCAGAACTGCTCGAGCGGCGGCGGACGAGTAAACTGGGGCTTGATGCCTTATTTCGACGAGTTCTGGGTGAGCGACAATACCGACGCGCTCCAGCGCATCTTCATGCAGTGGGGCACATCGTACTTCTTCCCGTCAATAGCCATGGGGCAGCACATCGGAAACTCGCCGTCGCATCAGACATTCCGAACCATTCCGCTGAAATACAGAATAGACGTGGCGATGACAGGTCGTCTTGGCATGGAACTTCAGCCTAAGAATCTTAGCGACGAGGAGAAGAAACTATGCCGCAATGCCATTGCCGAGTACAAGACAATACGCCCTGTCGTGCAGTTCGGCGACTTGTACCGTCTTGTTTCGCCTTACGACAACAAGAACGTGGCTTCGCTTATGTATGTAACCGAGCAGAAAGACAAGGCGGTGTTCTTCTGGTACAAGCTCGTACACATGATGAACGAGCATCTGCCGCGCGTGCAGATGGCTGGTCTCGACCCTTCGCGCATGTACAAGGTTCACGAGCTGAACAGGATTGACAACGAGCCTCTGCCGTTCGAAGGCAAGTCGTTCAGCGGAGCATATCTTATGAGCAACGGACTTGAGATTCCGTACAAGCATAATGTTGATTATCACAAGAATACAAGCTGGTCGAGCCGCGTCCTTGTGCTCGAGGCAGAATAGATATTTTTTTGATTAAAACGAAGTTGCGCACGGTCGGGCATATTCAGTCTCCGGCGTGTGCAACTTTCGTCTGCAAAACCTTTATACAAATAAATGAGACTAAGATTTTTATTGATAATAGCACTTTTTGCTAACGTCGGATTGATGCAGGCGCAGAAAACTCCGCGCGAGACCATCCGTCTTGACAAAGGCTGGAAGTTTGCCTTCGGAAATGCTGCCGACCCAAAGAAGGATTTCGGCTGCGGAACAGAATATTTCAACTACCTTACAAAGGCGAATTCTATTCACAATCAAGGACCTTATATCCTGAAGTTCGACGATTCTGCGTGGCAAGACGTGCAGATTCCGCACGACTGGGTTGCGGCGTTGCCATACGCTTCGGAGGCAAGCCATTCGCACGGCTACAAGACCGTTGGCTGGAAGTATCCCGAAACGAGCGTGGGCTGGTACAGAAAAACAGTCAGAATAGACAACTGCGATTTGGGCAAGCGTCTTGTGCTGCGTTTCGACGGCATTTTCCGCAATTCGCAAGTGTGGTTCAACGGATTTTATATGGGCACAGAGCCGAGCGGATATGCCACTCAGGTTTACGACATAACGCCGTACGTTAATTATGGTGGCGACAATCTCATCTGCGTCCGTGCCGATGCCTCGCTCGAGGAAGGTTGGTTTTACGAGGGCGCAGGAATCTATCGCGATGTGTGGCTCGACAAGTCTGCCGAGGTCAGCGTTGCGCCTTTCGGCACATTCGTCTATGCAACTCTTCAGCAGCCTTATTCCGAGGCGGCTTTGACGGTAGAGACTGAAATCTTCAATGGCGGTTTGAAGGCGGCCCGTTGCGAAGTGCGCCAGCGTCTGCTCGATGCTGATGGCAACGAGGTGGCAAAAAGCGAACCGTCGTCGCTCAGTCTTAAAGCGAAGCAGACATCAGCCTGCAAACAGAGCCTTTCGGTTAGCAAGCCGCATCTGTGGAGCACCGCCGACCCTTATCTCTACAAGGTCGAAACAACCATTCTGCAAGATGGCAAGGTGGTTGATGAATATCTTGCTACGACAGGTATTCGCCACATCGCCTTCGATGCCGAAAAAGGCTTTCTGCTTAACGGCAGACAACTTAAATTGAAGGGCGTGAACATGCACCAAGACCATGCCGGCGTTGGCTCGGCTATTCCTGATGCTTTGCAGGCATGGCGCATAAAGCAACTGAAGAAATTCGGCTGCAACGCTTATCGGGCATCGCACAACCCAATTACTCCCGCCGTGCTCGATGTGTGCGACCGCGAGGGCATTCTCGTCATCGACGAAAACCGACTTATGGGCATCAACGAAGAGCATCTCCGTCTGCTCGAACGCATGATAAAGCGCGACCGCAACCATCCGTCTGTCATCCTCTGGAGCGACGGAAATGAGGAGTGGGGCTTGGAGAACAACATTCAGGGCACTCGTCTTGCCGAGGCCATGCGCGAGTACACACGACTTTTCGACCCAACACGACCAAGCACCGTGGCAAACGCCGGCGGAACGGAGCTGATAAAGGGACTTGATGTTGTTGGATTCAACTACATTGTGCAGAACGATGTTGATAACCGCAAGAAGGCGAATCCGTCGTGGCGTATTGTCGGAACGGAAGAGACGACTGGCTGCGGAACTCGCGGCTGCTATTTTGAGTCGGACAAATTTCCGGGCAGAATGGTCAGCTGCAACCGTTCGGGACGGACATACGAGGTTGAAAACGTGATAGAACGCGGATGGAAGTTCTACGACGAACGTCCGTGGGGCGCGGGACTGTTCTACTGGACTGGCTTCGACTATCGCGGAGAGCCTAATCCGCTCTCTTATCCGGCAACCGACTCGGAATTCGGCATTCTCGACTATTGTGGATTTTGGAAAGATGAGGCTTGGTATCTGAAATCGTGGTGGACCGACGAGCCTACGCTTCACATCTTTCCGCATTGGAATCTGCAAGGCCACGAAGGCGAAGAAATCGACCTTTGGGCTTACAGCAACTGCGACGAGGTTGAACTCACCGTTAATGGCAAGAAGCTTGGCAGACAGAAGATGCCTAAAAACGGTCATCTGAAATGGAAAGCCGTCTATCAGCCCGGTCGCGTTGTGGCTGTTGGCTACAAGAACGGCAAGCGCATCATGACCGAAACCATAGAGACCACAAAGCCAGCAACGAAGATTGTGCTGAAGTCCGACCGCCAGACGATTACGGCAGACGGCAGAGACTTGGCTGTTATCACCGTTGAGGTACAGGATGCCAAAGGCAGAATTGTGCCCGATGCTTGTCCGATGCTGAATTTCAGTCTGAACGGTGATGCGCGCATCTTGGGCGTCGGCAACGGCGACCCGATGTATCTCGGAGCCGACCATCCGAAGGAGAAGGACTGCAAATCGTTCAGCATTCTAGCATTCAACGGCTTGGCTCAGATTCTGGTGCAGGGTGCGGAAACGCCTTCAGCAATCACCCTCGGTTGCAGTTCCGACGGACTGAAATCGGCGAACATCATCGTAAATTCAAAATAAACAAATATCATGAAAATAATCAGAAAAATAGCCTTAGCGGGCACACTCTTCGTCATGACGGCAATGCCGGCGATGGCGCAGAAATGGGAGAAACTGGCCGACAAGCCGCAGATGGGGTGGAGCACTTGGAACAAGTTTCAGGGCAATATCTCCGAAGATATAATAAAGGGAATTGCCGATGTGATGGCTGAGAGCGGCTTGCGCGATGCAGGCTACACCTATATCAACATCGACGACTGCTGGCACGGACAGCGCGACGAAAACGGTTTCATTCAGGCCGATGCCAAGAAGTTTCCGAACGGAATGAAGGCGGTGGTCGATTATGTTCATTCAAAGGGCTTGAAACTCGGAATCTACAGCGATGCCGGAACAAACACTTGCGCCAATATGCCCGGCTCGCTCGGACATGAGTATCAGGATGCCATACAGTATGCCCGCTGGGGCGTCGACTATCTGAAGTACGACTGGTGCAACACCGAGAACGTAAACCCTCGCGGAGCATATCAGCTTATAAGCGATGCGCTCAGGGCTGCCGGACGCCCAATCTTCCTTAGCATGTGCGAGTGGGGAAACAGCCGTCCTTGGCGGTGGGCGCGCGAAATCGGTCATTCGTGGCGCACTACTCCCGACATCTGGTGCAATTTCGACTCTCTGCGCGTGTTCCCGGGCTACACTCAGTTTGGCGTTATGCAGTGCATTCAGTATAACGATACGCTGCGCCAGTATGCCGGCAAGGGCTATTGGAACGACCCCGACATGCTCGAGGTTGGCAATGGCATGACCGAGAACGAAGACCGCGCGCACTTTACCATGTGGTGCATGATGGCGAGTCCGCTTATTCTGGGCAACGACCTGCGCTCAATGAGCGAGGCAACGCGCAACATCATCCTTAACAAGGAGATGATTGCCGTAGACCAAGACACGCTCGGCGTTCAGGGATTGCATTATTGCGACCGCGACGGACTTCAGTTCTGGTTCAAGCCGCTGGCTGGTGGCGACTGGGCGTTCACAATCCTCAACCCTACGCGCAGCGACATCTCTTATCAGCTTAACTGGCAGGATTTCAATCTAACGGATAAGGAGGTGAGCAAGCTGAGCACCGATTTCAGCACGAAGGTCTACAAGGTCTACAACCTCTGGACTCACAAGGCCGAGGGCAAGACATCGCTCAAGAACAAGGCCGACCGCAAGCTGCTGGTAAAGAGCCGCGATGTTATTTCGTATAGGCTGATAGCCGGAAAATAATCTTCAGAAACTACTTCAATTATATAGAATCCGAAATTCTCTTTCGGAAAGACAATCGGGCGGCTATCCAAGGAATTGGAGGTCGTCCGAAACTTTTTAATTCACAATTATTTTAGTTGAAACTTGAGAAATTCATAATTGACAATTCACAATTGACAATGTCTTTTCAAGTAAACTGATAGTAAGAGTAAGCAAGGGGAAGGATATATGGTTGTGGGGGAAGTTGAAAATTGTAAATAGCCGTCTTTTCAAATTTCAATTTTCAACTCTCAACTCAATAATTGTGCATTGTCAATTGTCTTGACAGATTCCTTGCAAAAAAATGTCTATAATAAAGAAATATTACATATTTTTGCAACCGGTAATCTTTTACAAGCATTATCATTTAATATCAACAGGTTAAACACAATAGGAAAACTTGGTATAATGACAAAAATAAACTCTCGCCCGAGAAGTACAATAAAATGCTTTATCAGCTAGTACAATATAAAGATCATCCAGAAATATTAAAAGCATTAGGTTTATAGAATATGAAAATTCGCAGACAAATCACACATAATTGGGATGAAAACCAAGTTATGATTTTACAGCAGTTAAATATAAAGGCGGAAGTTGGAATCGACAGTTTTAATGTCTACGATTTCAATCTATACAAGAAATTAAAGCCTTTGCTCGAAAAATGGGAGGTAAATCTTGATTTCTTGGGTGTAGACTTTACAAAAAGTGAGAGAATTTCTGCAGAATATTGTATAATTGACCGTTGGAATACATTTGGATATCCAATGCCAGATAATGACTTAGGGTATCTATATAAAACATACGAAACAAAAGACATGTGCCATGTATGTGGTATAGGAACTGTACAACAAGAAGATTTCAGAGTAAAAAAAGTGCCAAAATATCCTATATGGGGATTAGAATGGGTTTTTGATGAACTCTTCATAAGAACAGACCTCTACAAAAAAATATTTGAGCCGTTGGGCATAGAGTGTCGTCCATTGAGAAAGTATAAAGACGATTCCATAATAGATTCTTATGTACAATTGGTAATTCCTGTAATTGAAGAGTCTTTGGATTTGACTTCATACGAACCTGAAATATGTCCAACGTGTGGTGTCACAAAGTATGATCCGAAAGTCCGTGGTTATTATCCTCTGCATAAACATCCTCTGCCATACATTTATAAGAGTAAAGAATATTTTGGTGGCGGTTTTTCTGCAGATAGAAAGATTTTTGTTTCTGCATTAGTCCGCGATTTAATGATAGAAAATGGAATGTCAAAATACTACTACTTCGTTCCATGTGCAAAATCAGAAGATTTGGACATCAAAAATCAAGATCTGTTAAAATGGATTTGAGATTTTCCATGCTCTCCAAGTTCAACCGTTGAAAGAAAAAACTTTAAATTTGCAAAATGCAGAAGAACTAAGGAACGCATTAGATAATAATTCTTTATTGAATGATGCTTTAAGTAAAATGATAAAATTAACAGATTAAATATGTAAGCCTATGTGGAAAGAAACTAAGGTTGTAAAAGACGTAAGGCATTTTTATAGTTTTGATGCCAGATACGGAGTGTATGCCACTACCGATAAGGATGATAATTCTATGCTCTATATCAATGGCAAGGAAATTCCTATAAGGGAAGTTGGTTATGTAAGAAGTTATGACGACAAGGTGGTTGTTCAGGTGAATGATGGGGCGGGACTCTATGACACAAGATTGTATACAAAAGATGGAGAACTCCTAAATGTGATAAATAATACTATTTCTCTTTATGACAATACAAATATGCATTATTTGGAAATTTGTAGCATAGAAGCAGGGAAAAGTACGGATTATTATAATCTTGTAGATGTTGAAACCAACGAGGTTATTTTCGAAGAGAATTATTTAGGAACCCGATGTGTGTTTGGCAACATGATTTTTTCGAATGAAAATAATATCGTAACTCGCTATGACTGGGACGGCAGCATTTTGTGGCAGCATAACTACGAGCCTGATTTTAATGTCAAGATTAATTTAGGCTTCGTTATGGAAGGTGTCTGTGGTGGCAAACTTTGGGTAAAATCAAAGCATGACAGACATGAGATTCTTCTTGCCATTGATGTAAATACTGGCGAACTTGTAAGGGCTTTTTCTGATTCAGAGGAAGATACAGATTTGCCACATTGCAACTATGGAAGTTTTAAAAGAGTGTACCTTAATTGTGAAAACGATCTTATTCTTATTATAGCAAGGGATAGAGAAGGTAAAAGATTTATGTTTTTTGTGGATGCAAAAACTCTCGAAGTCTTTGAGAAGACAGATTACGCAATAAATTATGATTATGATAGCGGAAAGGAATATGTCATGGGAATCTCTGGATTTTATGGAGATTTTCTTACTCTGAGATTAGAATGCTTGGAAGACGGAAATACGTCAGGTTTTGCTGTTTATAACTACAAAAAGAAAGAGGTCGTTTTTGCACATAGGTTATTTTCTATAAAAGAATCCAAAAAAGGTTGGGCGATAAGTAATTGTAGAATTCCGTTTTTTAATAATGGTCGCATTTTGGTTCATGATTTTGCAAACAGACTTCACATCTTCGAAGATGTGAAAGACTAATAAAAAAGCGATTCCCAAGCCGGGAATCGCTTTTGCTTCTGTGCCATCGGTAACGGTTACTGATACAGATAGCGTTTTATGTTTCGTTTTGGAGTCTTTTCGAACTCCTCTTTTCTTATCTCTATTGATGAAATCTGGCAGTATGCAGGAAGTTCGGCATTCAGCAGAGTCTTGTTCTCCTGCATTATGTCGGCGATGTCCTTGTCGCTCAAGCCCTTCTTGCGAGCCTCCTCGTAGTCTGGGTAGATTAGTGCGCAAAGCTTCTCGCCGCGCTGAACAACAACACACTCGCTTACATAGAGCTGTCCGTTCAGCTTGTCCTCAATCTCCTCTGGGTAGATGTTCTGGCCGGATGCTCCGAGAAGCATGTTCTTTGAGCGACCCTTGATAAATACGTTGCCCTCCTTGTCCATGATTCCTAGGTCGCCGGTGTGATACCAGCCGTCAATGATGGTTTCTTTCGTTGCCTCATCGTTCTTGTAGTAGCCAAGCATCACGTTAGGACCCTTTGCCAGAATCTCGCCGACGGTCGTCTCCGGGTTAGGACTGTCAATCTTCACCTGCATGTGCAGCGCAGCCTTTCCGCACGAGCCTTTCTTAAACGTCTTGTAATCCTCGTAGCAGATGATTGGGGCGCACTCCGTAGCTCCGTATCCAACGGTATAAGGGAACTTAATCTGGTGCATGAACTCCTCAACCTCTTGGCTGAAGGCTGCTCCGCCGATGATAACCTCGTAGAACTCGCCTCCGAAGGCTGCAACTACCTTCTGGCAGATCTTCTCGCGAATCTTGTCGCTTACTATCGGCAGCTTGAGCAGAAGACGCATAAGCGTAGTGTCAAGCTCGGGCAGAACGTATTTTCTGATGATCTTCTCTATTACGAGAGGCACAGCGATGACGATGAACGGCTTGATTTCCTGAAATGCCTGGAAGATGATTTTCGGGCTTGGAATACGGGTGAGATAGTAGATGTGCGCACCTTGCGTAAACTCGTAGATGAACTCGAACGCCATGCCGTACATGTGCGCCATCGGAAGGATTGAGATAACCTTCTTGCCCGGTCCGCCCATAGGAATAACCTTGCAGGCGAAATCCATGTTCGACCACATTGCACGGTAAGGAACCATAACGCCCTTTGAGCGTCCGGTAGAGCCCGAGGTATAGTTGATGAGAGCCAGTTCGTCTGGCTGGTCAACATGATACTGAATGTGGTTTTGGCGGAAGTTGCAAGGGAATTTCTTTCCGAACATCTCGTTCAGATGCTCGCGCGCGTAAGTCAGCTTCTCCGAGCGCGACAGAGCCAGCGAGTAGTCGGGAATGTTTACCACGCCTTCGATGTTAGGCATCATGTCGGCGTTGAGGGTAGGCCATACAACATCGCCTGCAAACAGCAGCTTAGCGTCTGAATGGTTCACGATGTTATGAACCTGCTCGGCCTTGAATTCGTGAAGAATAGGAACGGCAACGGCGCCGTAGGTTAGTGTTGCAAGAAAGGCAACTGCCCAGTTGGCGCAGTTTCGGCCGCACAGGGCAATCTTGTCGCCCTTCTGCACGCCGCTATTCTCGAAAAGGATATGCAGCTTCTCAATTTTGCGAGCTATATCCTTGTATTGCAGAGTAACACCCTGATAGTCGGTTAGCGCGTCGCGGTCCCAGTTGTCAATGATGCTCTTCTGTATAAATGAAATATAACTAGGTATATTATCCATTGCACAAACTTTAATTATTTGTGCAAAAATAAGAGATTTATTTTACAAACCAAAGAAAAATTCACAAAAACTGTTTTTTTGTGCAATCTAATATACTCTAGCCCCGAAAATCCTTGTTCCCACGCGAATCATTGTAGAGCCTTCCTGCATGGCAATCTTGTAGTCGTGGCTCATGCCCATAGATATTTCCTTGAAGTCATGGCTGTTGGCAAAGATTGTCTGCTTGCACTTGTCGAAGAAGGCTTTTATCTGCTTGAATTCGCCTCTTATCTGCTCCTCGTCGTCGATGTTGGATGCCATTCCCATCACTCCGGCAACGGTTACGTTGGGGAGTTCGTCGAGGATTCCGCTGCCAAGAAACTCGAATGCCTCGTCGGGAGTGAAGCCGAACTTAGTCTCTTCCTGGGCAACGTGAAGCTGGATGAGCACCTTGATGTTGCGGTTGCACTTTGCCGCCTGCTTGTTTATTTCGCGGAATAGTTTCTCGCTGTCTACCGCGTGTATGAGCGAGATGTACGGAGCGATGTATTTTACTTTGTTGGTCTGCAAGTGTCCTATGAAGTGCCATTCGATGTCCGACGGCAGCACCTTTACCTTCTGCTCAATTTCCTGAACGTGGCTTTCGCCGAAGACCCTCTGTCCGGCATCGTATGCCTCTTGTATGGATTGGGCCGGGTGATACTTAGAGATGGCCACCAATCGGCAGCCATCCACTAATTCGTTGTTTATCTCGTTGAGATTCTTTTGTATTTCAGTCATTTTTATTCTTTTTTTGTCAGGTCGGCAGCACCTTCAAACTCAGGCTTGTCGTTAGGTTCTGCTGAGTATGGGAACACGTCCATGATAGGAGTTTCGGCGATAGATGAGATTTCGTAGTCGGCCATAGTGCCCTTCATGCCTTCGTCGAGTTTCTTTGTTGCGTCGCGAAGGTCGGCAGCCTGAACCAGAACGTTAGTCGAAGTCTTCTTCTCCTTGCCGCTCTTTTCGTCGAGAGTGATGAATGTAAGTTTAGCCTTGAACCACTTGTCGGCAGCCTCTTCGAAGCTCTCGAACAACTCGCTGTACTGTGCACGTTTAATGTCGCTTACAAGGAATTCTCCGCTCATGAATGGAGTCATCTCCTCGATAATCCTCGCCTCTGCTTCAGTAAAGCTGAGTGCATCTACCAAGTAAGGCTCGGTAACCTTTTTCTGCACTCCGTTCTCCATTGTCTTTTCGTAGCGTACCTTACACTCGAACCAGTTATGCATCATAATTTTTGAATGTTTTTTATTGTTATTTCGCGCAAAGATACAACAAAAAATTGATAAGCGGTAAAAAATGCATGATAAATGAGGCTCGCTTTCCGTGGCTCTGTTTTTTCTGTTGCGGCAACCCCGAAAAGCCCGATTCCGTCTCTGAAAAATTAAAAAATATAAGTGTTTTATTCATTTTGGCGAAAGATGCACCATTTTTTTGTTTTCTTGCTTTTATATTAGAATAAAATCTTATATTTGCACCTCGATTAAATTTAATGTATAAAAATGCCGAAAATTTCTGTTCGAGGCACTGAGATGCCTCAATCGCCTATCCGAAAGTTAGCACCTTTGGCCGCTGCGGCTAAAGAGAGAGGTGTGCATGTATATCACCTTAACATCGGTCAGCCCGACCTGCCAACACCACGAGCGGCGATTGAAGCAATAAAGAACATCGACCGCACGATTCTCGAATATAGTCCTTCGCAGGGCTATCTGAGCTATCGTAAGAAGCTGGTAAACTATTACAAAAAGTACAATATAAACGTTACTCCCGACGATATAATCATCACTTCGGGCGGTTCGGAGGCTGTGCTCTTCGCATTCCTTTCGTGCCTTAATCCGGGCGACGAGATTATCGTGCCAGAGCCAGCATATGCCAACTACATGGCGTTTGCCATCTCTGCCGGAGCGGTGATACGCACCATTGCAACGACTATCGACGAGGGCTTCTGCCTTCCGAAGGTAGATAAGTTTGAGGAGCTGATAAACGAGCGTACACGCGCCATCCTCATCTGCAACCCTAACAATCCGACGGGTTATCTCTACACTCGCAGAGAGATGAACCAGATTCGCGACCTTGTAAAGAAGTACGATTTGTATCTCTTTTCCGACGAGGTTTACCGCGAGTTCATCTATACAGGTTCGCCTTACATCTCTGCCTGCCATCTCGAAGGCATCGAGGATAATGTGGTTCTTATCGACTCTGTTTCAAAGCGTTACAGCGAGTGCGGTATCCGTATCGGAGCACTCATTACAAAGAACGAAGAGGTGCGCAAGGCGGTTATGAAGTTCTGTCAGGCACGTTTGAGTCCGCCGCTTATCGGACAGATTGCTGCCGAGGCTTCGCTCGACGAGCCGGAGGAATACAGCCGCGAGACTTACGACGAATATGTTGAGCGACGCAAGTGCCTGATTGACGGTCTGAACCGTATTCCGGGCGTTTATTCGCCGATACCGATGGGAGCGTTCTACACGGTGGCAAAGCTTCCGGTTGACGACAGCGAGAAGTTCTGCGCCTGGTGCTTGGAAGAGTTCAACTATGAGGGTGAGACGGTGATGATGGCTCCGGCATCCGGCTTCTACACAACGCCGGGTTCGGGCAAGAACGAAGTCCGCATCGCCTATGTGCTGAAGAAAGAGGATTTAACAAGGGCTCTCGTGGTCTTGCAGAAGGCACTCGAGGCTTATCCGGGAAGGGTTGACTAAATATGCAGTTCGAATACTTTATAGCAAAGAAGATATATGGTGGAAAGCAGGACGGGAATAATGTTTCTCGTCCTGCAATCCGTATTGCCACCATCGGAATAACGCTCGGTCTGGCGGTGATGATTGTGGCGGTGTCGGTCGTGGTGGGCTTTAAGCAGGATATCCGCGACAAGGTCATCGGCTTTACTTCTGAAGTCAGAATCAGCAATGCGTCCGACCAGCGTTCGGTCAAGGAATACAATATCCAGTTTCACGACAGTCTTAGAAAGGTTGTGGAGAGCGTGCCTGAAGTGGCGCATTATCAGCGCTATTCGCAGAAGAACGGCATGATAAAGACCAACGACAACTTTCAGGGCATGGTTCTGAAGGGAGTGGGGCAGGAGTACGACATGTCTTTCTACCGCTCGCACCTGGTGGCCGGCAAGATTCCGGAATTCTCTGACAAGGAGTCGAGCAAGCAGATTCTTATCTCGCAGTCAATGTGCGATATGCTCGGGCTGAAACTCGGCGACAAGGTCTACACATATTACATCGAAGACAATATCCGTGTGCGCAGGTTTCAGATTGCCGGAATCTTCGAGACTCATCTGTCGGAATACGACAAGAATTTCGTGCTGACCGACATCCATACCGTAAACCAGCTTAACAAGTGGAACGACGACCAGTGTTCGGGCGTTGAGATAAGTCTGAAGGATTTCTCGATGCTGAACATCGGCTGCACTCACTTGCGCAAGAAGATTAACGCGCGGTCGGACAATTACGGCAACTACTATTCCGTAAGCAAGATAACCGAGCTTACTCCGCAGATATTTGCGTGGCTCGGACTGCTCGACATGAACGTGTGGATAATCTTGGGCTTGATGCTTGCCGTCGCTGCCTTCTCGATGGTGAGCGGACTGCTAATCATCATTCTTGAACGCACAAACATGATTGGCGTTCTGAAGGCTCTGGGGGCGTCTAACGGACAGATTAGAAAGGCTTTCCTGCATTTCTCGGTCTTCGTTATCGGCAAGGGCATGGTTATAGGCAATGTGATAGGCCTTGGCATCTGCCTTATACAGAAATATACGGGAATAATTCACCTTAATCCGCAGAACTATTATGTTGACAGTGTGCCTATTACGCTAAACATTCCGCTGATTCTGCTGCTGAATGTCGGCACGTTTGTTATCTCGGTGGCCGTGCTGATAGCTCCGTCGTATATGGTGTCGCGAATCTCTCCGGCAAAGAGCATCAGATTTGAGTAAAATATGATGTGAAATTCTTCGGCTTTAAATAATAAAAAACGATGGAGGTGCTGATTTTGCATCTCCATCGTTTTTTTGTAGGAAAAGACAACAGAAAGCGGAGGGAATCGAACCCACGATATATGAAGGATTTTCTCTCATCACCCAGTTATCTCATACTGGTATCAACTTTCTGTTGTCTGTATGAGTTACAAATGTAGTTAAAAATCAGTCAGATGCAAAAATTTAGGTCGTTTTTTTGTTTTTATTCTGCCGTAATGTGAGGAAAAAGGATTTTTTTCATTATCATTGCACACCAAAACAAAACTAATAGACTATGATTAAGAAAAACAGCATTGTAGCATTGCTTTTTATCCTCGCGGCTATGGTTCAGGCGCGCCCGTCAGGAGATGGTTGCGGCAAATCGGGTTCGCAAAAGAAAATACGATACAGCATTGAAGGCAACATCGGCCGCGACAATTTCACGGGAACGCTTTATCTGGGAAACTCAAACGATTTTCAGCCTTATAAGACAATCGTCGATTCTGTCCGTGTCGAAAACGGTCGGATTGTTCCGCACGAGACTGAGGCCGACAGCGTTTTCTGCGGCTGTCTGTTTAATCTTGATGCTCGCATAGCAGAGCAAGTATTTGTAGAGTCGGGAAAGATTATTGCAACCGTTGATGCGGAGAGCGGAGACGTCTATTTTGTCGGAACAGAGTTGAACGATGATTGTAGCTGTCTGTACAGGCAGTTGCTGAAACTCGAAGAAACAGAGACGGATAAGACGGAGATTCTTAAAAAGACCGACAGGCTTGTCTTTCCGGTGTTGAAGAAACATGCAGACGATCCGCTTGGTGTCAGCCTCGCCCTCGATTTCAGTGGAAATATTGGTGATTATTCTCGCGGAATAGAATACTTTGACGCACTTTCTGGCAGATGGAAGGCTAAGGAACTGGTGCAAAACGAAAGACTGAGACTTGAAACGCAAGTACACACTCAGGTAGGACTGAAATTTAAGGATTTTGCAGTCGAGTACGAGGGCAAGACAACTCGCTTGAGCGATTATGTGGGGCGCGGCAACTATGTTGTGGCTGACTTTTGGGCATCGTGGTGCGGTCCTTGTAGGGCGGAGATTCCGAATCTTGTCAAGGCTTACGACAAGTACAAAGACCGTGGCTTGCAGGTCGTGGGCATCGCTGTTTGGGACAAGCCAAAGGCTACGCAGAGAGCCGTCAGTGAAGATGCCAATCCTTTTCCGCAGATACTTAATTCTCAAAAGATTGCCACCGATGTTTACGGCATCAACGCAATTCCCGAAATAATTCTGTTTGCTCCCGATGGCACAATTCTTGCGCGCGGTCTGCACGGCGAACTTTTGCGGGCGAAACTCGCCGAAATCTTTGGAGAATAATGTTTCAGAAACAAAAAAAAGCAGAACCTCACGAAAGAGATTCTGCTTTTTTTGGGGGTCATTTCTCGGTTATGTGTAAGAAACGTGTTATCGTATGTGATAAAGTTCTGTCCTTGTTATCGATGAACGCATCGAGAATGCGCGTCTTCTCGTTTATCGGAACAACGTCGTAGTCGGCAATTGCGGCAGGAATCAGACAACTGTTGCCTTCCTTCAGCATAATCTGGTCGTCCGTAGAGCGGATGTTGATGTGGCAGTCGCCCTCGATGCACATGCAAATGATGAAACTGTCGTACTTTATCAGATTGCGGTGGAACGGACGGCTCAGTTCCGTTACTCTCACGCTGAAATAAGGCGATTCGATAACTCTGTTTGCCCTTTCCTCCTGCGTGGTGTATTGCGTGCGATATTCGTCCTCAACGTGGAAGTTGAGCGCATCGGCTGCCAGTTCGGTATGCAGTTCGCGAGGCTTGCCGTCCATTCCTGGGCGGTTGTAGTCGAAGATTCGGTAAGTTACGTCGCTCGACTGCTGAACCTCGGCAAGCAAGATGCCTCCGCAGATGGCGTGTATTCTTCCGGCTGGGAGATAGAACACGTCGCCCGGCTTGACGAAATGCTTTGCGATGACATCGGTTATTGTGCCGTCGGCAATGCGCCTTTTGTATTCCTCTTTTGTTATGTTGTCCTTGAATCCGGCATACAGATAGCTTCCCGGCTTGGCATCGATGACATACCACATCTCGGTCTTGCCGAATTTGTTGTGTATGCGCTGTGCCATCTCGTCGTTTGGATGGACCTGAATGCTCAAATCCTTCTCGGCATCGATGAATTTAACGAGCAGAGGCAGTTTGTTGTCGTATTTCTCGGCTACTGCATTGCCAAGGATTTCGGCAGGCATCTGGTTGATGATGTCTGTCAGTTTCTTGCCTTCGTAAATTCCGTTGCTTATTATGCTCGTACTGTCCGGTATCGCGCTGATTTCCCAGCTTTCGCCAATAGGCTCGTCTTTCTCAGGAATTCCCTTGTATGGGCAGATGCGCTTGCCGCCCCACACTACGCTGTGAAGATTCGGCTCGAAAAGCAGTGGGTATAATGATTGTGCCATGTATTGAAAAGATATTTTCTACAAATATAGTAAAAAAGTTTATAAAACATGTCGGTTGTGTGCAAACAAAAATAACTTCTCATGATGTCTTTATTACATACAGAGAAGTTATTTTGTGATTCCGCTGCGATTCGAACGCAGGACCCACGCCTTAGAAGGGCGTTGCTCTATCCAGCTGAGCTACGGAACCATCCTTAAAACTGCGTGCAAAGATAATGCTTTCTTGCAAACTGACCAAATTTTTAGCGCAGTTTTTTTATTTCAACTTGTTCGTAGCCGAGTCTGGAAACACAACGGTTGGCTTGAAAGTCTTTGCTTCCTCAAAGTCCATATATGCATAAGCAATGATGATGACGATGTCGCCAACCTGCACTTTGCGGGCAGCAGCTCCGTTCAGGCAGATGCAGCCCGAACCGCGCTCGCCCTTGATGATGTATGTCTCAAAGCGCTCGCCGTTGTTGTTGTCTACAATCTGAACTTTCTGACCTGCAATCATACCGGCTGCGTCCATCAAGTCCTCGTCGATGGTGATGCTGCCCATATAATTAAGGTTTGCCTCAGTTACTCTGACACAGTGTAGTTTTGATTTCAGTACTTCAATCAACATATTTCGTTATGCTTTATATTTAATATTGTCGATAAGTCGAATTGGAGTGTCGCCGCAATAAACGGTGATGCAGCCGACGATATAGTCTGAATCGTCCCAAGTGTTGAGGCTCTTCAAGCTTGTTCCGTCAACAATCTCATAATATTCAACCTCAAGTTTGTCAATTGCGTTAATGGTGCTGATTACAAACTGCTTTGTCTCGGCAAGAGTGTGCGACTTTGCGTATTCCTGGCTCTCAAAAAGAGTGTGTGAAATGTTTACGGCAATCTTGCGCTCGTCGGCAGTAAGCAGAGTGTTGCGGCTGCTTAATGCCAGGCCGTCTGCCTCGCGTACGATAGGGCATGGGCATATTTCAAGATTGAACTTCTGGTCGGCAACCATTGCTCTGATTACGGCAATCTGCTGGAAGTCCTTCTCGCCGAAGTATGCACGGTCTGGCTCAACCATCATGAACAGCTTGCTTACAATCTGACACACGCCGTTGAAGTGTCCTGGACGGCGCGCTCCCTCCATAACCGTATCAACAGGAGGATAGCTGAATGAACGAGTGTCTGGCTCCGGATAAATCTCCTCTACTGATGGAGCGAAAACGTATGTTGCGCCAAGCGATTCGAGCAGCTTGCAGTCTGCATCGAGTGTGCGCGGATAATTCTTTAAATCGTTTTTGTCGTTAAACTGGGTTGGATTTACAAAAACGCTGACAACAGTAACGTCGTTCTCTGATACTGAACGCTTTACAAGCGATGCATGTCCCTGATGCAATGCACCCATAGTAGGCACCAAGCCTATCTTTTTACCTTGCTTTCTAATCTCTGAAAGTTCGGATTTTAAGTCCTTTACAGTATTTATAACCTTCATTCTTAAAACGGAATTTAAAAGTCCGATGTTGAAAAACTCTGCAAAATAAGTTATATTTTATGAGATAAAGAAAGAAAATATAAAAAATATGCATTTTTTTTGAAAAAGGACATTTCTCATGCCGTTATGTATAAACGATGCATTTCCGCCAGTTTTTGCCGCCCCTGCAAAGCCTTTCGCCGCCGATTGTATGCAATATTTTCTGTACCGCCGAATAAAATCGTAATTCTGCCGTTTGATAATGTAAAGTTTGCACCGCCGCTGCACGCATGTTTCGGGCTATAATGTATAAAAATTAAGATGTGAAATTTGCTCATATCAAAATATTTTTTTATATCTTTGCAAACTGAAAATATAGTACATCCAAAAAATGGCAAAAAAAGTTTTATTCGTAACACAGGAAATTACACCATACGTTCCAGAAACGGCTATGTCGCTTGTTGGACGATATCTCCCTCAAGCTATACAAGAGGATAGTCATGAAATTAGAACTTTTATGCCAAGGTGGGGCAACATCAATGAACGCCGAAACCAGCTTCATGAGGTTATCCGACTTTCGGGCATGAACTTGATTATCGACGATACAGACCATCCGCTGATAATCAAGGTTGCCTCTATTCAGGCAGCACGAATGCAGGTGTATTTCATTGATAACGACGATTACTTTACAAAGCGCCTGATGGGGTTCGACGAGGACGGAAAGGAGTACGAAGACAACGGTGAGCGTGCCGTGTTCTATGCTCGCGGTGTTCTCGAAACAGTGAAGAAACTGCGCTGGTGTCCCGAGGTTGTACACTGCCATGGATGGGTGAGTGCCTTTGCGCCAATCTATATAAAGAAGACGTTCTGCGACGAGCCTTCGTTCAGCGAGTCGAAAATAGTTTTCTCTGTCTACGACGACGATATGGATCACGCTTTCGGCGACAACTTCAAGAACATGATAGTCTTCAAGAATATTCCAGCCGAAATTCTTGCCGACTATAACGATAACTTTACATATCTCGATCTCTACAAGATTGCGTTCGACTATAGCGATGCCATCATCGAGGCATCTCCAAACATACGTCCTGAGATAAAGGAACTCATTGCCGCATCGGGCAAACCGGTGCTTGCCTATGCCGACAGAGACAACGAGCAGATGGCTAAGGATTATGGCGCATTCTATGACGAGGTTTACGATAAATAAAAGCATTTAACTCTAAACCATTAATTATAAAAAAATGAAATTACGACTGTTGATGGCGGCAGCCATTGCTGCTCTTGCTATGTCGTGTAGTGAGGATGAACTTGACATGGGTATCGGACTGATGCCTATCGAAGACGGGGTAACAAGTACTTCAGAAACCTATAATGTATCGACAAACTCATACAAGGTAGACGGAAATGAGATAGTGTCGCGTTCGAGCGTGTGTCATATCGGACAGTTTACCGAGCCTGAGACAAACACTTCGCTCAAGTCGGAGTTCCTTGCACAGTTCCACTGCCTGGAGAACTTCTCGATGCCAGAGAAGAGTTCGCTCGTTACTGGCGATGCAATCCAGACCGAGGTGCTTCTGTTCTATTCGGGCTATGTGGGCGACTCGCTCAATGCCAACAAACTGGCTGTATATCCTGTAAAGCAGGGAGTTGACTTCACTACTGCCGACACTTATTCAAGCGGTGTTAGTCTGGAAGACTATTACGACAGTTCTGCAAAGCCTTTCGCTGTTAAGAACTATTCGGCTGCCGACAGAGTGAAGACGGATTCGGTAAAATCGCAGAGCGATTTCTATCCTAACATCCAGATAATGCTTCCGAATTCTTTCGGAACAAAGCTGATGAACGAGTATTATCGCGACCCTAATCAGTTTGCAAACAGTGCGGCATTCATCAAGAATGTTCTTCCGGGCTTCGTGTTCAAACACGAGAGCGGCGACGGAACGATAATGAACATCGATGTTGCACAGATAAACGTCTACTTCAAGTATTATCTTGAAAGAAAGAGTACGGGCATTGTCGATTCGCTTGCAACAGGTGTCATCTCGTTTGCTTCTACCGAGGAGGTTATGCAGGTTTCAACTGTCAATCACAAGAATATCGACAATTTGGTGAACGACGAGAGCTGCACTTATCTGAAGACTCCTGCCGGAATCTTTACCGAGGTTAAGCTGCCGATGGACGAGATTCTGAACAGTTCTCATGCAAACGATACAATCAATACTGCTCGAATAATCTTTACAAGATATAACTCTGAAAACGAGAGCGACGTAACAGTAGGCGCGCCAAAGACTCTGCTGCTTATCCGAAAGCCAGAGTGGAAGAAGTTCTTCAGCGGCTCTTATGTGCCAGATGAGGTTTCTTCGTTCCTCGCTACGTTGAGCACTTCTACAAATACTTATACGTACAGCAACATTGCCAAGCTTCTGTCTTACAACCGTTATCTCAGAAATTCTGGCGCGACTGGCGATGCAACGGGCAAGACCGTTCCTACCGCAGAGCAGTTGGAAGAGTGGTATAAGGAAAATCCTGACTGGGATAAGGTTCTGCTGATTCCGGTAGAGACAACAACAACGTCTACGTCTTCTTATTATTACGGCACAAGTACGAAGGTTGTTGGTGTGAACCACGACTTCAGCGTATCGAGCACTAAGCTTGTAGGCGGCAAGGATAATCCGGTAGAGCTGAAGATTATTTACAGTAAGTTCTACGATGGAAAGAAGTGATTTTCATCCTTTAGATTAAACGATTTTTGATTACTATATGAGGTGTAGATTCTGAATGGATTTACACCTCTTTTTTGTGCGATTTAAGCGCATTTTAGGCTTGCTGGTATGTTGTGGGCTTGTGGGTTGTTTGATTGCAGAAGATGCTTGCAGTGGCATTTATATTGTTCCTTTTGATAGGTATTTGCCAAAGATGTTGAAGAAAAAATAAAAGGTCGAATGGGAAATTCGACCTTTTTGTTTTTGATATCGTGTTGTGATTTACTTCACTTTCTCATACTCGAGCGAAGCCATGATGAAAGGACCGATAGCCTTTCCTTCGTTGCTTACCTTCTTGATGTCCGAACCGCAAAGATAGTAGTCTGCCGTTCCGTCGCGCGAAGGGTCTTTTGCAGGACCTAAGCCAGCGCTGCGACAAGTTGATGTAAGGTTTATTGTTCCGTCATTGTTCTTTGTAATGAACTGCTCAATCAGGCCGTTGTAAGCCTTCTTTCCTACATTAAGATATTTGTTTGGCAGAACGCCGATTCGCACGCCCTTCAGATATGCGTATGTGAACATGCTCGATGCAGATGCCTCAAGATAGTTGTATTCGCCGCATTTGCTCTTGAACGTGTTGTCGTACTGCAAAAGCTGATACCACACGCCAGTCTTGTCCTGCCACCTTTCGAGGCCCGATGCAACCTGCTTTGTTATCTTTACGAGGGTTTTGTAGTCCTTGTGATTCTTAGGCATGTATTCGAGTACGTCTACGAGCGCAGCAAAGAACCATCCCATGCCTCTTCCCCAGAACTCCTGAGAGCAGCCCTTGAACTCGCCGTCCTTGCGTGCCCAGAATGAGTTCGCATCCTCTGGAGTGTACGACCATGCGTGATAGTTCAGACCCTTGTGCTTGTCGTAAGTGTGCTTGTTTACGGTTATGAACTGATGCGCAATGTCGCTCCACGAGTCCATGTTCTCAGGGTCGAAGTTGTGCAGATATTCGGCATAGAAAGCCGCGCCCATATACAATCCGTCGAGCCACATCTGGTTAGGGTAGATTGCCTTGTGAAAGAAGCAACCCTTGGCGTCGCCGTCCTGAATGCGCGGATATTCGTTCTTAAGATAACCGTGAAGGAAGTCGGCTGCGTTCTTGTACTTCTGTGCGTTGCTTGAGCCGAAAAGCTCTTCGCGCAGTTTCTCTCTGCGATAAAGGTAGAAGAGAACCTTTCCGGAAGCGATGTTGTCGATGTTTCCCTTCTTGAAATTCTTGAACGAACCGTCCTCGTTGAGAGCCGTGTTAGCGTAGTTCTCGGCAAACTCGTAGCTTTTGTTCGTCCATTCGGCAGTAGGATTCTGTTCGTAGGCTTTCAGAAGCGAGAATGCCACAAGTCCGTTTACATAATCCCAGTTTTTTCCTTTAGTCCAGTTAGCGCCTTGCGATTCAATCATCGCCTTGGCATAAGTTTCCTGTGCTGTGGCTGTGTGCGTAAACAAAAAAGCACCTGCCAAAAGTGTCGTGAGTATTTTTTTCATCTGATTTATTTGAAATTTCGCGGTCAAATATACGAATTTAATTTGTATTGGCAAAATTTCGGATATCAAACGCAAAAAAAGATAAGGCAGCTCAAATAAGTTGAGACCTTATCTTTTTCTTTTCGCAATATTTATCTGTTCTATTAGAATTTGTACTTCAAGTTGAAAATTATCTGGT
This sequence comes from Bacteroidaceae bacterium, assembly GCA_017617315.1. Taxonomy (GTDB): domain Bacteria; phylum Bacteroidota; class Bacteroidia; order Bacteroidales; family Bacteroidaceae; genus Ga6A1. The sequence goes on from JAFZWM010000053.1 coordinate 58,903, forward strand.
ATGTAGATTTCAAATCTTCGTACTTACTGAACGTCTTCTTGTTCTCGGTATTGAACGTGTATGCGTTGCTAGCCTTGTGATATGACAGCGGATTTGTTGTGTTTACAACCATGTAGTTGCCCCACTTGCTGCAAATCAGGTTCGTGATATTGATGATGTCGAGTCCGAACTCGAAGCACTGAGGACGTTTCTTTATAGAGAAGTTGTATTCCTCGTTGATGTGAATATCAAACTGATGATGCCAAGGCATTACCGCTCCGTTGCGTCTTGCATACTCGCCCTTGTGCTTGCTCAGGTACGAATCCTGCTCTACGAAATTCCAGAATGCTTCGCGCTGCTGTTCGGCAGAAATGCCGTTGTTGTCCATGAATGGCAGCTCGTCTTTCGTTGCCGGAATGTACATAAGGTTGCTCGATGCTCTGTCGTTCACGAAGTTGTCGTTCAGAAGGTATGAGTAGCGCGATGCCATGTAGAATCCCGAGCCGTCGTTAAAGAATCCGAGCTGCGAACCGTCGTAGATGAGGTTGATGTGCGTTCCCCAAGTCTCGCGCTTGCCGTAGTAGAACTTGTAGCCAACGTTAGCCAGAACGCGGTAAGGACTTATGTAGTTTGCATAGCCCTGCTCATGCTCATTTACGCCGTTTACCGACGGTGCGCCGAAGTTGTAGAGGGCAGATAGCTGCGTGCTGCTGCCGTCGTTCAGAATCTTTGCATTTGAATATGTAAAGTTAACGCTCGCATCGAAGTTCTTGTTGAATTCCTTCCTTACGTTGAGGTTTACAGATGCGTAGTATGAGCCGCTTCCTGCATTAGTAAGGTAGAAACAGTTTTCATTGTTATATGCACTGTACACCCTTCTGACATCGTTCTTTGACAGTTGGACTGTGCTCTTACCGTCGTAATATATGTTCTTGTTGTCGGCTACAAGAGGCTTGTAGTCCTTCTTGTAGATACCTTCGATTGAAATTTCGAACTTGTGCGGTAACTTGAAGTCTACCGCCAACGATGACTTCCAACTGTAAGGAGCAACGAGATTCTTGTCGATAACGCAAGTGTTTTCGCTTGCTTCAGCTTCTGTAGCGTTGAATGCAGAAGGGTCGGCTTTTCTTAGAATATCCAGCACCTCTTCGTAAACGCTGATGTTTTTCTCGAATCTTGGAAATGTTATGCCGTTTGGAACATCGTCGCCCCACTTAGTGTAGATAGTCTGCGAAACGTTGCTGTTGTTTGGCTGTGAAGCAAGCCATACGTTCGGAATTCGTGCAAAGAATATGCCCGTACCGCCTCGCAGAATTATCTTACGGTCGCCGCTAATGTCCCAGTTGAAGCCGATTCGCGGACTAAGGTTCAGAGCCATGCTAGGAGTGTTGTCGGTTCTGAAATGCTCGCCTCCAAAATTTAACTTCTCGTAGTTTTTGTTGCTTTCAACAGACATGTTGTAGTAAAGATATTTGTCAACACGAAGGCCTGCCGTAACCTTGAAGTTCTGGTTTACGTTGAACTGGTCTTGTGCAAACAGACTCATTTGCAGGTAATCGAAGCCCGATGTAGGCAACTTGCTGCTTCCGTTGTTGGCAAAGGCAAATCCGAATGCGGCAGGTGTGTCAACTCGGTCTTGGAAGTCTTTCATTGAGTTGTAGACATAGAATCCTGTGCCGAACTGATGGAAATCGTTCTCGATATTTGCGTATTCGGCAGAGAAACCGAAGATTAGCTTGTGCTTCTTTATCGATAGGCTGAACTCGTCGGTAAGGTTGTGAATCAATACCTTGCTCGAGTTCTGATATGTGTATTTGTCTGTTCCGAGGCTGATGTACGAAGCACCGTCCTTCAGAATATCTACACATGGGAAGAGGGCGCCGATGCTTACGCGCGGCTCATTCTGGTACGAGTTTGTGTATCGCAGCAAGTTGTTCATTGTCTTGCTGTCGTTCTGTGTTTTCAGCTCGGTTGATATGGTTGAGTAAATCTTTTTTGTATAGAAACAACTGTTTTCGTAATACATGCTGTATTTTGACGAACTGCGCTGTCCGGCAGGAATGTCGTTGCCGAATTCGTCTGTACCGCCCGGATAGATTTTGTTCTTCTCGAATGGAGAAACCGATGAAGCCGGCTCTTGAGTGTTCGATCTGGTGCGCGAAAGGGTATATCTGAAGTTCAGACTGTTGCGGTCGTTAATGTTCCAGTCCAGTCGGGCAAGCAGTCTGTAGTCTGGCCATCTGAAGTTGTATCCCTGATATCTGCCAGTTGAATAGCTGTGCTTTTGTGCCAGACATTCTGAAATCTCCTCCAAATCATCTTTCAGCGTGCGGTGTATGTTATGCTCGCCGTAAGGCTCGTTTGCGTTGTCTCTTGCCAAAGCCTGCGGACCGCTGGCTGTCTTTCTCTCGTACTCGAAGTTGGCAAAATAGAAGAGTTTGTCTTTTATAATAGGTCCTCCGATGGTAAATCCCACAATGTTCTTCACCTCGTGATTGCGCTGAATCTTTGAGTCTCCAACTCTGTCTCCCTTCAGACGCTCGTTGGTGAGGTAGGCATATACGCTTCCGCGATGTTCGTTTGTACCGCTCTTTGTGATGGCGTTTACCTGCGAGCCCGTAAATCCGCTCTGGCGCACGTCGAAAGGCGCAAGCTGAACGCTTATCTGGTCGATGGCATCGAGGGCGATAGGTGCGCCGTTTGCCGGAAGGTTTCCGTTAAGACCGAAAACGTCGTTGAATCCAGCACCGTCGATTGTGATGTAAGACTGACGATAGTTACCGCCACCGATTGAGAGGTTTACGTCGTACAAACCGCTCTGAGGCGTTAGCACGATAACGTCGTTCATGTTGTGGCTGATGGTTGGGGTAGACTCGATTACGTGCGATGTAAACTGTCTGTTAATGCCGTTCTGGTCGATACGCATGTTGTTGTACGCATCGGCGGTTACTGTCAATTCGTTGATTTTCAATTCCTTCTCGTCGAGGAATACATCGAACATGAGGTCGCGTCCTACCCTCAGATAAATCTGTTCGAATTTCTCGGGATAATGGTCTTTGTATGTAACGTATAGCTTATATGGACCGCCAGCCTTAAGGTTATTGAGGTAATAGTTTCCGCTTGCGTTTGTTACTGTTCCGTATCGTGTGTTTGTAGGCACATGAATAGCCAGCACCTCTGCTCCCGCAAGGCTGAAATATGTATCCATTACATGTCCGCTAATAGATGAAGTTGTTACTTGTGCTTTTATAGATGCAGGTAACAATAATACTAAAATTAAAGCTAAAGTTCTTAAAGTTCTTAGTGCTTTCATTGAATTTTCGGCTATTGATTTGGTGCAAATATAAATAAAAAAACATAAAAGTTGTAAATCTTTAAAATAAAATTTTGCTTTTCAGAATATTTTTACTTAAAAAATCTTAAAAGGAATCTTGATTTTGTGGCAAAATATGGCTTGAAATGAAAGAATTTGTTAATATTGCTTTTATCAGGTAATTGAGGCTTTCGTGTTAGTGAAAAAAGAAATCGGTCGACATTCTTTTGTATTGATTGCCGACCGATTCTGCTGTTTCTAAATGTTTATATCATTATAAACGTATCTCTTGATATTCTTTTTGGCTGTTTTCTGAAACTCTTCGGGCCAGAGTTTGAACTTGGCAATCTGCGAATATGCTGGTAGTTCCTTGTTTAGTTCCTTAATGGTTGAATCGAGGATTGCCGTGATATTGCTGCGGTCGCCGATGTCCGAAAGGTCGGGGTGGATAAGTGCAACGAGCTTGCTGTTGTTCATTATCACAACGCTCTCGTTTACGCCCGGCATGTTGTTAAGCTTCGATTCTATTTCCTCGGGATAGATGTTCTGTCCGCTTGCCGAGAGAAGCATGTTCTTTGAGCGACCTTTTATATATACATATCCGTCGTTGTCGATGGTTGCCATGTCGCCCGTGCAGAGCCATTCGCCGTCCATCACCTTGTCGGTTGCAGCCTTGTCTTTGTAGTAGCCAAGCATAACGTTCTCGCCGCGCACCCACATCTCGCCCGGAATGTTGTGAGGGTCTTTCGAGTCTATTCTCACCTCCATGCGGTCAACCACCTTTCCGCAGCTGCGGTAGCGTGTTTCAGAGCAATGGTCGTTGCAAATCATAGGGCCGCACTCGGTCATGCCGTAGGCAATTGTGTATGGGAACTTTATCTGGTCGAGGAACTTCTCTACTTCGGCGTTGAAAGGTGCTCCGCCAATGCAAACCTGCATCAGGTTGTTGCCGAAGATGTTCATAGCCTCTTTCTTTGCCTTTGCCTTTATCTTTTCGCTGGTGAGAGGGAAGCGCAAAAGGATTTTTCCGAGTTTGTTGTCAACCTTCGGGATAACCATCGTCTTGAAAATCTTCTCGATGACAAGTGGCACGCAGGCAATTACCTTTGGCTTTATCTCGGCGGCCGATGTGGCGATTACCTTTGGCGAAGGCATTCGGTTAAGGAACCACAGGTGTACGCCGTGAGTCATTCCGTAGAGGAAGTCGAAGGTAAGGCCGAAGACGTGTCCCATCGGGAGGACGGAAACCACGTCGTCGCCCGGCTTGAGGTTCATCTTGCGATGGATGTGCTCTACGTTCGACATCAGACTTCTGTAAGGCAGCATTACACCTTTTGAATATCCGGTTGTGCCCGATGTGTAGTTGATGACAGCCAGAGCGTCTGGTTCGCATTCTTCGTAGTGAACGTGCTCCTTGCGGAAGTATTTCGGATATTTCTTTCCGAACATCTCGTTAAGATGGTCGCAGGCGTAGGTAAGCTTCTCGTCGCGCGAAAGGATTATGTCAAGTTCGTCGATAACCACAATGCCGCGAAGATCTGGCATACTCTGCTCGTTAAGATTTTCCCACACCATAGAGCCTACGAACAGCATTTTGGCCTCGCTGTGGTTTACTATGTTGTGTATGTTGTCGGGCTTGAATTCGTGCAATATTGGAACGGCAACCGCGCCGTATGTAATGACGGCAAGGAACGTAACGCACCAGTTGGCGTGGTTTCGTCCGCAGATGGCGATTTTATCGCCTTTTTTGATGCCAGCCTCAGCAAAAACGATGTGAATCTTTTCGATTCTGCGGGCTACATCCTTATATTGTAAGGTTGATCCCTTATAGTTGGTCAGAGCTTTTAAATCCCAGTTTTCTTGGATACTTTTCTCAATTAGTTTAATTAAATTATTGTCCATGTTTTGATGTATGGTATGCACAATCTTTTGTTTTTTGTGCACAAAAATAGTGAATAAGTGTAATACGGACGGCAAAGATATCTCTTTTTAAGAAATTTTAACAATTTTCATCGCTAAAAGTGTGTATCTTTGCGCAGAAAAAAATAATAAGGAGTAAAAATATGCAAAGTAACAAGCCTCTGGCTTCGCTTTTCGATCTTGATGGAGTGGTTCTCGACACCGAGGGACAGTACTCCGTTTTTTGGGGTAACGTAGGAAGAAAATATACAGATATTGTAGATTTTGAACACAAGATTAAGGGCATGACCCTGACGCAGATTCTCGACGGAAACTTCAGCGACGAGAACCTGAAGAAGGAAATCGTGGCCCAGTTAGTTGAGTTCGAGAAGAACATGGATTTTCCGTACATCAACGGCGTTGAACAATACATAAAGGAGATTAAGCAGAAGGGCGTGAAGCTTGCCGTGGTTACAAGCTCCGACAAGTCGAAGATGGAGAGCGTGTACCGAACGCATCCCGAACTGATGCAATACTTCGACCGCATTCTGGTGGCCGAGGATTTTGCACGAAGCAAACCGTTTCCCGACTGCTATCTTCTGGGAGCATCGGTCTTCGATACGGTTATCGAGAACTGCGTTGTATACGAAGACAGCGTAAACGGACTTAAGGCTGGAAAGAGTGCCAACATGAAGGTTGTCGGACTCTGCACCACAAATCCGACAGAGGTCGTTGCGCCGTTGTCTGACGTCGTGATTCCCGATTTCACGGACTTCACTTACGAGAAAATGATTGAACTTATCAAATAAAAAACATTTTAACAAGGAGGAAAAAGGTTATGTCTGGATATTTGGTTTCAGATACAAGAAAGGTTACAACTCTCCGCTTGAAGGAGATGAAAGAGAAAGGCGAGAAGATTGCAATGCTTACATCTTACGACTACTCAATGGCTAAGTTGGTAGATGCGGCAGGTGTTGATTGCATTTTGATTGGCGATTCGGCTTCGAACGTAATGGCCGGAAACACTACTACAGTTCCGATGACTATCGACCAGATGATTTATCATTCGCGCTCGGTTGCGCGCGGCGTTAAGCGTGCACTTGTTTTGTGCGACATGCCGTTCGGAACATATCAGGTTAACGCTACCGAGGCGGTGAAGAACGCTATACGCATTATGCAGGAGAGCGGATGCGATGCGCTGAAGCTCGAAGGCGGCGTTGAGATTATCGATGCCGTAAAGAAGATTATCGGTGCAGGAATTCCAATCTGCGGACATCTTGGACTTACTCCGCAGAGCATCAATAAGTTCGGAACATACAGCGTGCGTGCCAAGGACGAGGCCGAGGCTCAGAAGCTTATCTCTGATGCAAAGCTTCTCGAAGAGGCTGGATGCTTTGCCGTTGTGCTCGAAAAGATTCCGGCTAAGCTTGCAAAGCTGGTTTCAGAATCACTCTCAATCCCTACAATCGGAATCGGCGCAGGCAATGTGTGCGACGGCCAGGTGCTGGTTGTAAACGATATGCTGGGCATGGACAAGGGTTTCTCTCCTAAGTTCCTGCGCAGATATGCCGATCTCAGCACCGTTATTACCGATGCCGTCGGAGCTTATGTTACCGACGTAAAGAATGTTGATTTCCCTAACGAAAACGAACAATACTAATTTCACTTCAATATAATTAAAAACCGAATATGAATAAACTTATACTAAAAGGCGTGGCTGTGCTGATGCTTGCCTTTGCATGCAGCGGCTCGGCTCTTGCCGGTGGTGATGATGCTTTTCCGCACAAAAAGGTAACCAAGAATGCAAAATTCTTTGCCAAGGATGCCAAGTGGAAAAACAATTTCGGGGCACTTCCCGATAAGAGCGTTGACATTCAGGAGTTCTACGAGCAGTATCAGATGGATCCTGAGCAGTTTGAGAAGGCTTTCGAGTGGCTTGCAACCCACAACCTCTACACAATTGAGGCCGGAAAGTACAAAATCGAGGGAACGGACCTCACCGTTTCGGTTGAGGACAGCGAGAACAAGCCTTTGAGCGAGCGCCGCTCGGAGAGTCACTACAAGCACATCGATTTCCAGTATGTCGTAAAGGGCACGGAAGGATTCCGTCTGCTTAACCATGTTACAAGTCAGCCAAACTGCAAGTACGATGCCAAGAAGGATGTTATCCACTACGATTTCGAATCGTCAGACCTCAAGGTTATAGAGAGTAAGCCTTTCCGCTTTATGCTCTTCATGCCAAACGACTGGCACATTGCCAAGGTGATGACCGACAAGGAAGACCAGAACATACGCGTAATCGTAATAAAACTGAAGTATCACGAAGTTTCGAACAGCGAAAATTAAAATAAATATTGCCATGAAATACCTGAATATTATTCTCGTTGCCACTCTTATGGTGGCGTGCAAGTCGAGCGAGCAGGCATACCGCAACTCGTATCAGAAGATGGTTGGAGCCGAGGGCGCATCTGCCGCAAAGACCGAAACGGTGGTGGTTGCAAATGCCGATGCCGACGGAGTTAGGGCTGAGCGTGTGAAACTTGTTGAGGGCGAAGGCCTGAAGGCGTACAGCATTGTGTGCGGAAGTTTCTCGCTAAAAGCCAACGCCGAGTATCTGATAGACGACCTTCGCAGCAAGGGATATTCGCCGCTGCTGGTTCAGACGCTCGACAATCAGAAGATGTTCAGGGTTGTGGCGCAGACGTTCGACAACAGGGCAAAGGCTCTCGAGGCTCGCCTTCAGTTGCAGAGAAAATATAAGGATGCGTGGATTCTGAACAAGCGTCCTTGACTTCCTGCCGCGGATTTGGCAGAAAAAACATTCGGGAAGTTGCATGCCGGAAAATCGGCAGCTGCTTCCCGAATGAGTTTATAGGGTTAATGTTCTGCTGCAATGAAAATAGATTATCTCTATTTAAAGTTGAGGTTCAGGGCACGTTAAAATGGACATTCTACCTCCACTATTGGAATACTTAGTTTTACAACATTGTCGAATTCTGGTGCCTTTATGAATTTGCCTGTTTTGTCAAGGATGCCCCATTTACCTTTTGTTTTGGCAAGGATTACATTTTTATAGATTTCTATACCATCGTATTGTGGTTCGATAATTGTCTTGCCTGTTTTATCAATACAACCGCCTCTACTGTAATAGTACCCAAAACTACTGGTATGAAAAGAAACACAAGCCAAACCGTTATCTTCAAAATCACTGGCATAATCAAACTGTGGTTCTATGACAATTTTACCAGTCTTGTCGATATAGCCGTATTTATCTTCTATCTTGACTACAGCCAAACCGTTAGAAAAACAACTTGCATCTTTAAATTGAGGCTTTATGACTATTTTACCTGTTTTGTTAATATAGCCGTATTTGTCTTTTATCTTGACAGCAGCCAAACCGTTATAAAAACACATTGCATCTTTGAATTGTGGTTCTATGACAATTTTACCAGTCTTGTCGATGTAGCCATATTTGTCATTTATCTTTACAGCTGCAAGATTGTTTGATGCAAATTTAAAAGCATAGTCAAATTGAGGCTCTATGACAATTTTACCAGTCTTGTCAATATAGCCGTACTTGTCTTTTATCTTGACAGCAGCCAAACCGTTGGCAAAACAACCTGCATGTTTGAATTGCGGGTTTATGACTATTTTGCCTGCTTTGTCAATATAGCCATACTTGTCATCTTTTATAATGACAGCCAGGCCGTTGTCTGCAAAGTCTGTATCATATTCAAATTTCAATGTTTGTGGAATTTCTTTTCCTGTTTTGTCAATCCAACTATCATGACAGTAAGATCTTCCGTTATTATTAGTTAAGATTATGACATGTGCTAATCCGTTTTTAGCGAATTTCTCGGCATAATAGTACTTTGGTTGTATTATCCACTTGCCAGTTTGGTCAATGAATCCGCATTTATCATTGACCGCTGCGGGGATAAGAATTTGTTCTGTCTTGCTGCTCTTTTGAGCATGTAGACTGATTGCTGAAATCAGCAAACCTGCAATTAATAGTCTTACTTTCATTATTTTAGTTAAGATAATATTTTAGTATGATATCGGTCGAAAGTTTTTGCACTATAATATAGTTAAGGTTCAAACTCGTATATCGATTGCAAAGATACAATTCTTTTTGTGTTTTATATTGTTCGATTTGTCTTTTTTTTGAAATCTTTTCTCGTTTTTGTCAGATTATACGATGTACTGCGTCTTCATTCCTTTAATTCTGAAGTCTTGGCTTTGTAGAACAAATTCGGTCCATCCCATTTCTTGCACATAAAATAGAAATCGTGATTTTTGCTGAAGAAATAGCTGCCATAAACGCAATAAGCGTATGTTGAGACAATCTCGGCACATAGCGTTGCGCCTGATGTTGACAGGCGATAGAAGCGAAACCACACAAATTCGTCGGAGTCGAATTCTTCGGAAGCCGCGCAAAGTGTGCCGTCAAAATTGTAGGAATTAAACATGTCTTGGCTTATGCGCTGAGCCTTTGAGTTGTAAAGGTAGCTTCGGCTTTCCATCGGCATTGGAATGTGCAGAATGTAGAGTGAGTCGCCTTCGTCGGTTATTATTCTGTGGGCTGTGTTTATTTTTAAATCATCGCAACCTACGGTGAAGAATATTCCGTTTTGTTTATGGACATCGTAAATTTTCCGAAGCGAGTCCTCCTTGTAAAACTCTCTTGCCAACCGATTCACGAATGCGGTGTTCTGTAGCAGTTCGGGCTGTTTGAGAGGATGACGGGCGGCTTCTTCGTATTCTTCTTTTGTTATTCTTTCGATTTCTACTCCGGTGACTTTCCTCATCAGTTTGTTGGAAGATGTGGTGGATGCGTTGCCGATTGTGTCTGTTGTTACGTTGATTGATTCGGCATCGTATATTGTTTCAGACTTTTCTGTATTGCTATGCGCCTGAGGTGCTATGCGTTTGCTTCTTGAACACGAAGTTGCTTGCAATAGCATTGCGATTGTTAAGATGTAAAAGAGTGCTTTCATTTTTTTTTGTCAGAATGTTTGTGTTGATAGGCATGCATATTTTGTATGAGTTGTAAAGGTTTGTTCGATGACGGTAAGGTTCATCGCTTACAAAACACAAACAAAGATACAACAATTCTTTGTGATTGGTTGTATCTTTGTTGTTAAAAAGCAGTTTTGATGTTCTTTTTTAGTAATAGCAGATGATTCCGGCAAGTGCGCCAGCTGCCAGAACAAGCAGAATGTTAGTCTTGAAGAAGCGTGTGGCAACGAAGGCAACGGCAAACAGTGCAACGCTCACCACAAACTGGTAGAGGTCGGTCTTTGGGTTGCCAAAGTTCTCCTCCGTCATCAGCACGAGGGCGGCCGCAGCAATCAGTCCGACGATGGCAGGGCGCAGTCCGCCGAAAATCGACTTCACAACGTAGCTTTCCTTGTTTCTAATAAGGTAATGGCTAATCATCAGCATCAGCGTGAACGGAAGCCACACAACCGCCAGCGACGCTAGCACCGAGCCAACGATGCACCATTCGTAAGAATATCCGGCATTCTGCACGGCGGTGAATCCGGCGTATGTGGCGGCGTTTATTCCGATAGGGCCGGGAGTCATCTGGCTAACGGCAATCATGTCGGTAAACTCCTGCGGAGTCATCCAATGCTCTTTTGTTACCACTTCGTTCTGAATGAGCGAAATCATGGCATATCCGCCTCCGAAGTTGAATATGCCTATCTTGCTGAATATGAGAAACAGTTTCAGAAAAATCATTTTACTTCTTTTTTATGTTTGTAAATTCCGTAGATATATCCGCCCAGGGCGGCAATTATTATGATGTAGATTGGCGATACGCCCAGAATCCATATCAGCAGAGCCGACAGAACAGGAATCCATGCGTTGTGCCACGAGATTTTAGCCGTCTGCATCATCTTGAACACCGGCGATGCGATAAGGGCAACGACAACCGGGCGCAGTCCCATAAAGATGCACTGCACAATGTGGTTGTCCTTGAAGTGCTGAAAGAAGAATACGATTAGCAGAATGCACACTATCGACGGCAGAAGGCTGCCCAGAAGTGCGATTATTCCGCCCTTCAGTCCTGTCAGCTTGTAGCCTATGTGGCTTGCCATGTTGGCTGCAAATATTCCCGGGGTTGCCTGCGAAACTGCCATTATATCCATAAACTCGCCCCTTTCCAACCATTTGTATTTTTCTACAATCTCCCTTTCCATCATCGGAATCATGGCGTAGCCTCCGCCAATGGTTGTAGTTCCAATCTTAAGGAAAGTAAAAAATAATGTTGTGTTTACTCCCATTTTCTATACCTTATAGTAATGCGTAATGTAATGCTTTGCAAAAATACAACTTTTTTGCTTATTGCACGATTCGTTTGTATCGCTGTTTCTGAAGGGATGGAAACAATTTGAAACTTGCAGTTTTGGCTCTTTTATGTGCATTCTGAAAGGTTGGAAAATTTAATACTTGAAAAATGTAATTAAATTTATTGTTTTAATAATAAAATGTAAGTGTAAATGTAAAATATCTATCAAATAATAATACTGTATAAATTTTGACAAATATAATCTTAAAAATATGTTTTATCTATCTAAATGTTATGTATCTTTGCAAAAGAAAAATCAAAAAGATATTCTTTTGGAGAAAAACAAACCATAATGTAATTCAAAGTATGAGAAAAATTGAAGCAATTATCAGGAAGACAAAGTTCGAAGACGTGAAAGAGGCTTTGTTGTCTGCCGACATCGAATGGTTTTCTTACTACGATGTTCGAGGCGAGGGTAAGATGCGTCAGGCGCGCATCTATCGCGGAGTTTGTTACGATACAAGCTGCATCGAGCGAGTTCTGGTTAGCGTGGTGGTGCGCGACAAGAATGTGGAGAAGACAATCAAGGCAATCGAGGATGCCGCAATGACAGGCGAGATTGGCGACGGCAGAATCTTCGTAATCCCAATCGAGGATGCCATCAGAATAAGAACAGGCGAACGAGGCGATATTGCTCTTTATAATGCCGAGCAGGAGAAATAATAATAGTTCCTGCCCAATTCCCGAAAAGGGCTGATGCCCGCAAAATATTTACATACAACACATACACAAAATAAAAACACTGACATTATGAAAATATTTATGAAATATAGAAAAATGCTTGCCGTGGTTGCGGCGATAGCATCTTGCACAATGGCTCACGCCGACGAAGTAGCCGCATCTGCAACTCTTGCCGAGGATAACAGCGTTTCTATCAACACCGTGTGGATGCTGGTTGCGGCAATGCTCGTATTCTTCATGCAGCCGGGATTTGCCTTGTGCGAGGCTGGATTTACACGTTCAAAGAATACGGCTAACATCCTGATGAAGAACTTCTGCGATTTTATAATAGGTACAATAGTTTTCTGGTTTGTGGGTTTTGGATTGATGCACGGAAGCGGTGATTTTGTAGGAATGCCAAACTTCGGCAGCCTCGATTTCTGGAAATCTGACGACGGACTGCCTGTTGAGGGATTCCTGATTTTCCAGACCGTTTTCTGTGCCACTGCAGCCACCATCGTTTCGGGCTGTATGGCTGAGAGAACAAAGTTCTCGATGTATCTCGTATATTCGTTCTTTATTTCGCTTATAATATATCCGGTCGAAGGGCACTGGACTTGGGGCGGCGGATGGCTCTGCAATGATGCTGCCGACGGTTTCATGATGAGTACCTTCGGAGCAGCGTTCCACGACTTTGCAGGCTCAACAATCGTTCATTATGTTGGCGGACTCTTGGGACTTGTTGGTGCAGCCTTCCTTGGCGCACGACGCGGAAAGTACACTGCCGATGGCAGAAGCCGTGCCATTCCGGGACATAACCTTACATACGCAGCACTTGGCGTTTGGATTCTGTGGTTCGGCTGGTTCGGATTCAACCCTGGCTCACAGCTTGCAGCAACAGGCGAGGTTAACCGCTTCGAGATTTCGCTCGTATTCGTAAACACAAACCTTGCAGCAGCAATGGGCGGACTTGCAACAATCGCTCTTAGCTGGATTAAGTACGGAAAGCCATCGCTTTCACTTGCCTGCAACGGCATCTTGGCCGGCTTGGTCGGCATCACGGCAGGTTGCGACTGCGTAAACGAGTGGGGAGCAGCAGTTATCGGTCTTGTAAGCGGTGTTGCAATGGTTCTTGCAGTCGAGTTCATCGATACAAAGCTGAAGATTGACGACCCAGTTGGTGCGGTATCAGTACACGGCGTTTCAGGTTTCCTCGGAACATTGTGCGTCGGACTCTTCTCAACAGGAGCCAACGGAGTTGCACCCGGCTTGTTCTACGGTGGCGGAGCATCGCTACTTGGCGCAGAGCTTTGCGGGCTTGTTGCAGTTGGAGCATGGACAGTTTTGACAGGCGTAATATTGTTCTACAGTATAAAGAAGATTCATGGTTTGAGAGTAGATAAGAGGATTGAAGATGAGGGACTTGATATTTATGAACATGGCGAAGAGGCCTATAACTAAGTGAAAAGTGAAAGGAGAGGTATAACAAATAAAAGTGAATAGTGTATTGTAGCTATGAAGAAGACATGGAATAGGGCAGGGCGTTTAGCCTTGCCCTGTTTTTTTTGTTTCCCGATTGTGCTGGTACACGGCAAAAATACCGCTGGAAATATTCCGCTCAAATACTGCGAGTTGTAAAATAACTACCCCGAAAAGTTGTTTTATAACATATTTTTGACTAACTTTGCCCTGCTTTTCAGAAAGGAGAAAAGTTCCAAAGTTTAATGCCAAAAGTTTATTTTTATGAAGTTATCTAATTGTATCGAAAGCTTCGAGGGTTACATCTGGAAGCGCGAAATTAACGTGCGGGATTTCATTCAGCACAATTATACACCGTATTATGGCGACGAGTCGTTTCTGGTCGGTCCTACGGCAAAGACTACGGCCGTGTGGAACAAACTGTCGGAGATGTTCAAGGTAGAGCGCGAGAAGGGCGTCTACGATGCCGAGCAGAAATATCCGCAGAGCCTTACAACCTACGGCGCCGGATATATCGACAAGGAAAACGAGGTAATCGTCGGACTACAGACTGATGCTCCGCTAAAGCGCGGAATCTTCCCGAAGGGCGGAATCAGAATGGTGGAGCAGGCGCTCGATTCATACGGCTACAAACTCGATCCTGAAACTAAGACAATCTACACAAAGTACCGCAAAACTCACAACGAAGGCGTTTTCTCAGCCTACACACGCGACATCCGTGCCGCTCGTCACTCACACATTATCACTGGTCTTCCTGATGCTTACGGCCGCGGCCGAATCATTGGCGATTACCGTCGTATTGCTCTTTACGGCGTAGACAATCTGATTGATGAGCGCAAGCGCTATCTCGACCGTCTCGACATTCAGGAGATGACCGAGGAGTGCATACAGAAGCGCGAGGAGACATCGGAGCAGATTGCTGCCCTGAAGGATTTTGTGAAGATGTGTGCAAACTACGGTTTCGACGTAACCCGTCCTGCGCAGAATGCTCGCGAGGCTGTTCAGTTCGTTTACTTCGGATATCTTGGCGCGGTTAAGGATCAGGACGGCGCAGCAATGTCGCTCGGCCGTGTTTCTACGTTCCTCGACATCTTCATCGAGCGCGATATCAAGGAGGGCAGACTCACCGAGGCTGAGGCTCAGGAACTTGTAGACCAGCTCATCATCAAGCTTCGTATCGTGCGTTTCCTCCGCACTCCGGAGTACAACGATTTGTTCTCTGGCGACCCTGTATGGGTTACTGAATCGCTCGGCGGTGCTGGCGTAGACGGTCGTCCTTTGGTAACAAAGACAAGCTACCGTTTCTTGCACACACTCGAGAACCTCGGCCCAGCACCAGAGCCAAACTTGACTGTTCTGTGGTTCAATGCCGCTCCTGAAAACTGGAAGAACTATTGCGCAAAGATGTCTATCAAGACATCGGCAATCCAGTATGAGAACGATGACCTTATGCGTCCTGACTACGGCGACGACTACGGAATTGCCTGCTGTGTTTCTCCGATGAAGATTGGCAAGCAGATGCAGTTCTTCGGCGCGCGTGCAAATCTTGCAAAGTGCTTGCTCTACGCAATAAACGGCGGTAGAGATGAGATTTCGGGCGAGCAGGTTGGTCCTGACTTTGAGCCAATCAGAGGCGAGTATCTTGAGTACGAAGAACTTATGTCTAAGTTCGAGAACATGATGCGCTGGCTTGCGAAGACTTATGTCAACGCCCTTAAGATTATTCACTACATGCACGATAAGTACGACTACGAGGCTTATCAGATGTCGCTTATCGACGGCGATGTAGAGCGTACCAGAGCAACTGGAATCGCAGGTCTTTCAATCGTAACAGACTCGCTCGCAGCCGTTAAGTTCGGCAAGGTTAAGGTTATTCGCGACGAGCGCGGCATTGCCGTAGACTTTGAGCGCGAGGGCGAATATGTTCCTTACGGAAACAACGACGAGAATACCGACAAGATTGCTCTCATGGTTACTGAGAAGTTCATGGAATACATGCGTCAGCACGAGACATACCGCAACGCCACTCCAACGCAGAGCATCCTTACAATCACGTCAAACGTGGTTTACGGAAAGCGTACTGGTGCAACTCCTGACGGCCGTCCATCGGGCGTTCCTTTCGCTCCGGGTGCAAACCCAATGAACGGACGCGACACCAAGGGTGCGGTTGCAGCTCTTGCATCTGTTGCAAAACTTCCGTTCCAGCATGCACACGACGGAATTTCTTACACATTTGCCATCTCGCCATCAACTCTTGGCAAGGACGATGCAACAAAGGTGGGCAACCTCGTGAATCTGCTCGACGGCTACTTCACTCCAGACGGCGGCCATCACCTCAACGTGAATGTGTTCGACCGCGAGCTTCTTGTCGATGCAATGGAGCATCCAGAGAAGTATCCGCAGCTTACAATCCGCGTTTCGGGCTATGCCGTAAACTTTGTTAAGCTTACACGCGAGCAGCAGCTTGATGTACTCAGCCGTACAATCAACAAGAGCTTGTAATAAGAAAAATTATACAGATTCTTGCATGTATTTTATAAGAATGCAGGAATCTGTATTTTTTTATTGTATCTTCGCAAGGTTAAAACGTGGTTATTAACGAGAACTCGTTTTTTTATATAATTTGATGCTATAACCAAATAATATGAACACAGAGAAAAATACCACCATTTCTTCTGCCTCGACCATCGTCGATGATATAAAAACAATCATCAACAACGGTCGCGCTGCGGCATATTCCGCTGTGAATTCTGTTATGATTTCCACTTATTGGAATATCGGCCGGCGAATTGTGGAAGAGGAACAGCATGGCAACCAACGTGCGGAGTATGGGAAAGAACTTATAAAAATGCTCGCGAAAGAATTGACTTACGAGTATGGAAGCGGATACAGCGAAAGATACTTGGCGTATTTTCGCAAATTTTATATCACAGTTCCTGATTTGAAGATTTTGCAAACATGTTTGCAAAATCTAAAATGGTCGCATATCTTGATGGCTTTGCGCGTTGATGACGAAACAGCAAGACGGTGGTATCTCGAAACAGCTTCTCGCGAAATGTGGACAGTAAGGACATTGGACAGGAACATCAGCACACAATACTACGAACGGTATTTTCAGCAACCTGCACTACCTTCACAATCCGATGAACAGGGCATTAGTGCCAACGAACTGATAAAAAGTCCCATTGTCGCCGAATTTTTGGGATTGAAACAAGACGTGCATTATTCTGAATCCGACCTCGAATCGGCAATCATTGAACATATCCAAGAATTTATAATGGAAATTGGGCGTGGATTCGCTTTTGTGAAACGTCAGCAGTTGATTCGCACCGATGCACAGGATTATTTCATCGACTTGGTGTTCTACAACGTTGTGTTGAAATGCTATGTGCTTGTTGATCTTAAAGTTGGCAAGATTACCCATCAAGACGTGGGGCAGATGGATATGTATGTCCGTATGTACGACGAATTGAAACGCACCGAGGGCGACAATCCAACAATCGGCATCGTGCTTTGCTCCGAAACAGACGCCGACATTGCCCGCTATTCCATTCTGAAAGGCAACGAACAAATATTCGCAACAAAATACAAATTATATTTGCCGACAGAAGAACAGCTGCGCAACGAAATCGAGAAACAGAAGGAAATTTTTATGCTTCAACATAAAACCAACAACGAATAATTATGCTTGGCAGAATACATAGTCTTGAGAGTTTCGGCACGGTCGACGGACCGGGCATCCGTTTCCTTGTCTTTCTTCAGGGATGTCCGATGCGATGCCTCTTTTGTCATAACCCCGATACGTGGGACATCAACGCGCCTGTGCAGTATGAGATGACACCCCAGCAGCTTCTCGACGAAGTAATGAAGTACAAGAACTTTATCCGTACGGGCGGAGTAACGGCAACAGGCGGCGAGCCTCTGATGCAGGCTGATTTCGTTGCTGAGTTCTTCGAACTCTGTAAGCAGAATGGCTTGCACACGGCGCTCGATACATCGGGCGTGGTGTTCTCGGACAAGGCGAAGCGCGTGCTTCAGCATACCGACCTCGTTCTGCTCGACATAAAGACCGTTGACGACACCCTTCATCCGCGCCTTACAGGATGCGAGCGCGCCAACAACGACCGCTTCATGCACTATCTTCAGGAAATTGGAAAGCCGGTGTGGATTCGCCACGTCGTAACGCCCACGATAAACGATGATGACGAGCATCTGCAAGCCGTGGCCGACTATCTGGCGCAGTTTTCAGTCATCGAACAAGTCGAGATTCTGCCGTATCACACGATGGGAAAATACAAGTATGAGAATCTTGGAATAGACTACAAACTCAAGAATCTCGACGATCTCGACGGCGAAAGAGCCAAGCAGGCAGCCGAGATCTTCCGTCGCACCCTGACCTGCAAGGTGATTGTTTAGCTCCGTTTGCGCAAAAAAATGCTTAACTAATTGTTTCTATGAATAATAAGTGCGAAAAATTTAGCGCTTTTTAACAAAAATTAATACTTGTTTCTTGTTATTGTAGAAATATATATGTACATTTGCAACAGATAAAAAAGAGAAGAACTTTTTAGAATTATATAAACCGAGAAATTTAAAAGAAAACTTTTTTTAATTTAAATGTTTTTGCGCTATGAACAATCGTAATTATTTCGCTGTTTGGAACACAGCCGACATTAATGGAAACATTGTAGTGTTTGACGAGTTGAGGAGCGGAGACAACCTCAGTTCTGTTGAAATGGATTGTGGTGTTGGCAGTCAGGTAATTGATCAGGAGGAGGATATCCGTCCGGAAAAGTTTCAGGAGTTGTATTACTAACATTGCAATATTATTTTATCTGTTTTATTGTATAGGGTAAAAAGAGGGGCATCTTTTAATATAGTGAAAGATGCCCCCCTTTTTTTTTGTTATAATCCAAGCATTTTTTCCATTGTGCCTACGGCCTTTGCCATGTCTTCGCTAAACCGTGTGTGGTCGAGCAGGAAGTTCGGCGTGCCGTCCGAAATTTCGGCATACAGTTCCTTGTCCATATCCTCGATGTACGACGAGATGGCATATTCAATGTCGTCCTTCTGCCAGTCGAGGTTTGAGTACTGATAAACCCTCAGCTTCTGGTGAAAGAAACTGTATGCCGTTTCTATGTTGTGCCGCGTAATCATCTAAGCCTCGATGCCCACAGGACGCATTTGCTTTTGCGATTCGTTGTATTCATATCCGTTCTCGAACAGATATTTCTTCAGCTCGTCTATTTCGCGGTCGAAGTAGCAACAGAGCGATTCGAGTGAGTCGAACTCATCGTCGCGCAGAAGCATGTTGATGCTTGAAACCAGCATGGCTGGGTCGTTTGGTAAATATTCCATAATATGTGTTTGAAAATTTCGGTTGCAAAGTTATGAAGATTCGGCGAGATAACCGAATTAATCGGTTTATTTCTGTACTAAACCGAATGATGCGCAAATTTTACGCCTTAAACGCTTGCAAATAACAATTATTTTTTTGTATATTCGCAGCAAACGTAAAAAGATTTTGGACTATGGCGAAAGGTAAGTGGATTGGTTTATTGGCAGGAAGTTTTCTTGGCGGACCGGTAGGTGCATTGGCAGGGTTTGTTTTGGGTTATTTGTTCGACGATGAGTCGTCGGCAGGAGAGAGTAGTGCTTTTGGCGGAAGAACAGGCGGAGACGGCGGAAAACGGTCGGCGTTTGGCGGCGAGGAGCGCCCCCAGCAGTCCGAGGAACGCAACGGCTTCCTCTTTTCTCTCATGATTCTCGCAGCCCACGTTATAGCGGCCGATGGCAAGATAATGCACAGCGAGATGGAATACGTGCGAGGATTCCTCAAGCACACGTTTGGCGAGGACGCGAGCAGAGAGGGCGACGAGATTCTGAAAAAACTCTTCGAACAGAAAAGACAGATTGGCGATTACAACTGGCAGAACCAGACAACGCAGTGCTGCATGCAGATGGCAGGCGTCATGACCGTTGAGCAGCGCACCCAGCTTATGGCTTTCCTCGTTGAGATTAGCAAGGCCGACGGCAAGGTGACAGACGACGAGATAGATGCTCTCCGCATGATTGCCGTGAGCATGAATCTGAATATAAACATCGTGAGCCAGCTGCTTAATCTTGGCGGCTCCTCGCTCGACGAGGCTTACAAGGTGCTCGGCGTTTCGCCCGATGCTTCAGACGACGAGGTGCGCAGGGCATACAAGAAGATGGTGCTCCAGCATCACCCCGACAGAGTGGCTACCTTGGGCGACGACATCAAGGCGGCAGCCGAGAAGAAGTTCAAGGAGATTGCTGAGGCAAAAGACCGCATTTACGCTGCCCGAGGCATGAAATAACTGCGAATTTTTAATTTTTCTGCAAAAAAATCCGGAAAAAGTTTGGAGATTCAGATAAAAGCAGTATCTTTGCACCGCAATTCAGCAGTAAGGTTGTTGAAACTGAATGTTGAAAATATGATGCGTTCTTAGCTCAGTTGGTAGAGCAACTGACTCTTAATCAGTGGGTCCAGGGTTCGATCCCCTGAGAGCGTACAAAAAGGCTATCGGATTTATCCGCTGGCCTTTTTTCTTTTTCTGTAATTAGGGTAAAAATGATTCATTCTATTTTCTTTGACATCGACGGCACGTTGGTTTCGTTCAAGACGCACACCATTCCCGAAAGCACTCTGGCTGCCATCAGGCGCGCCCGAAAGAAGGGCATCAGGATTTTTATAGCCACGGGCAGACCTCAGTATTTCATCAACAATCTCGACGGACTCGAGTACGACGGCATCGTGATGGTGAACGGCGCGGTTTGCAAGGACTCCGAGGGCAATGTGCTTTATAGCGACTATGTCAGTCAGAATGATTTGCAGAGCTTGGTTGAATATCACAAGTCGAACCCTTTCCCCATAACGTTTGCCACATCCGAGGGGCTTTTTGCCACCACTTTCAGCAAGGAGACCGACGAGGTCTTTACTCTTCTCAACGTAAGTGTAAAGGAGGTGAGGCCGATAGAGCATGTCCTCGGCAAGAATGTTGAGCAGATTATCGCCTTCTTTCCCGAAGAGCGTCAGCAGGAGATAATGTCGGAGGCGCTTCCGGGCTGCGACACAATGCGCTGGCATCCGTTCTTTACCGATATCATAGCGCGCAACAACAGCAAGAGCCACGGCATACAGATGATGCTCGACCATTACGGTCTGCCGCTCGAAGGCACGGTAGCCTTTGGCGACGGCGGAAACGACATAAACATGCTGCGCTATGTGCCAATGGGAATAGCCATGGGCAATGCCACCGACGAGGTGAAGTCTGCCGCCAATTATGTAACCGACACGGTAGACAACGACGGCGTAGAAAAGGCCTTCAGATATTTGGGTATTTAAACGGCGTTATAATGGTGTTTAAACGAATATTGAAAAAGTCCGCAATGCAGTTATAAATGCATTGCGGACTTTTTTTGTAAATGGACTTGTATTTTATTTACAATCAGATTGTTATGCTTTGTGGTTGAAAACTTTCGAGCCGTTTTGGTACATAAATGGAAAACATTTACTATCTTTACACAAAATTTAAAATTTGTAAAAAATGACAAAAAGCAGCGGACAACCGCCTGCGAAATAGAGAATTAACATAATAAAGAATATTTTAGCGTTTGCCGCTATTCTGAAATCATTCCAAAGCTTGGCCGCAAAGGAATCAATCACAGAAGAAAAGTTGCGAACGTCTGCGTGTAATAGCGTGGACGTTCCTTGTCTGTGATTGAGGGTCAGGCCAAGCACCCGGAATGTGGATGAGGAATTGTTCACGTTCCTTTTTTCGGGTGCTTAATGCCAGACCAATAGTGTTTTTAGATTGAAAGGCAACGCAGTCTAAAAACAAAAACAATGAAATTATCCGAAATTCTTAAAGGCTCGGAGTATAGCCTTGTGCAGTTTTCTGATGATATAGTTAATGAGTTGGAGAACCGTATTTTTGAGAAAACATCAGGTAGTAAAACGGCTTATTATGTAGAGTGTCTTGTTCGTGGCAAGGCAATAAAACTAACACCCGAAGAGTGTGTTAGGCAGATGTTTTTGCTAAAGCTAAACAAAGAATATCTTTATCCGTTCAGCCGAATGGAATTGGAATATGTCGTTTCTTTTGGAAGGGAAAAGAAGCGTGCCGACATTGTTATTTTCGATAAAGACCAAAAAACATCGCCGTATATTATTGTCGAACTGAAAAGTCCGAAACTAAAAGATGGAAAAGAGCAACTGAAAAGTTATTGCAACGGAACTGGCGCACCAATCGGCGTGTGGACTAATGGCGAAAGTATTTCGTACTATCACCGCAAAGACCCTAATTTTTTTGAAGATATTCCTACAATTCCAAAGTCAAGCGAGAAGTTGTCTAATATATTGAGTGAGCGTTGGACAATTGAAGATTTGATAGCAAAAGACAAGTTGGTAAATGAGTGTAAGTCGTTGAAAGATTTGATTCTGGAAATGGAGGACGAAGTTCTGGCAAACGCTGGCGTTGATGTCTTTGAAGAAGTCTTTAAACTGATTTTCATTAAGTTGTACGACGAAATGGAAAGTGGCAGAAAGAAAGACCGCCATTTGGAGTTTCGCAACTATGGTGATACGGAAACCGAACTCCGGGACAAACTTCAGAATCTTTTTAATGAGGCAAAAGAAAAGTGGGCTGGTGTATTTTCCGAAGATGCAAAAATTGTTTTAACCCCATCGCATTTATCGGTATGCGTAAGTTCGTTGCAAGATGTAAAACTGTTTAATTCAAATCTTGATGTTGTAGATGAAGCCTTTGAGTATCTGATAAACAAAAGTAGCAAAGGCGAAAAGGGACAGTATTTTACGCCACGCTATGTAATTGATATGTGCGTCAAAATGCTCAATCCGTCCGAGAATGAAACAATGATTGACACCGCTGCTGGAAGTTGCGGTTTCCCTGTACACACAATTTTTTATGTATGGCAAAAAATATTGGAGAGCAAAGGCTTGAAAAAGAGCCATTTGTTTACATTGGAGGAAAAACCGCAAGAGTGTACGGATTATGTTAAAAACAATGTCTTTGCCATTGATTTTGACGAGAAAGCGGTGCGTGTGGCGCGTACCCTCAATCTTATTGCCGGCGATGGGCAGACCAACGTAATGCACTTGAACACATTGGATTACGAGCGTTGGGAAGATAATACCAATGATGAAATTTGGCAAGAAACATATTTCAATGGATGGTTGAAATTGAAAAAAATGCGTGCAGAGAAAAACAGCAATCGTGATTTCAAGTTTGACATCTTGATGGCGAATCCGCCATTTGCTGGCGACATAAAGGAAAGCCGAATACTCTCAAAATACGAACTCAGCAAAAACTCTGCTGGCAAAATGGCATCAAAAGTCGGGCGAGATATTCTTTTCATCGAGCGCAATCTCGATTTTCTGAAGTCTGGCGGAAGAATGGCAATCGTCTTGCCACAGGGGCGTTTCAACAATAGTAGCGACAAATACATTCGCGATTACATCGCCGAGCGATGCAGGATTTTGGCGGTGGTTGGTCTTCACGGTAATGTTTTCAAACCTCACACAGGAACGAAGACAAGTGTACTTTTTGTGCAGAAGTGGGACGATGTGTTGTGTCCTAAGAAGGACGATTATCCAATTTTCTTTGCCACAATGCAAGAACCGAGCAAAGACAATTCTGGAGAAAAGATTTTTGTAAAAAAGGAGAACAATGATTTCCTTTTGGATTCGCACGGACATCTGATTGTAAAACACGACCTTTTCAATCACGACGGTCTGACAAAGGACGGTATAGCCGAAGCCTTTGCCGAATTTGCTAAAAAAGAGCATCTGAGTTTTTTTTAGATAGCCCTTTCAACAAGGAAAGATATGATGAATTGTTGAAAGGGTTGGAGGTGAGTGAAGTAAATTATTCGGAAACAACAAATAATAAAGACTTTAGAATTGATAGCCAATTTTACACAAATGTACCAATTAAGAATCCCAATTTACTATATAAGAAAATTGGAGAATTGTTAAAACAAACACAATATGGAATTTCTATTGAAATGAATGAAGCTAACATTGGTTATCCTATATATCGAATGAATGAAATTCACGATATGTTGTGCGATGTTGAGGTTGGTAAATGTGCTGATATTACTCAAGATGAATATTCGCGATTTGCTCTATATAATCGTGATGTTTTATTCAATAGGACAAATTCTTTTGAGTGGGTTGGTAGGACTGGTATGTATTATCAAAATGATAATACAAAAAGAACGTTTGCGTCGTATTTGGTAAAACTTGTTCCAAATACAAACGAGATATTGCCGGAATATCTATGTACGTTTCTTAATTCTAAATTTGGAGTTTGTGATATTAAACGTAGAGCGCGTCAATCAATAAATCAGACAAATGTAAATCCGGAGGAGGTTAAAGAAATTGAGATTCCAATTTTAAACATGAAGTTGCAAGAACATATACAAAAGTTATTTGATTTAGCAAATGAAAAAAGGTTGGAATCTAAACGACTTTACACCGCAGCCGAAAAACTTCTTTTAGACGAACTCGGTTTAAAAGATTGGCATCCAGAAAATCGGAATGTCAATATAAAGACGCTGAAAGATTCTTTTTTGAGTTCGGGACGGTTGGATGCGGAGTATTATCAAAGCAAGTATGATGAAATTGAGCAAAAATTGATGTTGTCAAATAATGTTGATGTGCTTGGTAATGTGTGTTGGATAAATACAGAAAATGTTATTCCGCAAACGGGTATATCACATAAATACATAGAATTAGCCAATATAAAACAAAATGGCGAAATATCGGGTTGTACTTTCGATTTAGGAGAAAATCTACCAACGCGCGCACGTCAAGTTGTAAAAGAAAATCAAGTAATGGTTTCTTCTGTTGAGGGATCTTTGCAAAGTTGTGCATTGGTTTCCAAAGAATATGATGGAGCATTTTGTTCGACTGGTTTTTATGTTGTGAAATCTGATTTGATTAATAGTGAAACACTTCTTGTTTTGTTAAAACTTGAGCCAATACAACAATTATTCAAAAAAGTTTGTTCTGGCACGATTTTAACCGCAATGAATATTGAGCAGTTTAGAAATGTATTGTTGCCAATTCCTAACAGAGAAATTCAATCTGAAATCTCTTCAAAAATCCAAAAATCCTTTGCCTTGAAAGCCGAAAGCAAACGACTTTTAGAAGAGGCAAAATTGATGGTTGAAAAAGAAATAGAAAAAACTGGAGAAATATCTGAATAAAAAACTCCTCCGTTCATGAGAACAGAACGGAGGAGTTTTAACTTCTATTATCTTATAAAATTCGTGTACTTACCGCGCTCTCTTTCTGGGCGTTTGGCTGAGCCGGAGGCAAACTGCTTGAGCATATAAGCCATGTTGTCGGCAAGCGTGCGCATGGTCTGCAAGCCCTCTTCGTCTTGTGATGCCTCGCCCTCGGCCGTGCCGTAGCCGATGTTCCAGTATTGCGAAGTAACGATTGGCATGTTAAGCATCTGGAAAGGCATTTGCAGAGTCTGGAAGGCCGCCGTTGCACCGCCGCGACGGCATACCGTTACGGCTGCGGCTGGCTTGCCTTGCAATTTTGCTCCGCCCGAGTAGCACATTCTTTGCAGCACGGCGAGAACCTGTCCGGCTGGCTGACCGTAATAGACTGGCGAGCCGACGATTATGCCGTCGCATTCTGCCATCTTATCGATAAACTTGTTGCAGACATCATCGTCGAACACACATTTGCCAAGGTGCTCGGCATGGCATCGTCCGCAGGCAATGCAACCGTGAACCGGAAGGCTTCCGATGTTTACAATCTCGCTGTCTATCGAATTCTTGTTCAGCTGACCGGCAATCTCGGAGAGTAGGGTGAAGGTGTTGCCCTTTCGTCGTGCGCTGCCATTGATTAGCAGCACTTTAAGATTCTTCTTTGCCTCTCCCGACGAGCCGACGGTCGAAGCCAAGGCCTCTACTCCCGACATGCTTATGGCTGCCGTTGCCGTGAGTGCGCCCATCTTCTTCAGGGCATCGCGGCGCGAAATGTTCTGATTTTTGTCTGTTTTGTCGTTCATAATCATATGTTTTTATGCTATTTTATTTGCTGTTATCAAATTTTTGAATTGCCAATTGCCAAATCGAGGAGTTGAGAGCAGAACGAACCTTGCCCGTAGCTACTCCGTATCTCCTCCGTACCTTTTGGCTTGCCTTCGGCTTACTTCCACGAACCCTGAACGAACCCTGAACGAACCCTGAACGTACCTTGAACGTATCTTGAACGTATCTTAAACGTACCTTGAACGTACCTTCCCCGTACCTACCCCGAACCTTCCGTCTTGCTTGCGTCTATGTTGAATCTTACTTGACACAATTTTTCAACTATCAATTTTCAATGTTAAAAAACAATTGTCCATTGGTAATAGGGGCTTTTCAACTATTTTCAACTTTCAAGTTACCATTGTCAATTGTCCATTGTCAACTGTTAATTAGTTAAAGTTCATTGTGCGAATATAGCAAAAAAACGGAAAAGCGCTCTGTTTCATGTAAAAAAAAATCCTCGATGCCAAGGAATGACACCGAGGATTTTAGATTCTGATATGTTTGAAATATTAGTGCTTTACGCTGAAATATTCGGCCTCCTCGTAAGGTATGTACAGACCGCAGACCGATGCTTGCGGATACATCGCGCCGTTCTCTGTAAGGCTGATGCCCACGCTGCCGAAGTCGATAAGCTTTTCAATCTGGAAGATGCTTTTCTGGTCGGGCAGCGAAGGATATCCCACGGCAGGACGGATTCCGCCCCAGTCGAATTTCTCCTTCAGCTCGCGGCTTAGATATTCGGCGGCAGCCTCTGCCAGACGGTCGCCAACCGTTTGCAGTAGAAGAGCGTCGTAGTCGCTCGCGCCCTGTTCTTTCTTAAGCTTTTCAAGACGGTCAACGAATGCTTGGCTAACGGTGCAGGCAAATGCGCCCACGCAGTTGTTTATGTAGTCGCACAATGAAAGGCAAGTGCCTTCGTTGCGGTTCTGTCGTGGAGTGGCAAGGTCTATGCTCTGGTTGCAGCAAGGGCAGTTGCTGTCGTGCTCGCTCTTTCTGAGCGTTATGTGTATGTGGTCGTCGAGTCCTTCGGCTGGGTAGAACGCCTGAATCACTCGGGCGGCGTAAGCCTTGTCGTCAGCCAGTTCGGCAAGCAGGGCAAGAGCCTCTTCTTTTAACTGGCGAGCCTCTTCCGTGCCGTCCTTAACCTTCCACGGCCAGTAGAAATAGTTCCAGTCGATAAGTGGAATGAGGTCGCGAACCATGATGCCTTCGTGCAGCCTTGCCCCGAAGAACGGCGGCGTGTGAGGCTTCTGTTTGCTCCAGTCTACCGCAAGACGGCGTTCAAGAGGCGATGTCTCGCCAAGGCTCTTGCGCGTCTGCGAGCATACTTGTTCGCGCAGCTGCTTCTGTTCCTGCTGCTTGCGTATGCGTTCCTGCTCCGTTCGGTTTTCCTCTACCACGGCATCGTGCTGAGCCTCGTCGAGCAGACGCATGGCTATTCCCGGATTGCTTGCCGCGTCTCTTACATGGAACACAGGACCGTCGTAGCAAGGCGCAATCTTCATGGCCGTGTGTACGGCTGATGTGGTTGCACCGCCCACCATCAGCGGAATCTTCATTCCGGCTTCTTGCATGGCTGTGGCAACGGTGCACATCTCTTCGAGGCTCGGAGTGATGAGGCCGGAGAGACACACGATGTCGATGTTCTGCTCCTTTACGGTTTGTATAATCGTCTCAGTCGGAACCATTACGCCAAGGTCGATAACGTCGAATCCGTTGCAC
The DNA here is from genome assembly GCA_017617315.1 of Bacteroidaceae bacterium. Lineage (GTDB taxonomy): Bacteria > Bacteroidota > Bacteroidia > Bacteroidales > Bacteroidaceae > Ga6A1. Next base: position 86,406 of record JAFZWM010000053.1, read on the forward strand.
GAAAGGATTACTCCGACGATGTTTTTGCCAATGTCGTGAACATCGCCCTTTACGGTTGCAATCAGAATCTTTCCGCATCCGGCGCTATTGGTATCCTGTCCTTTCTCGATGTAAGGCTGAAGTATTCCGATGGATTTCTTCATGTCGCGCGCAGCCTTTACCACCTGCGGAAGAAACATTTTTCCTGCGCCGAAGAGTTCGCCCACGCGGTTCATTCTGTCCATCAGCGGACCAGAGATTATTTCGAGCGGCGGCATTCCCTTGTCGAGAAGAGCCTGAACGTCAACATCGGGCACTTCGTTTTCGGGCGCAGCCTTCTTCACAACTTCCTTTTTCTTCTCGGCCGGAACGATTGTCGGCGCCATCTCTATCAGCTTGTCGCTCGCCTCGGGATAGGTGTTCAGGATAACCTCGGTGATGGCAAGGGCAAGATTCGGTTCGATGCTGAAATAGTCTACTTCGGTTGCCGGATTCATTATGGCCATGCCCATGCCGTTTGGAATGGCGTGGTGAAGGAAGACTGAGTGCATGGATTCGCGCAGATAGTTGTTTCCGCGGAAGGCAAACGAAAGGTTGGAGAGTCCGCCCGAGACGCGCGCCCCGTGCAGATTGTCCTTTACCCATCGGGTGGCGCGTATGAAATCGGCGGCGTATGCGGCGTGCTCGGCCATTCCGGTGGCGATGGTCAGCACGTTAGGGTCGAAAATTATATCTTCGGGAAGGAAGCCGGCCTTCTCGGTAAGCAGACTGTACATTCTGCTGCATATCCGCACGCGGCTGTCGTAGTCGGTTGCCTGTCCGTTCTCGTCGAAACACATGGCAATTACGGCCGCTCCGAGTCGCTTTACAACCTTTGCGTGCTCCAGAAAATCCTCCTCGCCAAGTTTCAGGCTTATCGAGTTTACGATGCACTTTCCCTGACAGCACTTCAGACCTTGCTCGATGACCTCGAAGCGCGATGAATCGACCATTATCGGCACGCGGCTGATTGAAGGGTCGGATGCCAGAAGATTCAGGAATTTCTTCATCTCCTCGCCGGCCTCCAGAAGTCCGTCGTCCATATTTATGTCTATTACCATCGCGCCGTCTTCAATCTGCTTTCGGGCTATGGTAAGAGCCTCGTCGTAGTTCTTCTCGCCAATCAGACGGAGGAACTTGCGGCTTCCGGCAACGTTGCATCGCTCGCCAACCTTTACGAAGGTTTTGGCATCGGCAACGAGTGGCTCGAGTCCGGCCAGATGCAGCGCGCCGTCGTGCGGCTTAGGCTGTCGGTGCTGATAGTCGGCTGGAAGGGCGTCGATCATCTGGCGCATTGCGGCGGTGTGTTCGGGCGTTGTTCCGCAGCAGCCGCCAATCATGTTTACAAGATGCTCGCCAAAGTATGGCTGCATCTGCGAAACCATGTCTTCGGGCGTGTCGTCGTATCCGCCAAACTGGTTTGGCAGGCCGGCATTTGGATGGCAGCTGATGTAGCAAGGCGCACAGTCTGCCATCTGGCGCAGATAAGGAATCATTCCGTCGGCTCCCAGACCGCAGTTCAGGCCGACGCATAGCGGATTTGCATGTGCCACGGATGTTACGAAGGCCTCGACAGTCTGACCGCTAAGCGTTCTGCCCGAGGCATCGCTCACTGTCATAGAAAGCAGGATTTCGGGCTCGGCATCGTTTGGCGACAGATGCTTGCATTTAAGAAATGCGCTGATGGCAGCCTTGGCGTTGAGCGTGTCGAAAATTGTCTCGACAAGAATGCCGTCGACGCCTTCTTCAATAAGAGCCTTTATCTGTTCAAGATACGCATCTTCGAGTTCGTCGAAGGTGATGGCGCGTGCCGACGGGTCGTTCACGTCGTCGCTCATCGAAAGCATCTTGCTCGTAGGACCTACATCGCCGAGCACGAAGACCTTTCGTCCTTCGGCTTCTGATGCGGCTTTCAGGGCGAGTCGGGCAGCGGCGCGGTTCAGTTCGTCAATCTTGTCTTCGAGATGATACTCGTGCTGCGAAACGCGCTGCGATGAGAATGTGTTTGTCGTTATTACGTCGGCTCCTGCCGCAACGTAGCGGCGGTGAATGTCAAGAATCAGTTCGGGCTGCGCGATGGACAGCTGGTCGTTGTTTCCCTTCATCAGCAACGAGCCCATACCGCCGTCGAGCAGCATTATTTTTTCAGAAAAGGCTTCTCTTAATGTCATTATTTTCTTTTGCGTGTTGTTTTTTTTTGTGGTTACAGATTTTTCATGATGGTTTCTATCTGAGCCGCCGCGTTCATTGTGTAGAAGTGCAGCGACGGAACATCGTGCTCGCGCAGTTCGCGGCATTGCTCTATGCACCACTCAATTCCAACCTCCTTAACCTCGTCGTTGTTCTGGCATTTTGCCAGTTTCTGCGACAGCTTTTCGGGGAAATCGATGTGGAATGTTCGAGGAAGCATCGTTAGATGGTTTATCGTGCTCAATGGCTTCAGACCGGGAACGATTGGCACGTTTATGCCAACCTCGCGGCATTGCTTCACGAAGTCGAAGTATTTCTGATTGTCGAAGAACATCTGCGTAACGATGTAGCCTGCGCCGAGTTCAACCTTCTTCTTCAGGGCTTGAATGTCGGCCGTCATGTTCATCGCCTCCTCGTGCTTCTCCGGATATCCGGCAACGCCGTAAGAGAACTGGTGTGGAAGTTCGTGCTGACCGCCGTAGACCAGCTTGCCTTTGTTAAAGTCGTTTATCTGCTGGCACAGCTCGCTTGCGTATTGCAGACCGCCTTCTTTCGGGATGAAGCGGCTGTCTTGTTTCGACTTGTCGCCTCGCAGAACCAGAAGGTCGAGAATGTCGAGGAACGAGAGGTCGAACAGTTCGTTCTCGGTTTCCTGCTGCGAATATCCCGAGCAGATGATGTGCGGCACTACCAGAATGTTGTATTTCTGCTTTATTGCGTAGGCAATGGCTACGGTTCCCGGGCGCAGACGCTCTTCCACTCGCTTGAAAATGTCTTTCTTTACCTCTTTGTACACATAGTCGTTACGGTGGGTAGTAATCTCGATGAATGCCGGATTGAAATCAATCAGACGGTCTATCGTCTTGTAAATCTGGTCGATACTCTTGCCTCGCAGAGGCGGCAACACCTCGAACGAGAATAGTGTTTTGTTTGTGTTTCGTAAAATTTCTGTAACAGTCATTATTTGATTTTTTCTTTTATGAATCCGTTTCTGTAGGCGTACAGAAGTTTGTAGAGCTCGTTTATCTGCTCAACGAGTTCTGCGCCCTTGTCGGTGTCGCGCACCATCATGCGGTGGCTGTTCATCTCCACAATTTGCCTTGTAGAGCGGATGTCTGTTCCGGTCTTTATAGCATCTTCTGTTGATGTGAATGGCTGATGCTGAACCAGTTCGAGTCCGCGAGAGTGGTACACAAGAGTGTATCCGGCGATGCCAGTCTCTGGCTGGTAGGCCTTAGAGAATCCGCCGTCGATGACAAGCAGTTTGCCGTTGGCCTTTACCGGACATTCGCCCGAGCCTGCCTTAACCGGAACGTGTCCGTTTATGATGTGGCGGTGCTTGCCCTTCACTCCGAACTCGTTCAGAATCATGTCGACGATTTCCTCTTTGTTGCGCAGGGCGTAGTATGCGCCTTTCTCTTCCTTGTAAAGTTCCTTGTCGCTCACGAAATAGCGCTCAAAGGTCGTCATCTTCTCCTTGTCGAACAGCGGAGAATCCTTTCCGCACCACAAGTAGTACATGTAGTCGATGTCGTATTTCTTCTGCTCAATGTCGGTATCGTTGTTGAATGCCGAGCGTACAAGCTGGTCAATCTTCTCCAGGAGAGCCTTGCCGTGGTAGCGCTTGTCCTCAACAAAAACGTCCTTGAACGTTCCGTCGGCGTTCATCGGGATTGAGGCGTGGAACAGAAGGTTGCTGTTGCATATTGTGAACATTGCACCGTGGTGGAACATGCAGCGGACGTGCTGTTTCAGTTTCTCGCTCACGCGGAATGAGTGGTGAATTCGGTTCACCACGTCCTTTTCCTCTTCTGTCAGTTCGTAAGGATTTGCCGGGTCGATGGTAGGGAAGAACGAGTCTTTCATCTCGTATTCCTTTCCGGCTATGGTTATCACGCCGCGCTCAAAGTCGATGTGGTGCAGAAGCTTGCGGTCGTCCATCTTCCATTCGGGATGGCGGTCAATCAGCTTTGCCTCGAGCTTGAACTGGATGATGCTTGCCGCCTTGTGCATCTTTGCAATCAGCTGGCGGGTCTTCTCGTCGTGCGTATCTTCTTGGCTTACTTTTGGATAGAAAACCTTGCAGTCGTCGTCCTTGTAGGCATCGAGGGCGAATGTTGCAAGCGGCAGAAGGTTGATTCCGTAGCCGTCTTCGAGAGTTGCAAGATTGGCATATCTGAGACTCAGACGTAGCACGTTGAAGATGTTGCAGTCGTTTCCGGCGGCTGCTCCAATCCATGCAATGTCGTGGTTTCCCCACTGGATGTCGAAGTTGTGATACTTGCACAGAACGTCCATTATGATGTGCGCTCCCGGACCGCGGTCGTAAATGTCGCCCACAAGATGGAGCTTGTCTATTGCCAGACGCTGTATCAGTCGGCACATGGCAATGATGAAATCGTCGGCACGGCCTGTCTTCACAATCGTGCTGATGATTACGTTCACATAGTCGTGCTTGTTCTTCTCTTCGAGGCTCTCGTGCAGAAGTTCCTCGATGATGTACGAGAACTCGTCGGGTAGCGACTTTCTCACCTTTGAGCGTGTATATTTGCTCGAAACATTCTGGCACACCTTCACAAGCATGTTCAGCGTTGTGAGATACCAGTCGTTTATGTTCGGGTCTTCAATCTTCACGAGTTCGAGTTTCTTTGCCGGATAGTAAATCAGCGTGCACAGTTCTTTCTTCTCGCTCTCGCGTATTGAGTTGCCGAACAGTTCGTTAACCTTTCTCTTTATGTTTCCCGAAGCATTTTTCAGCACATGCTTGAAGGCCTCGTATTCTCCGTGCGGATCGGCTATGAAATGCTCGGTAGGCTTCGGTAAATTAAGAATTGCTTCAAGATTTATAATCTCGGTGCTTGCGTCGGCAATGGTCGGAAAATTCTGTGCCAACAGGTTTAAGTATCTAATGTCTTCGGTGATTTCCGTGGATGTCGTTGTTGCTTTAACCATGGTGAAATGTTTTTTTTAACCTCTTTTCTTGCCGAAAAGGCTTCGTAAACGTTGTGTAACCTTTATGCCAATCATCACGCCGTCGAAAATTGTGAAGGCGTTGCCAACGAGCGCAGCCACCTGCTCGCGCTTGTCCTTGGGCTTTGGCGGCGATACCAGTCTCTGGCTGATGTCCTTCAGCCTGTCCTGCGATTTGTCGAGCAAGGCTTTCACCCGCTCTTTTTCTTGCTGAATGTATTCGAGTGATATCTCTTTAGTCTCTTTGTTTTTTTCCGTCATGACTTATCCTCTTCTTCGTTAGATGAAAGCAGAATGTTGGCAAGTATTCGCGTTACCGGTCTGATTATCAGCCTCTGCTTGTTGAAGAAAACCAGCAGAAGAAGCAGCAGTAGCGCAAGCGTTATGATGCCGAATGCCATGGCAAGTCCGCCAACAAGCGGAGCTACCATGTAGGCTACGGTAAACGACATGTAGAACAGCACGCACAGCACGAGCACAAGCACGATTGTACCAGTTATGAGTGCCGACAGCAGAAGCGTCAGCTTTTCGACCAGCTGCAGTTGGGTGTATTGTTTGTACAACTTGAGATAGTTCTTCAGTTCCTCTACAAGTTGTTGCAGATTATCAACAGTATTATCGTATTTCGACATAATGATAAATTTAGGGTTCAGCAGTTAAATATAATAGCACCTAAACGTTCTATTCAGGTGCTAAAATATGTGTGTTAATCTTATGCCAAATCCTCTTCGGGCTCTTTGTCAAACTTTTTCTTGATGTCCGAAACCAAGTCTTCGAAGTCTTCCTTGCTCAGCTTGATGCCTCTCTTGCGCAAAGCCTCTGCAATCTTCTCGCGAGTGTCAGAACCTTTCTCTGGAGCAAAAAGCACTCCAAGTGCTGCGCCTACGGCAGCGCCGCCTATGAAGGCAGCCAGTACATTTAATGCTTTCATATTTATTATTTTTTATGTTCGTTTAGCAAAAGTAGTTTTTTTTTTGAATAGGATGATATTTTTGCTGATATTTTTTCGTTATTAGTGAAAAATAGCGAATTTTATTCGGAATTTATTCGTTTGAACCGTTTTGTTGAGTTATTTTTGCAAATGGCTTTATAAATACATTGTTTTTTATAATTATGAACAAATATTGGTCGATAGGTTGTACTTTTTGTATCGTGCTGGGACTTACCGCGTGTAACTCTCAGAAAATAGCGTATAAGAAAGCATACGAAAAAGCAAAGGAGCGCGAAGTGGCTGAGCAGAAAAGGGAATACAATTCGTATACCCAGACTCCAGTCGTTACGCAGACACCGGTGGTAACTACTCCGGTTGTTACAACTCCTGTGGTTACCGAAACTAAGCCTGTGCAACAGACTTACCAGCAGCCGGCTCAGCAGCAGGTTTATCAGCAGCCTGTTCAGCAGCAAGCGTATCAGCAACCGGCACAGCAACAGGTATATCAGCAGCCTGTTCAACAGCAAACGTATCAGCAGACTGCCCAGCAGATGGCATATCAACAGCCTGCGCAGCCGCCGCAGAATTATCAGCAGCCGGCTCAAAGACAGGCGGTTGCAACACCTCCTACGCCTCCAACTCCAACGGCACAGAGCTACAGCGCACCTCAGCCAGCAAAACCGGCGGTTGCGCAGACTCAGCAGCCTACTACTCCAATCGTTTCGGGCAATGGCAAGTATCAGCTTGTCGATGGCACTCCGCTGAAGATGTATAGCGTGGCTTGTGGCGCATTCGGCAGTCAGGCTAACGCTCAGAATCTGTTCCGCGAACTGTCGCAGTACGGATATGCGGCAACCATCGTCCTCGACTTGTCAAAGAACATGTATCGTGTTCTTGCCATGACATCAGACAACCGTGCCGATGCCGATCAAGCCAAGGCAAGTTTGGCCGACAAGTATCCAACGGCGTGGATTCTTATAAACAAATAACCGATGGGACGCATTCTTTCTATCGACTTTGGCAAGAAACGCACGGGCATTGCCGTTACCGATACGCTAAAGCTGATTGCTAACGGATTGTGTACGGTCGAGACGAGCACTCTGTTCGACTTTCTTGCTGATTACATGAAGAAGGAGGAGGTAGAGCGCATAGTTGTAGGACTGCCAAAGCAGACAAACGGCGAACTTTCGGAAAACATGAAGAGGATAGAGCCTTTCGTAAACCGTCTGAAAAAGCTCTATCCGAATATTCCGATTGAGTATTTCGACGAGCGGTTTACGTCGGTTCTTGCGCATCAGGCAATGCTCGACGGCGGTCTGAAGAAAAAACAAAGACAGAACAAAGGGCTGGTTGATGAAATCAGCGCAACAATAATTTTGCAGGGGTATATGGAGAGCAAACGCTTCTCCGGATTAGATTTTTCAGGTTTAAAATAATTAGCATACAAAAATGATATTACCGATTTATGTATTAGGTCAGCCGGTTCTTCGTAAAGAGGCTGAGGAGATTACAACTGAATATCCTGATTTGCAGGAACTGATAAAGAACATGTACGAGACAGTAAGACATGCCGATGGTGTTGGCTTGGCTGCGCCTCAGGTGGGACTGGATATCCGCCTTGCTGTAATCGATCTTGATATTATATCTGAGGATTATCCTGAATACAAGGATTTTATACACGCTTATATAAACCCGGAGATTATCGAGACAAACGACGAGATGGAATCGATGGAGGAAGGTTGCTTGAGTCTGCCGGGAATCCATGAGTCGGTAAAACGCCCGACAAAGATTCACGTTAAATATATCGACGAGAATTACAAGGAACACGATGAGTGGGTTGGCGGCTTCCTTGCAAGAGTGATGCAGCACGAGTTCGACCATCTCGACGGAAAAGTCTTCATCGACCATCTTTCTGGCTTGAGAAAGCAGATGATAAAGAGCAAGGTGCAGAATCTTGTTAAAGGAAAAGTCCACTGCAACTACAAGACTGTCCATAACAGAAAATAGCCTATACCTTCAATATACAATTTAGAAAAAATCTGATGTTCAGAAGATACATATCCTTCGTAGCATTGTTTCTGTATATGTCTGTCGTCTCCGTGGCGCAGATAAATACAGAGCGTGTTACGCGCATGGGGCAGAATGCCATGTATTACGAGGACTATGTGGTTTCAATTCAATATTTCAATCAGGTGATAAGTGCCAAGCCGTATCTTTACGAGCCGTATTACCTGAGAGGGCTTGCCAAGTTTTATCTGGGCGACTATAAGGGAGCCGAGGCTGACTGTACGATGGCGATAGACCGTAATCCGTTCGTGGTTACGACCTACAACATCAGAGGTTTGGCGCGAATCAACATGAATAATTTCGACGGGGCGGCGCAGGATTACTCGAACATAATCCGTAACGATCCCGACAATCAGACAATCTGGCACGACTTGGTTATCTGCTATCTCAATGCAAAACAGTACAGCCGTGCCGATTCAACTCTCGATGTCATCATCGGAAGATGGCCAAAATATTCGAAGGCCTTCACGCTCAAGGCGCAGCTTGCCTTGCAGCAGAAAGATACCATCAAGGCCGAAGAAAACCTCGGCAAATCGCTCGAACTGAATCCTTACGACGCTGATGCGTGGAGCGTTCGCGGAGCACTCCGTCTTGCACGAAAAAAATACAAGGAAGGCGAGGCTGATTTCGACCAGGCAATCCATCTGAACTCGAAAAATGCAAACAACTACATCGACCGCGCGCTTTGCCGTTACTATCAGGATAACTACCGCGGAGCGATGGAAGATTACGATATTGCTCTCGACATCGACCCGAAGAACTTTCTCGGACACTATAACCGAGGAATGTTGAGGGCTTATGTGGGCGATGACAACAGAGCTATCGAAGATTTCAACTACGTCCTTCAGATTGAGCCCGACAATATGTTCGCGCTCTTCAACCGTGCGCGACTGCTAGATGCTACGGGCGATTATCATGCCGCTATTCGCGACTATTCAAAGGTACTGAAAGAATATCCTAACTTCTGGGAAGGCTATCACATGCGTGCGCAAGCCCGAAAGAAGATAGGCGACACAAAGGGCGCGGCTGCCGATGAATTCAAGCTTGTGAAGTATAACTTCAACATGATGTACGGCGGCAACAATGTGAGAGTTAAGACAAAGACCAGAAAGAAATCGTCGCGCAATCTTAATGAATACGAACAGCTTGTCGAAGACGACAGCGACGAGACGATTCAGCATTATGCCAGCGCATATCGCGGAAGGGTTCAGGAAAACAAGGCAAATTCAAGCTATATGCCAATGTTCGTCCTTACGTTCTACCCGAAGAAATCCGAAGTGCATAATTCCATCTATTACAATAGCGTTGTCGATGCTCTGAATGCTCTTCGAATTCTTCCCGAGAAAATGTACATCTCTGGCGATGAGGCCAATATGACCGAAGAACAACTCGCCTTGCATCAGAAAGATGTTGATGTGCAGACAAAGGCTATTCAGAAGAATGGTAACAACGCGATGCTGTACTTTGCCCGTGCCGCCGACTATGCGCAGCTTATGGATTTTGAGAGTGCAATGGCCGATGCCGACAGTTGCATTGCTCGCGACAACCGAAATCTTCTCGGATATTTCATGAGAGCAGCAGTCCGATTCAAGAAGATGAAGAGTTCCGCTCCAGAACAGGCAAAAGAGCAGAGCGCGATAGCTCAGCTTGAATATAAACTCATTCTGAAGGATTTGGACGAGGCTATCCGTCTTTCTCCGACATTTGCCTACACCTATTATAATAGAGGCAATGTCTTGGCTGAGATGCAGAACTATTCGGCTGCCATTGCCGACTACGATCACGCCATCGCCCTCGACCGTAACTTAGCCGAGGCTTATTACAACCGAGGTCTGGCATATATCAAGACAAAGCACATCGAAAAGGGTGTTGCCGACCTTAGTAAGGCCGGTGAAATGGGCTTGTATTCGGCGTACAGCCTTATAAAAAAGTATAATATCGAAATGAAGAAGAAACAAAATTAACGTCAAAAATGTTTTTTTACACTAAAAAAGCGTGTAAAAACGAAAAGTTCGTTAATTTTGCGAATTGAATTTGAGAATATAAATATAATTATGATAAAAATTACATTTCCAGACGGATCTGTTCGCTCGTATGAGCAGGGCGTAACTGGACTTCAGATTGCCGAGAGCATTTCGCCAGCTCTGGCACGCAGCGTAGTAGCTTGCGGTGTGAATGGCGAAACGGTGGAGTTGAACCGTCCTATCAACGAGGACGCAAAGATTGAGCTCTATAAGTTCGAGGACGAGCAGGGTAAGCACACATTCTGGCACACCTCTGCCCACCTGCTGGCTGAAGCACTCCAGGAATTGTATCCTGGCATTCAGTTTGGTTTCGGTCCTGCTGTAGAGAGCGGTTTCTTCTATGATGTGTTGCTGCCAAATGGCGAGAGCATCAAGGAGAGCGATTTCACCACCATTGAGAACAAAATGCGTGAACTGGCCTCTAAGAAGGAGCCTGTGGTTCGCAAGGAAGTGGCTAAGGCCGATGCTCTGAAGGAGTTTGCTGCCGATGGCCAGACTTACAAGTGCGAGCACATTGAACAGGACCTCGAGGATGGCACTATCACCACTTATACCCAGGGTAACTTCACCGACCTCTGCCGTGGTCCGCACCTCGTGGATACCGGCGAGATCAAGGCCATCAAGTTGACCAGCGTTGCAGGTGCTTTCTGGCGTGGCGATGCAACTCGTGAGCAGATGCAGCGTCTGTATGGTATCTCGTTCCCAAAGAAGAAGATGCTCGACGAGTATCTTGTAATGCTGGAGGAAGCCAAGAAGCGCGACCACCGCAAGATTGGTAAGGAGATGGAACTCTTCATGTTCTCTGAAAAAGTAGGTAAGGGGCTGCCTATCTGGTTGCCAAAGGGCACAGATATGCGTCTGCGTTTGCAGGACCACCTGCGCAAGGTTCAGAAGCGTTACGGCTATCAGGAGGTTATTACCCCACATATCGGCTCAAAGAACCTCTACGTTACCTCTGGTCACTGGGATCACTATGGCAAAGACTCGTTCCAGCCAATCAACACCCCTGAGGAGGGCGAAGAGTATCTGTTGAAGCCTATGAACTGTCCTCACCACTGCGAGATTTTCGCTTCGAAGCCTCGTTCATATAAGGATCTGCCTCTGCGTATTGCAGAGTTCGGTACTGTGTATCGCTATGAGCAGAGTGGTGAGTTGCACGGCTTGACTCGTGTACGTTCGTTCACTCAGGATGATGCTCACTTGTTCTGCCGTCCAGACCAGGTGAAGCAGGAGTTCCTCAACGTGATGGACATCATCAACGTTGTTCTCTCAGCTTTCGGTTTCAACTTCGAGGCACAGATTTCACTCCGCGATCCAAACAACCACGAGAAGTATGTTGGTAGCGATGAGGATTGGGCATTGGCAGAGAAAGCCATCCAGGAAGCTTGCGCAGAGAAGGGCTTGGCCGCAAAGGTAGAATACGGCGAGGCTGCCTTCTATGGTCCTAAACTCGACTTCATGATTAAGGATGCCATCGGCCGTCGTTGGCAGTTGGGTACTATTCAGGTGGACTACAATTTGCCTAAGCGATTCCAGTTGGAGTATACCGACGAGGACAACCAGAAGAAGACTCCTGTGATGATTCACCGTGCGCCATTCGGCTCATTGGAGCGATTCACAGCTGTTCTTATCGAACACACAGCTGGTCACTTCCCATTGTGGTTGACTCCAAATCAGGTTTCAATCCTGCCAATCTCAGAGAAGTTCAACGATTACGCACAGAAACTTCAGGAGTATTTTGCTCAGTATGATGTCCGTGCCGTTATCGACGACCGTAACGAGAAGATTGGACGTAAGGTTCGTGACAACGAGATGAAGCGCATCCCTTACATGCTTATTGTTGGTGAGAAGGAAGTTGCTGAGGGTAAGGTTTCTGTGAGAAAACAGGGCGGAGAAGACCTCGGTTCAATGAAATATGAAGATTTTGCAAAGAAAATCTGCGAAGAAGTTCGTGAAATGACAAAAAATTTCTAACTTTGCAGCTCAAAATAATTGATTAACTAATAACAGAGCAAATTAAGGTTCAAAAAACCATTTAATGAAGAAAGACGAAAAAAAACAGGAATATCGAATCAACGAACAGATTCGTGTCCGTGAAGTCCGCATTGTGGGCGATAATACAGAGCCAGTTGTCGTGCCTACATTCAAGGCAATCCAAATGGCAGAGCAGCAGGGTGTAGACCTCGTAGAGATCTCTCCAAACGCTAACCCACCTGTTTGTAAGTTGATTGATTATTCGAAGTTCCTTTATCAGCTTAAGAAGAAGGCTAAGGAGCAGAAAGCTAAGCAGGTGAAGATGGAAGTTAAGGAAATCCGATTCGGGCCTCAGACCGACGATCACGACTACAACTTCAAGCTTAAGCATGCTCAGGAATTCTTGGCAGACGGAAACAAAGTCAAGGCCTATGTTTTCTTCCGTGGCCGTTCAATCCTCTTTAAGGAGCAGGGGGAGGTTCTTCTCCTTCGCTTTGCAAACGACCTTGAGGAGTATGGAAAGGTTGAGCAGATGCCTATTCTCGAAGGTAAGAGAATGATTCTCTTCATCGCACCTAAGAAGGATGCGGGAAAGAAGAAGCAGGCAGACAAGCCAGCAGCCGATGCTGCCGCACCAAAGGCAGAGAAGGTTGCTCCAAAGGTGAAGGAACGCAAGGAGTATACCGGACCAAAGGTCGAGGGTGAAGACTTCTAAGCAAAAGCAGAAAGAAAATGCGTAACGTTTGGTATATACGTTGCCATTCATTATTAATAATTAAAATAAAATTAAAAAAATGCCAAAAGTTAAGACTAACTCCGGTGCTAAAAAAAGATTCGTTCTTACCGGATCAGGTAAAGTGAAGAGACAGCATGCTTATCACAGTCACATCTTGACTAAGAAGACTAAGAAGCAGAAGAGAAACCTTGACCACTCAGGTCTTGTTGTTACAAGCGACATGAATCAGGTTCGCCTACTTCTTAACTTGAAGTAATTTTCAATTCACTTTTTAACTAACAAAATTTTATTAACCGAGTGTTTAGCCCCAAGATCGTTTCATTTATCGGAGCGACGCTAACATTCAAAAAGAATTAAATTATGCCAAGATCAGTTAATCACGTTGCATCAAGAGCAAAGAGAAAGAAAATTTTAGGTCTTACCAGAGGTTACTTTGGTGCTAGAAAGAATGTTTGGACTGTAGCCAAGAATACTTGGGAGAAGGGTCTTACATACGCTTTCCGCGACCGTCGTAACAAGAAGCGTACATTCCGTGCATTGTGGATTCAGCGTATCAACGCTGCTGCACGTCTTGAGGGAATGTCATACTCACAGTTGATGGGTGGTCTTCACAAGGCAGGTATCGAGATTAACCGCAAGGTTCTCGCTGACCTCGCTCTTAACAACCCAGAGGCTTTCAAGGCTATCGTAGCTAAGGTTAAGTAATCAAAGCCCCGAAAGGCTAAGATATAATGGGATGATTCTTTTTAGAGTCATCCCGTTTTTTTATGTTAGCAAGCATGTGGGTGATGTGCAAAATCTTTTGCTCTTTTCTTGGTTTTATGAAATATTATACTTATATTTGCATTATCAATAAACAACAATATTGAAGCAGAAAAAACAGCTGCGCTGGGCTAGATCGGGAAACTCATCAAATTTTTATGAATAACCGAGACAGCTTCTTCTTCCGATGGCGTGCCGCCCCCTTTCGGGTACACTACGTTAGCGGATTACAAAGGAAGCAGGGCCCTCAAATCTTGTATTTACTCGGAGATTTCATCACATCACCAGTGCGGCTTTACTATAAGCTATGGTTATGCTTAGCATCGCCATAGCTTTTTTACTTTACGAATACTTTAATACATATACGATGAATCTTAAAAACCTATTTTTTGCATTTGGCATTGTCTTTTTAGGCGCTGTTCCTGTGGGGGCGCAGACGTTCCCGTATCAGGACAGACAATTATCTTCGCAGGAAAGAGCGGAGGACTTGGTTTCGAGGCTGACCCTCGAAGAAAAAGCGAGACTTATGATGGATAACTCGGCTGCTGTTGAACGTCTTGGCATAAAGAGTTATTGCTGGTGGAACGAGGCTCTGCACGGAGTGGCGCGTGCCGGACTGGCAACCGTTTTTCCGCAGCCTATAGGAATGGCGGCCTCTTTTAACCCCGATTTGCTGAATCGCGTTTATACAACGGTGAGCGACGAGGCGCGTGCCAAGTATGCTTATCAGGCAAGTCGCGGAAGTCGTGAAAGATATCAGGGTGTAACAATGTGGACTCCGACTGTAAATATTTTTCGCGACCCTCGCTGGGGTAGAGGCATCGAGACATACGGCGAAGACCCTTATTTGACGAGCATGATGGGACTTCAGGTTGTGAAGGGACTTCAGGGATATAAGAAAGGTGGATACGACAAGCTTCACGCTTGCGCAAAGCATCTGGCTGTTCATTCAGGACCTGAGTGGAACAGACATTCGTTCGATATACAGAATCTGCCTGCGCGCGATTTGTACGAGACTTATCTGCCAGCCTTCGAGACTCTTGTAAAAGAAGGTGGCGTGCGTGAGGTTATGTGTGCCTACAATCGTTTCGAAGGCTCTCCTTGTTGCGGAAACAACAAACTTGAGGTTCAGATTTTGAGAAACGACTGGGGGTACAAGGGCATCATCGTTGCCGATTGTGGTGCGGTTGCCGACTTCTATAACGAGGGTTCGCATCATGTGTTTCCTGATGCGGCACAGGGTTCGGCTTCTGCCGTGCGTCACGGAACTGACTTGGACTGCGGTTCGAGCTATACAGCTCTTGTGGAGAGTGTGAAGAAAGGATATGTAAGCGAGAAGGAGATTGATGTTTGCGTAACCCGACTTATGCGCGACCGTTTCGACATTGGCGAGATGGATCCGCTTGAGTGCAACCCGTGGAACAACATCCCTTATTCTGTCGTTGCATCGGACGAGCACAAGGCTGTTGCCAACGAGATGGCGCACCAGTGCATGACTTTGCTTCTGAATAAGAACAATACGCTTCCGTTGCCAAAGAATCTGAAGAAGATTGCCGTTGTTGGTCCTAATGCCAACGACTCGGTTATGATGTGGGGTAACTACAATGGTATGCCACGACATACAATCACGATGCTCGAAGGTATCAAGAATATCGTATCGGCGATAACCGATGTGACTTACGAGCAAGGTTCAACATGTACCGACAGTGAGTTGGTGTTCAGCGTGTTTAATCAGTGTACGTCAAACGGTAAGAAAGGCTTCACGGCGTATTATTGGAACAATCTGAAGCAGGAAGGCGAGCCTGTTGCAACTATGCAGATGACAACGCCTTTCCAGCTCTGTACATCTGGTGCAACGGTATTTGCTCCGGGAGTAAATCTGACGGATTTCTCGGCCAAGTATGTCGGAACGCTGAAGCCTGAAAAGGACGGCGAGATTGTTATCGACAGCTACGTTTACGGCGCAGGTCGCGTTTTGGTTAACGGCAAGGAACTGAAGAAGTATTCGAACACACACGGCGGTCGTCCGTTGGTATGCAGTTTTCAGGCAAAGGCAGGAAAGACTTACGACATTCAGCTCGATTTTGCATATACTCGTACTGATGCTCAGTTGAACTTCGACCTTGGTTACAAGAAGAATGTTTCTATCGAAAGCGTGGTTGATAAGGTTAGGGATGCCGAGGTCGTTATATATATAGGTGGAATCTCGCCACGTCTCGAAGGTGAGGAGATGGGCGTGAATATTCCAGGATTCAAGGGAGGCGACAGAACAGACATCGAACTTCCGAAGATTCAGCGCGAGACTCTTGCTGCATTGAAGAAGGCTGGCAAGAAGATTGTATATGTGAACTGCTCTGGCTCGCCAATCGGACTGATTCCGGAGTTGGAGACATGCGATGCTATTTTGCAGGCTTGGTATCCGGGACAGGAAGGCGGCGAGGCGGTTGCCGATGTCCTCTTTGGAGAATACAATCCTTCGGGAAAACTTCCTGTTACATTCTACAAGAGCGTAAATCAGCTTCCTGATTTCGAGGATTATCGCATGGCAAACCGCACATATCGCTACATGAAGGAAGAGCCGCTGTTCCCATTCGGCTACGGATTGAGCTACACGACTTTCAAGATTGGCGCAGCAAAACTTTCGTCAAACAAGATAAATATGGAAGATTCGCTCACCGTTTCGTTCTGTGTTCATAATACCGGAAAGATGGATGGTGCAGAAGTCTGCCAGATTTATCTTCGCAAGGAAGGCGATGAGAACGGTCCTTTGAAGGCTCTGCGCGGATTCAAGCGCGTTGAACTTAAGGCCGGCGAGAAGAAGAACGTTAGCATCACTCTTGGCAAAAAAGAACTTGAGTGGTGGAACGAGGAAGTGAACAGCATGACCATTGTTCCGGGAACATATCATCTGATGCTCGGAAACAGCTCGGACAGCAAGGCTTTGAAAACGTATAAGTTTACAATTACCAAATAACAAACAAAAAAATCATGAAACTTTTGTCACTAAAAACATTATTTATGGCAGTCTTCAGCACCTCCTTTTTGATGGCAGGTGCTGAAGACTTGCCTGCTTTTCCGGGTGCTGAAGGATTTGGTAGATACACCACGGGAGGCCGTGGTGGAGCGGTTTATCACGTTACGTCGCTCGAAGATACCAACACGAAGGGTACGCTGAGATGGGCGTTGAACCGAAACGAAAGGCGGACTATCGTGTTTGATGTAAGCGGAACGATTCATCTAACATCGGCAATGGATTTGAAGTACGGCAACGTAACGATTGCCGGTCAGACAGCGCCGGGCGATGGCATCTGCATTGCCGACTATCCGTTTACAATTAAGGCGAGCAATGTTATTATCCGATTCATGCGCTTCCGCCTTGGAAACAAGAATGTTGACAAGCACGAAGGCGACGGACTTGGCGCGATGGATCAGAAAAACATCATCGTAGACCATTGTTCGGTTAGTTGGAGCGTTGACGAGTGCCTTTCAATCTACGGAAACCACAACACAACGGTACAATGGTGCATCGTGTCGCAGAGCATGAACAACAGCGGACACTCAAAGGGTGCGCACGGCTACGGCGGAAACTGGGGCGGCGCAGGTGCAACGTATCACCACAATCTGATGGCGCATCATGCAAGCCGCGTGCCTCGCCTTGGTCCGCGTGCCTCTACTCAGACCGATGAGCGTCTCGACCTTCGCAACAATGTGTTCTACAATTGGGCTGGAAACGGCTGCTATGGTGGCGAAGGCATGAAAGTGAACATCGTAAACAATTATTACAAGCCGGGTCCCGGAACGGCTACGCGAAATTCAACAATTCAGCGGCGCATAGCATCGGTAAATATCAGAACAACAGAATATTGCAAACGCATAGTTAATGCAGACGGAACTGTTTCGGGCAACGATTGGCTGCCGATGTGGCATGTGTGGGGTAAGTATTATGTTGACGGGAACGTAAATCCGAACTTCAGCGATGTTACAAACGACAACTGGACTTACGGAATGTACAATCAGATTGATGCGTCGGGCAACGACGGCACTTACGACAGTTACGTTAAGGATTCGATAAAACTTGTCGAGCCTATTCCGTATTATTTTGTTACCACTCACACCGCCGAGAAGGCTTACGAAAAGGTTCTTCTGTATGCCGGTGCATCGCTTGCTCGCGACAGTCACGATGCCTTGATGGTGAGCGACACACGCAATGGCGTTGCCACATATACGGGCACAAACGGCTCAAAAGTGCCGGGCATTATCGACTCGCAAGAGGATAACCGACCTGCCGATGCGCCCGCCGACTGGAGCGCGTGGCCAACGCTAAACAGCAAGGAATGTCCGGCAGATGCCGACGGCGACGGAATGCCTGACGCATGGGAACAGGCAAACGGTCTTAATCCGAACGATGCCTCGGATAGAAACACGACAAATGCTGAGGGTTATACAATGCTCGAAGTCTATATGAACAGTATCGTTGCCGACATTATGGCAAACGAAGTTGCCGACGGTGTGGCTGACGGCATTCGTCAGGGAGATCAGACAGCCGATGTCTCTTCGGTAATCAAAAGCGTGGCTAAGGCTGAGAATGTTGATGTCTATTCATGTACAGGATTACTGTTGAAGAAAGGCATGAGTCGCAACGAGGCTAAAAATCTGCCTAAGGGCGTTTATGTTATTGACGGCGAAAAAGTTTATATAAACTGATTGTCTATCAGACGTCAATAGCTTGAAAAAAATGTCCGCACAAACCGAAAAGGTTTGTGCGGACATTGTCGTTTTATCAGTAGAACTGAATTTACTTGTTCTGTGTCGGATTCATGTTTGATAATCTTGTCGATTCCAGAATTGGAAGGTTTGATTCTGTTGGAACGTAGATTACAGTTTTGTTGCTCAGGTCTGACTGCTGGCGAACCCACAGATACTGGATGTAAGTAGGAGTGATGCTTCCGTTTTCGATTCTGATGGCTTCGGCTGCACCTTTGGCGCGTTCAATTTCGGCCTGTGCATTCAGTTTTTCGGCCTCAAGATTTGCCTTTGCCTCTTCAATCTTGATTTTTCGGTTCTGCTCGGCCTTGGCAAACTCTGCCTTACCTGCCATTTCCTGCTCCCAAACATTGTACCAAGGGCGGATGAAAGACATTGCTACGAATACAGCAACGATGGCGAAAACGTAAAAGAAAATTTTGTTTAGGTTGATTTTGCTGAAATCAACACTCTGGTGATTGTTGTTCATGAAAATTTTAGTTATTGATTATTATTGTATGTTATTTAGATGTGCAAAGGTCTGCAAAATTGTTTAATTTTACAAACATTTGCTCTTGAAATATCAGTGATTTTGTTTCCAGTCTATTTTTAGATTGCGGATTATGCAGCTGCCGTTGGCAACCGTTCCGGTGTGCTGAATGCCGAATCCGCCGAATTTGTTAGGCTTTATGGTGGCCGACAGTTCGGCATTTACAGGCAAGCCCTTGTCGTGAGGGTCGCCGGCGGTATTGTTGGTTATCGATGCCGTGAAAATCTTGCCCTTTATCTTCAGACTGATGGTGCATCCGGTGCGGAATCCGGTGGCAGAGACGGGCGCGCCAAGTTCTTCGGCTGTGCCGTTGCTGAAGTGCATCAGCTGATAGTCTACCGCCGAGTTGAATCTTTTTGTGCGTATAATCCGCAGGCCGTAGCCAGTTTGTGTGGCAGGGTCGAACTTTATGTAAACGTCCATGTACTGCATGTTGCTTCCTGAAAAGCCCTGACCTGCATTCTTGCAAGGCGCAACCTCCATTGTTACGTCCATTTCGGCGTATTTTGCCTCCATCGGAGTGTACATCATTCGTGCTCCGCGATGCGCCTGATTAAAGCCTATGATACCAGATGCGCCGTCAATTCCGTATTCGTAGCGGTAAACATCGTTGTCCTTCTTCTCGAAAGCCCACTTGTATTCGTTGGTATCCTCGGGCTTGTTTATCGTCATAGTCCACAAGCCGCCGGCAATATCGGGCTGAATTGTTCCCGGCATGTCGCTGAAGTCGGTGCTTAGCGTCAGCGTCTTCTCCTCGCAGCTGACGGGCGACGGCGTTATCACTTTGACTATGCTTTCGCTTGCCTCGCACCTCTGATGCCTTGTGGCTATGGTGGCCATTACAAAACATCCGTCGTCCTCTTGGGTTATGCGATACGTTTTCAGAGGCTCGTTGCGCGAACATCTTATTTTGTACCATTTTGTGGTGTCGGGCTTTCCTGTGGCGTCTCGTCCGCATCTGTACCAGTCGACAACCGACATGTCGCGCAGGTTGCCGTCCATATTCAAGGCATACTGAAGGCTCAGCTCGCTGCCGTTCTGGATTATCGACGGAGTGCCGATTATTGCCGGCGGAGGAAGTTGCTTTGGAATGAGGTTAACGCGGCAGGCCGTCTCGAGTCCGCTTGATGTTCTAGCCGTTACAATTACCGTGTGTGGCTGGTCGTCGGTAGAGATGCCCTTTACAACGCACTTGCTGCCGTCCTCGTTGGGGCGCAGGCTTACAAGCTTGGCTTTCTCCTTGTTGTCTACGCACCACGTTACCTTGTACGGATTTTCGGGTTTCTCGTTATTTCCGTAATAATATTGGTGTGCAGAAAGAGTGTACTCGTCAACCTCGCTCTCTATGGTTATGTTGCGCTGCGAAGCCACAATCATCGACGGCTCGTGATGCACGGCGAGATAGTTCTTCATCTGCGGATTCCACCCGTCATCGCCCGAGATAAGGTTGTAGATGTTGTATGTTCCGTTTGGATTTTTGAATGCCGAAAGAATTTTCTTTCCGGTCATGTCAATCGTGAACCACGGCTCTTCTCTCTGCCATTCAATGTTCTTGTTGTCGTTTCCAGTAACATTGTAGATGTAGTTCCGCTGGTCTGTTATCGGCTTCAGAGCCCATCGGTATGTAGGCTTTACGCTGATGTTGTCCCAATGACAGTCTACCATCACCACCGAGCCGCCCGACCGTGTTATGTACTGCTCCCTCATCACGGCGTAGAACGTGCAGTTCAGGAACACCACGCCCGAGCTGATTGTGCTGTGCAGAGGCTTGTTGCTGTAAAGGCTTATCTTGCAGTTTTCGTAAACCGCCATGCTGTTAAGTCCGTTCTCGCTACATTCCATCTCGCAGTTTTCGTAGAGAGTGCGGTATGCGCCGACGAAAGGCGACATGAGTGCCCTTCCGATGAAGCGGCAGTTCTTGAAGTAGAATCTGTCGCCCTTTGCTATTCCGATGGATGCCTGAACATTGGTGTTGGTGCGCCTTTTGCGGCTCAGTTCGGGTTTTAGCTGATAAACGAGGTCGGTTGAGCAATAGTTTCCGAAGGTGATATTCTCGGCCGTAACGTCTTCGCCAATCCAGTAGAACATACAGAAGTTCTTGTTTGCTCCGAAGCCGTTTCCGCGGTTGCATGCCAGAACCACGTTGTGAGGGTCGGCACTCAGTCCTATGAGCCTGACTTTACTCAGCTTAACCGTCATTCCAACGGCCGGCATCGACTTTGCGCTGTTTTTTCTTATGGCAGAGTCGTCGGGATCGTCAATCCAGTAAACGTTTGGTGTAATGTATATGTCAATCGTGCCCAGTTCCCTAATCTTGCGGTTCTGTGCCGACTTTATGGCATCGTTCACGTTGTTGTAAACGTGTTCAATCTCGATGGGTGTTCTGCTTGGGTCTACAAGATACACGCTCATGCCCGTGGTAAGGGTTTTACCTTGGTACATGAACTTTTGCTGCGCCGTGGCATTCAGGCAAAAGACAAAAATGGTAAAGAATGTCAAAAGTCCCTGTTTCATCATATCTTGTCTTTAATGCAACAAATATACAAGAAATGTTTAATATAAAAGTGCTGTTTTGGAATTTGTTTTTTACAAAATGACATGAATTTTGTTTCTTTTTCTTGGAGTGTGAATTTTTTTTGCATTTTGAATCAATTTTTCTGCCGAAATATTTGGAATTTAAAAATAAACCCTTATCTTTGCAATGTGTTTTTCATAGTATTAGATTTAAGGTTAACAAGGTTGGGTGCAGGCGTGCACCCTTTTTTCGTTTTATGCCCTTGCTGATGCTCAATCTTCTGAAAAACTGACGGAAAATCCTTCGGGCGAATCATTTAAATGACAGATTTTTAGCGCTTGCCGCGCCGAAAGTCATTTTTTTTGTCTATTTTTGCACCTCAACTGAAAGATTATAACATGAAAGTAAGAAAATTATTTCTTTTTGTTTCTGCCATGTTCATGGTTTGTTCTGTCGAAGCCAAGGATGTGATTGTTGAAATGCAGAACAATGTCAGTATGATTCGCGAGAATGAGATTGTTGAAATTCCTCTTGAACGCATTAGCGCAACTCTCGGACTGAAGGCGGGCGACCGCATATCGGTGATGGATGCCTTTCACAAAGAGGTGCCTACTCAGATAACTTACGACCGCAAGCTTATCTTCCCGGCAAATGTTGGAGCCGGAACTCGCGCTGTGTATACAATCCGCTTGGCATCGGGCGTTCCTGCGCCGGAACAGGCAGTTTTCGTATCGCAGTATACAAAGCATCAGGGCGATGTGGTTTGGGAGAACGACAAGATGGCTTATCGCCTTTACGGCCCAAACAACAGCCGAATTGGACTGAGCGAGTGGGGCAACGACGTGTGGCTCAAGCGAGTGCCTGAACTGGTGGTTGATGCCCGCATGTCGAACGTTCTGAGCGACGATAACCGAAACAAAGTGCGCACGCTTTCTGCCATCGACGGATTGGTGGGCGAGCAGTATGCCGCATCGTTCGACCTTGAGCACGATCACGGAAACGGAATGGACTGCTACAGCGTGGGAGCATCGCTCGGATGTGCTGGAACGGCTCTGGTTGACAATGCCGGCAGAATCCTTTTCTCTGGCTACTACAAGAGTTTCAAGATTCTCGACAACGGTCCTCTCCGCCTCACATTTCAGGTGGTTATGAATCCTGTTACGGTAAACGGCAGCGTGGTTACGGAAACTCGCACGATTCAGTTAGACCGCAACAGCCAGTTTAACAAGACAACCATTTCTTACACCGGACTTGGCAAGGCTGCAAGCGTAATTACAGGCTTGGTTATGCACAAGGACAACACTACAAGATACGGCATTGCAGCCGACAAGTCGTACATGACTTATGAGGACTTGACTTGCAATCCGCAGAACAACAACGGCAAGATTTTCGTTGCTGCAATGTTCCCTCAGACTCCGGTAAAGATTGAGCCTCAGATGCTTGCCGTTGCCGAATCGCAGGGCGGTGTTGGCCATGTGGCAGCCTTCAGCACAATAAACGGCTCGGCGGCATACACTTATTATTGGGGCGCAGGCTGGACAAAGTTCGGATTCCCAACCCTCGAGGTGTGGAACAACTTTGTGCGCGACTTTGCTGCCAAGGTTAAGAAGCCAATCATTATAACGCTGAAATAATTTTTCATTTTGATAGTTTTTGCAAATCCTGCGAGTGCTGAGTATCACGCATTTGCAGGATTTTTTGTGTCTTGAGGTGATGGGCTTTCCCGAGGTGATGTGAATTTTTCTGATAAAAAACTTTACAAAATGTTTGTAGGTATTGGAAAAAGTTGTATCTTTGCATCGCTTTTCGAACGAAAGCACTTCTCAATGAAGTTTGGAGAGGTGGTAGAGTGGTCGATTACAGCGGTCTTGAAAACCGCCGAACGGCGACGTTCCGGGGGTTCGAATCCCTCCCTCTCCGCAATTTAATGTCAAGCGTCAGTTCCTTAAAAAGGATTGACGCTTTCTTTTTATATAACTTTTCAAAAAGCTTACTTCAAAGAAAGTGAAAGAAATCATTATCAGATTCTGGCTTCGGCTTACCGTGCTTTTGTGCTTGTTTATGTTCTTTCTGCTATGGCTGGATAATGTTGCTGATTTTTTGGATAAATTCTACGGGTGTGAAATTTTGTGCATTCTGACGTTTTTTTCATTTCTTTTTATCTGGATTGTTTTGCTTTTCAATAAGTTTTGGCTGAAATGTTTTATATCTGTTCTTATTTTTGTTTTGTTTTTCTGTCTTTGGGTGTTTGTTATTTTGGTTTTAGCTTTTTCCCATATGCCTCGTAGTGATAAATTTGGAAGTAGGCATCCGGTTCCCGACGGATTGGAATCCAGTTTGCCGCTCGATTCTGATTCTTGCTCTATTTCTGCCGATTCTATATCAAAAAAATGAATTGCCCGAATAAGAAGGCTGGCAGAGATTGGTTTTCTCTGCCGCCTTTTTTTTCTAGGATATAACATCAGTCCCACCAGAAATGCCATACGGTTGATTTGCGCAGGCTGTCTATATTTTTTAAGAAAACTCATTGTCGTCGCTGGTGGCTTTGTCTATTACGAAGCCTATTAAAATGATGACAATTATTGTTAGTGCGATAGATCTTCCGCTCACGCTAGAACCATGTGGTAAGAATTTTAAAGCCAGTTCTATTACTACAAAAATTATGAGTACGATATACTTGCCTTTTTTCATAATGTTTGATTTTGAAAAATAATTCTCTCTTTGTTGTCGAGGCATCCGAACCGATGTGTTTTCAATGATTCGGACGCTGTTTTTGTGGATTCTTTTTCTTTGTGGCATCGGCTTTCTGATAGAATGTACTTCTTACAGTTGCTCATTTGCTGTCTGGGGAAAATCTTCGGTAAATCCGTTTGGTTTCCTTGTCATTGGCTGCTATCTTGCCGTCTCTGCTGTTCCGTGTTTCCTGTCGGCTCATATTTTTTGTAATTTTTTTTACAGTGATTTATAAAAAGTATTATTCCGACAATTAGAGTAATGATAATGGTTATTTGGAAAGTATAATAGAAGACATAAAAAGAGTCGCATATTAACCCCATAATAAATGAAACTAAGAAAAGAGAGCTACCCCATAAAGTAAATTTGCGCAGTGTCGCAAGAATTATAAATGGGGCATAAAGACATCCTTTTTTTGTGTCGTTTTGTTCCATATTTTCTTCCATAATGTTTGGTTTTGATTATTACATCAGGTGTTGGATTATTCTTACTTCGTGGTCTTATCAGATGTGTTGTCCTGTGTGTGTGAGCTATTAGCTTTTTTCATACGGGCTTCGTAACCGGTTGGGTCATCGTCATCTTCGCCTCTTTTCATTGCGTTATATACTTTGTAACCGATGATGCCTGCAATGACAAGGGTTATGACAATATAGAGTACCGGATTTCCTGATTCTATTGCTGCCTGAAATATGAGGTAGAAAATAGTTAATACTATTACGGCTATGAAGGCATAGATTATATATTTTGAAATTATATTTATAATCTTCATAAAACCGCTTTCTTGTGTGTCGTTTTGCTTCTTGTTGCAAGATTTTGCTGCGAGTGTAAAACCTACAACGGTTATTACTGTTGCCCAGATGCCGGAATATACTCTTCCGTGTGTAACTGCATATGTTAGATACGAAAGTCCCGCAATAATGATAATGAGACTTAAAAGACAACCGCTTGCTGAATTGTTTTGTGCCATAATAATGATTTTATTGTTTGTTATTAAAAAAATGATTTTCTCTTTGTTGCCGATGCGTCCGAACCGATGTGTTTTCGGTGATTCGGACGCTGTTAATGTGGAAATTCGGTTTAATCCCACCAGAAATACCAGACTGTTGATTTGCGCAGACAATCAGCCAAGGTATTTACATAGCCTACTCCTTGAGAAACAATGTCTGTGCAGAACGCGTATTGTTCTTCGGCAAGTTCGAGGCTTTGATTGTTGCTTACAGGCTTTGAAACGGTCATCTCTAGAGTGTCGTAGGTGATAAGCGAAGGGACTGCGCCATATTTCTCGTACCAATATTTGCATACGTTTACAAGCTCCTTCTTCTCTGGGCATGCATTCCAGTTGCCAAATGGGAACCATGCTATTACTTGCCAAGGTTCTTTCACCGGAACTTCAACGATGAGCATTGGAGGAGTTTTCTCTTGGCTGAAAATAGATAGTTCTTTCATTCCTTGCTGGTCGTTTACCGGTTCGCCCAAAACCTCATTGTATGAATCGTCTTTCAGGTCTTTCAACTCTTTTTGCAGCCATTTCTTTCCCTCTTCGGCAGATGCTTCGGCAATCAGTTTTTTGCGTGTCGAACGTATTGTCTGAATATCAATCTTGTTTTCATCCTCCAAGCCTAATTCAGAACTGATAGCCGTGTATAGTATGTCGTTTGCATATATAAGCAATGGCACGAATCCTTCTTTCTTTCCTCGTGCAATGGCGTTGTTGTAATGGCGCAAAAACTCGCTTCCCGATGTTGGAGGATAGTAAGTGCATTTGCAGTCGGCTATTTCCTTGAATTTCGCAACCAGTTCGGTGTTGTCTTTCTCCGAATCGTTTTTCATTATCTCTTTCTTGATGAGTTCGTCTGTGAGAATTTGAGTGTTGTTCGAGTTTTTGCAAGACTGTAAGGTTGTTGATGCGACCAAAATGGCGCATAGAGTAAAGTTCGCTTTAAAGTTGAAATTAGTCATAAAGATTTGTCTTTTAATTATTTAAAATGATTTTCTCTGTATTGTTGAGGCGTTACGCCGATGTTTTTCCTGAACGCGCGGATAAAGTACGAATAATCGTCGTAGCCGAGCGATGTGGCGATGCTCTTTATTGGCTTGTTGGTCGTTACCAAGGCAAGTTCGGCAAGCTCGAGTTTGCGCTTGGTTACAAACTGGTTGGGCGTCTCGCCGGTATGCTCCTTGAACGTGCGGAAGAAATGCCCCTTCGACATGCAAGCCAAGTCGGCAAGATGGTCGAAGTCTATGGTCTTGTCGATGTTCTTGCGGATGTAGGTGAGTGTCTGCTGAATGCGATTGTCCTTCACATCGGTCTTTGCGCTCGCCAGCTTGAGAAAGCGCGACAGAAGGATTAGCATGATGCCGTATGATTCGGCTTTGTTGTGAAAAGCGCTCTGCTGATTCTTCAGATAATTGTCAACGAGAGTCTGATGGTTGTCGTAGGTGCTCGGGTTCGATGCCGGAATTTTCAGCTCCGGATTTATCTCGCACAGCCGCTTTATCAACTCAAGGTCGCCGGGCTGTGCATCAACCTCAACGGGCATTTCCAAGTCCTCCAGAATGGCTGGTTCGTTCTGTACATCTTCGAAAATATGAATGTAGAAATGTACGAAATGCGAGTTGCAGAAGCAGTTGTGAACCGTGTATGCCGGAATCATGTAAAGATGATGCGGCGTTAGTCTGAATCTGCCCGAAGGCAGTTCTACTTCGGCCGTGCCCTCGGTAACGTAATATAGTCGCAGGAATGGGCTTCGCACATTCTTCCAGTTCCAGTCGCCGTTGTGGTAGCAGCATCCGGCGTTTAGGGCAAGCAAGTGAAGGCGTTCGACAGGAATATTCATTTTTGTGTTTATTCGTAAAAACATCTGCAAAGAAACAAAAAAAGACAAAATGACAAGGCATTCGCGCCGTTTTTTCTTTCAAAATGTTAAGATTGTCCTATTCTTTGCACTTTTTGTCTTAACGCGATTCTGCCGTAAATACATATCTTTGTGGCAGAAATAATATTTCCTGTATATGACGATTTTTAGTAGAATGATAGTTGTGTTGTGCGCCGCTTTTGCCGTTTGTGGCAAGGCGGTCGCGCAAAAAGTTGTGGATGAGAGCCTTTCTCGCCACAACTTTTTCTATGCCGGCCAGAGCAAGCGCCTGAGGATGTTCAAGGTGCAGGATGGAACGGTGGTGTGGACTTACGACAATGCCCTTCGTCCGGAGTCAGAAAGGCTGAAAGGCGAGATTAGCGATGCCATCCTGATGAGTGATGGACACATCTTGATGGCTCATCAGTTTGGAATAACCGAGATAGATGCCGACGGAAAGGCCGTATGGCACTACGATGCGCCTCAGGGATGCGAGATTCACACCGTGCAGCCGATAGGC
Organism: Bacteroidaceae bacterium; assembly: GCA_017617315.1. Lineage (GTDB taxonomy): Bacteria > Bacteroidota > Bacteroidia > Bacteroidales > Bacteroidaceae > Ga6A1. Next base: position 113,994 of record JAFZWM010000053.1, read on the forward strand.
ACGACGCACGTTGTTTTTGTGCAGAACGGAAAGCCGGCAAAAATCGTTGTGATGGAGATTCCGTCTAAGCGCATCGTGCGCGAGTTCGGGGTGGAGACAAACGCGAAAGGCTCGGTTCACGGACAGTTCCGCAACGCCCGACTGACATCGCGCGGCACTCTGCTCGTTGCCAACATGGGACTTGGCTGCATAAGCGAGTACAACTGCGAGGGCAAGGAACTCGAACGCTGGAGCGGATTCAAGCCGTGGTCTGTTCAGGAACTCCCGAAGGGCAACATCTTGATAACTGGCAGAAAGGGCGAAATTCAGGAGATAAACCGACAGGGACACACCGTCTGGCAGACGAACGTTGCACAGATTGGTGTTACCCAGCCGCAGAAAACCGTCAGACTGAAGAACGGCAACCATATTGTAAACAACTGGTACAACGAGTGGAACAAGACTCCGATGGATACGGCAAACGCGCCCGTTCAGGCCATTGAGATTGATCGCAGCGGAAAGGTTGTGTGGCAGCTCCGCGCATGGAAGATGCCCGATTTAGGACCATCAACCACCATTCAGTTGCTGGGCGAGGCGGTAAATCGCAAGCGGATGTTTTTCGGCGAGTTTAACGCGGTTCATCCTAAGCTTTTCGTCGCGCCAAACCAGCCGCTGGGCGAGGGCAAGGGCATCAATCCCGGCAGAGTGGCATGGGTTCACAATCCCGGCGTGGCAAAGTGGGATGGTCGCACCGGACTTTGGGTTGAAGACCGATGGAACAATCAGCAGAAGGCCGATGACATGGTTCGCGAAGCCATTATCCAGCTTACCGGCGAACCTACGGCGCAGAAGGCTTGGAAAGCTCTGTTCTGCCACTTCAACAAAGAGCATGGACGCGGCAACCGTGGCTACAAGAAAGGCGAGAAAATTGCCGTGAAGCTGAACATGAACAACGCCATCACACACCACGACACCATCGAGTTGAACTCGTCGCCGTTCGTAACGCTGGCTCTCGTGCGCTCGATGGTCCGCGACGGCCGAATCCGTGAGCAGGACATCGTTTTGTGCGAGCCGAGCCGTGCCATAACCGACAGTATCTACAACAAGGTTCACCGCGAGTTTCCGAAGGTTGTCTTTATCGACAATATCGGCGGCGACGGCAGGCAGAAATGCGAATATTATCCCGAGCAGATAACCTATTCGGCTGATAACGGCAAGCTGGCGCGAGGATTGGCAAAGTGCATCGTCGATGCCGACTATCTGATAAACAGCGCGTTGCTGAAAACCCATTCGGGCCCCGGCGTAACTCTGACGACGAAAAACTGGTACGGCGCAACCGACATCTCGCTTATATGGCGACGCAACGCGCACAGCAACTTCAGCGCCGACAAACGCCACGGAAAGCCCGGCTACAAGACGTTTGTAGATTTTATCTCGCACAAGAATCTGGGGCAGAAATGTATGCTCTTCATCATCGACGGAACGTACGGCTCGCGCGATGTGAACGGTGCGCCAAATCCGAAGTGGCAGAAAGAGCCGTTCTGCGGCGACTGGGCTTGCTCGCTCATTGTGTCGCAGGACGAGGTGGCTTGCGATGCCGTGGGAGCAGACATCCTGATAGGCGAGTGGCCGGAGTTCGGAAGTCTGAACTACTGCGACGAGTATCTTCGTGAGGCTGCCATGATTCCGAACGCGCCGAGCGGAACGGTTTACAAGCAGGACGGAAAGCCGCTCTCTGCGCCTCTCGGCCTGATGGAGCACTGGAACAATCCGCAGGAAAAGAAATACAAGAAAATTGATTTGAAATACAAGAAATTGTAAGGAATAATGTATATTTGCGGACTAATGTCTTTGAAAATCTTCTTTATAAAACACAAAACATTATTTATGACAAACTCAAGATTTATTGCTGGCTTGCTGTGCTTTGTCTGCACAACTGCTGTTTTTGCTGACGAGAACGACAACCCAGCACAGATTGTAGACAGCATATCAGAAGTAAAGGTAACGGCTGCGCGAATAAGAAGCAACAGCAGTCATGTGCCGCTTAACATCTCGGTTGTGGGAAATCACACGCTTAACCGACAGCACAGAACAAACATTCTGCCAACACTCAACGAGCAGATTCCGGGACTGATGATTAACGGCCGCGGAGTTATGGGCTATGGCGTTAGCACTGGCGGAACGGGCGGCATGATGATGCGAGGCATCTCGTCGGCTGCCGGACAGGTGATGGTTCTCATCGACGGACATCCGCAGTACAACGGAATCTATGGCCATTCCATTGCCGACAGCTATCATACTCTCGGGGCTGAAAAGGTCGAGGTAATCAGCGGTCCGGCAAGTATTCTGTACGGCTCTAACGCCATGGGCGGTGTTATTAACATCATCACGCGCGAGGCTGGAGATAACCGCAGCGCATGGGGTACGACACGCATCAACATCGGCGGCGGAACTTACGGCACTCTGATGAGCGATGCATCTCACCAGTACAAGAACGACAGATTCTCGAGCAACGTGGCCGTTCAGTATAATCGCTCGGACAATCACCGTCCAAACATGGGGTTTGAGCAGTACGGCGGACTGGCAAACCTCAAATATAAGCTCTGCGAGAGCTGGAATGTTTACGGAAATGCCGACATCACGCACTTCAACGCATCATATCCCGGCACGGTGCAGAGCCCTATGCTCGAGGCCGACCAGTGGATTACACGCGGTGCGGTGAATATGGGCGTAGAGAACAACTACAATAGCACGAGCGGACGCATAAGCATATACGACAACTTCGGTCGCCACAAGATAAACGATGGTTACGCCAACGCCGCCGGAGCAACTCCGCAGACACGCTTTTTCCGCTCGCGCGACCATCTCTTCGGCATCAATGCCTATCAGAGTGCAAGCCTTTGGAAGGGCGGAAAGGTGAGCGTAGGTGCTGACTATCAGCGCATCTACGGAAAGGCGTTCTACACAAGCCGCGAGACTGGCGAGGTGCTCGAAACGCAGAACAAGCAGTCGGGCAAGGAAAACATGTACGAACTGGGTGTTTATGGCGAGGTTAGTCAGGAAATAAGCCAGTGGCTCACGCTTGATGCCGGTCTGCGATACGACCGCCATTCGGTAAGCGGTTCTGAAGTCATTCCGCAGGGAGGAATCGTTGTGCGCCCTATGAAGAACGGCGAGCTGAAGGCTCTTGCCGGCAAGGGATTCCGCAACCCGACGATGCGCGAGATGTACCTCTATCCGCCGTCAAATACCGATCTCAAGCCTGAGCGACTTTACAACTACGAACTGTCGTGGAGTCAGCGCATAGACAACGGCGGATATCCTTTCTTCGACTATAAGGTTTGCGGCTATTACATCAAGGCCGACAACATAATCCAGACTGTAAACCGCAAGAACATCAACACGGGCGAACTTACAAACAAGGGCGTTGAACTCAGCCTGAGAGCCGGCCTAAACAGCCACTGGAATCTTGTTTCTAACTACAGCTATCTCAACATGAAGAACGCTATTGTAGGCGCGCCGGAGCACAAAGGCTATTTCGGAGCAGAGACAAGTTACGGCAAGTTTAGCGCAACAGTCGGAATGATGGTTGTAAACGGACTCTACACAGCGGTGGGCGAGAGCGAGAAAACCGAAAACTTCGCGCTTCTCAACGCTTGCGTAAACTACGCGGTTACGTCGTCTGTCAAGTTGTGGATTAACGGCGATAATCTTCTTGGCCAGAACTACGAGTATGTGCTTGGCAACCCAATGCCAAAGGCAACGTTTATGGCTGGCGTAAGTCTTGAATTTTAATAATCAGACAGATAGATTTCAAATGACGGGAGTGGGGCGTAAAGTCTTGCTCCCGTTTTTTGGTGTTTAAAGCCAAAACTTGTAGCCAAGAGTAATCTGTACGACTCGGTTTTTTGCATCGCCAGATTCCGTGTATTTGTCGTGCGTTGCATTTGTTATTCCGATGTTGTAGCGGATGTCAAACTGAAGGTCGCTGAACTCGTACGACACACCGAGCGGAATGGCAAGGTCTAAGTCGCGAGCTAAATCGCCAGTCTTTGACGTAAAGCCGTCGGATGTTGTCTTGAATCTGCTTCTTACCAGAAATCCTGGCTGGATGCCGGCTTTCACGGCAAAACCGTTCGATGCGTAAAGGTTTGCCATTATCGGGATGTTTATGTAGTCAAGAATGAATTTGCAGTCAGCCTCAGGTGCGCTTAAATCAGTGATGCCGACTGTTTTACTGTCTCTCACTCCTTGCTGCGAGTACATTGCGCCGACTGAAAGCGATAGGTGCTGATGTACGAAATATTCGGCTTCAACGCCTGCGGTAAAGGCTTTGCGCGACTTGGCATCGTATGCCGTCAGCGTTGCGATGTTAAGTCCGATTTTAGGCTGAATGTTGAGGCTTCCAACCTCGTTTTGTGCATGCAACATCAACGGCATCAAGGCCGCGATTGTCAGAAAAAGATGCTTGTTCTTCATGAATTTTAATCTGTAAAAAACTTATTTATGATTGGAACGAAAAAAATCTATATTTCGTGTGCCGTGAGTATATAATTTGATTTTGAAAAGAAAAACTCGTGCAGAAAGTCATGAAAATCTTTCTGCACGAGTGCTTGTTCTGTAAGGCAACAGAATGTTTACAATTTCACTTCCACTTTCTTTCCGCTGTATTCCACGACTTTGCTCTTGCCGTCGGGTAATACAACATTGAACGTCCTATTCTTCAACATTCCGTCAAAACTTCCCTTTACATCGTTAATAATCAGAGTATTGGCTGCGTTTTTCCAAGTGAAAAGGATTTCGGAATATTTGCCGTTTTCGTAGTTGTAATTGTCTCCCTCGTCCTCGTAAAGCGTAAAACTGCCGTCCTTGCCAGGATAAACGCGGATTTCGAGGTTGCTCCAATCTTTTTCGGCAACGTACTGCATTTCAGGGCCTAACGGAAGGATGCCGCCAGCCTTGATGAACATCGGAGTTTTGTCAAATGTCGTGGTCAATGTAACCTTCTGACCGCCCTTGTAACGCTGTCCAGTGTGAAAATCGTACCAGTCGCTGCCTTTTGGCAGATACTTGACGGTCTGTTTCGATTGAGTGAAATCAACATTTGCAACTTGCTTGCTGTCAGCGTTGTTTCTGTCCCAACCTGACATTTCGTCGGTCTTGATAATCTTTTCTTCGGTGTACTGAGCCTCCACAATCGGGGTGGCGAGGATGATGTCGCCGAGCATAAATTCGTCAGCCATATCCCAGACATTCTTGTCGGCGGCAAAATCGCAAATCAAGGGGCGCAAGTAGCTGCCGTTGTTGTTGGTAACCTGCCAAGCCGTGCTGTAAAAATATGGTATCATTCTGTACCTCAGACGGATGCATTTTTCGATGGCGTCATACACGGGCGTGCCCTTCTCGCCAAACTGCCAAATCTCCCTCGGAGCGTCTGCGCCGTGGCTGCGGAA
>JAFZWM010000054.1 GCA_017617315.1 Bacteroidaceae bacterium
AATGAATTCTGCTACAAATTCAACCGTAAATATTTCGGTGACAGGATGTTCGACCGGTTAGTTATCGCTGCCGTTTCGTATAAGCCTACGTTTGAACACAAATTATATAACGGCAGGGCGAATTGCGGATAATCATTAACTAAAAAAAATGCTTCCGCTCGTCAGAAGACGAACAGAAGCATTTTTGCCAAGCCAAAGCCTATGTATGTTCCGGCTGCATAGCCGAACAGTCCAACGGCAATGCCCGGACCTATGACAGCCTTGTTGTGAAGCGCGCTACCCATAACAGGCGCAAACGGCGGACTGCATATAAGCGAGATGCTCGTGGTGAGCGTGGTATCTGTATCGACCCTGAAAATGGCACTCAGCAGCACATGAAAGAAGAGCGCGCCGATGGTTGCCACCGTGGTGAACATGAAAATATCGGGGTTGATGTCCTTTAGCGTGCCAAGACTTACCTGCGATGCCACCGCCACGCTGAAAATCAGGATGAAGAACGTGCCGGCCTCGAACGTGCGCTTTAGCGAGCGTACCTTCTTGTTCATCGAGGCAAGAACCGACAAAAGGCTTATGCCGAGGATAAATACCGACTGGAACATATCCTTAGGGAAGAGCAAAGCCACGCCTGCACCCACAATTATTATGCCAGCAGAAAGCAGGAGCGATATTACCAAATCGCGCAGATTGTCGCGACGGAACAAGCCAAGAAACAGTTCATTATCGTGATTCTCTACGCTAAGTTTGCCAAGTTCGGCATCTTCGGCCTCCTTGTCGCTTGCAAAATCGGGCATGAAGAGTCCGAGAACCTTCTTTCCGAAGATGATGACGAAAAACAAATACACGGCACTCAGCACCACGCTATAAGCCGAAACGAGCACAAAGACCGATTCGTCTACGCCAAGGGCAACCTTCAGAGATGCCAGATTGGCGTTTCCTCCGGTATAGAGTCCCGTAAGCATTCCGCCGATGTTGGCAAACATCGTTCTGTCCGACTGGCCGTACAGAACAAAGCCAACGGCAATGGCCATGGCGCAGCCCAATATGCCGAAAATGAGCGACTTGATAAAGTTAGGGGCAAGCTTTGCCCACGACTTTATGTCGGCAGAGAACAGCATGAGCGGAATGGCGAAAGGCACGGTTGCCGACGCTACGGTTGTCTGTACCGCATGCACCTCGTCGGTATCGGGAAAGACTCCGAGCAAGCCCAGAGTGCATGCAATAATGTATGCCACAATGATGCTTCCCACCTTGTTGAGGAGACTGCTTTTGTAGGTCAGCCACAAGACAAACAACGGCGAGAGCACGCAGAAAAGAATGATAAAAATAGTCATAACGGCTGCAAAATTAGCAAAATTATGCCATTACGCTACCATCCCAGCGGCTTTATTTCTTTCTTTACAAACTTGTCGTAAGTTATGTTGTCGGTCGAGAGATTCCTTACGTTTGTCTGATTGTTGATGAACTCGTTCACCTCCTTCACATGTATGTTAGCGAGCCTTACGGTATCGATAGGCAGAAGAGCCGAGCCCTTGATGTCGTAGATGGCATTTGCCTGCTCGCACTCTATGTTCTTCATCGAAATGTTGCTTATTCGCGTAGGGCGTTCCTCGTATGTAGGCACGATGTCCTTCCATTGGTACAGCACATCGGTATCAATCTCGAAGGCGCGTCGCATACGGTTTGCCTTAACGTTCTCCATGCTTATGTTCTCCAGGAAGCCGCCACGGCGGATATTCGTCTTCATGTAGAAGAGACGTATAACCTCGTCGGGCGACTCGCAATCGTGCATATACACGTTTCTTATTCCGCCCGAAATCTCGCTGCCAATGCCCAGCAGGCAATGGCCTTTCTTTATCACGCAGTTTCTGATTACGATATTCTGCGTAGGAGTAGCCAGACGCCAAGCGTCCTGATTGCGCCCCGCCTTTATCACCACGGCATCGTCGCCTTGGTCGAACACGCAGTTCTCAACCACAAAGTTCTGCGTCATCTCCAAGTCCACGCCGTCGTTGTTGTGTCCGTGTGCATATACATCGAGGTTGCTCACCCTTCCGTTCTTGCACATATACAGATGGACGGTCCAGAACGGACTCTCGCGAATCTTGAATCCGTCGAGCTGCACGTTCTCGCATCTGTTAAGGTGAATGAGATGCGGACGCAGATGGTTCTCGCCCTCTGCCATCTGTCTGTACTTTACGGGCACATCGGTACTCGCCATCGAATACAGTTGTCTGAGGGCGTTCATGTGCGCCTTAGGACGGGCAAACCACTCCTTCCACAAGTCCATCTTAGGCTTGAGCGTGCCGCTTCCGGTTATGGCAATGTTCTTGCACTCGAAGGCATAGACGAGGGGCGAATAGTTGTAGCACTCAAAGCCCTCCCACGATGTCATCACGGCAGGCAGATAGTCGTCGGGATTGTCGGTAAAGTTAACCTCAGCCCCTTCGGAGAGATAGAGGTTAACGTTGCTCCTGAAGTGTATAGGGCCTGTAACCCACGCTCCGGCAGGCACTACTACCCTGCCGCCGCCAGCCTTGCTGCAAGCCTCCATAGCCTTGCGGAAGGCCAGAGTGTTAGCCTTGGCGTTGCCCTTCTTTGCGCCGTAGCGCGTTATTGGGAAATCTTTCTTTGGGAACTGGAACAGCTCGATGTCGTCCATCCTGAACGGAGCTTCCTTGGCCGATACCACATTGTTCTGCGCCATTGCCGTAGTGCCAGCCACGGCAAACAGCATCGCGATGATGATTCTTGAAATATTCATAATAAGCGTTATAGTTTTTACATATTCCGGAAAGCCGGAACATCAGCACAAAATTAAAATAAATCTTTCAGCCTCAGAACTTTCGGCATTGCAAAAATCAGAATTAGGGCGTAAATAAATCAAAATAGTCGCAGACTGGGCGATACAAACAAAAAAAGAGGTCGTACTCGGAAGTACAACCTCTTGGCTTTGTAGCGGGACCCGGGATTGAACCGGGGACCTCATGATTATGAATCATGCGCTCTAACCAGCTGAGCTATCCCGCCAAATCATCTCATTGCTGAAATGCGGTGCAAAGATACGACAATTTTCCGAACTTGCAAATTTTTCCTGAAGATTTTTGCATCAAAAAGTAAAAATTATCCGAAAAACATACAAACATTATGCTTTTTATAGTAATTTTGCAACGATTCACACATCACATACTGTTAGATGCAGTTATTAAAAAAATTAGACATATTCATATTAAAGAAGTTCATCACGCTGTTCTGCGGCACATTCTTCATCTGCTTGTTCATTTTCATGATGCAGTTTCTGTGGAGATATGTAGATGAGCTTATAGGCAAGGGACTCGAACTATCGGTTTTGGCACAATTTTTCTTCTACTCGGCTCTTACGCTGGTGCCAATGTCACTTCCACTGGCAATACTACTTGCATCACTCATATCATTCGGAAACCTCGGCGAGCAGTTCGAGCTGCTGGCAATAAAGGCGGCAGGAATATCGCTGTTCAAAACCATCCGTCCACTCGTCGTATTTGTGTGCCTGCTGGGCGGCGCGTCGTTCTACTTTCAGAATGTGGTGGGTCCGAAGGCGCAGTTGTCGCTCTTTCAACTTATCATCTCGATGAAGCAGACATCGCCCGAGCTCGACATACCTGAAAAGGTGTTCTACAACGAGATTGACGGATATAACCTGTACGTTGAGAAGAAGGACAAGGAGACGGGAATCCTTCACGGAGTGATAATATATAATGTGGCCGACGGCTTTGAGAATGCACACATCATACTCGCCGACTCGGGAAAGCTCGAGATGAGCAGCGACCAGCAGCATCTTCTGCTGCACCTGTACAGCGGCGAGCAGTTCGAGAACCTGAGGGGCGACCAGTTCGGACAGATGAGGGCTAACGTGCCCTACCGCCGCGAGACGTTCTGCGAGAAGCATACAATCATCGACTTCAACTCGGGATTCAACATGACCGATGCCGACCTGAGCGGACGCTCTGCCATAAAGAACATGGCGCAGCTCGACCATAGCATCGACTCCATGACACTCCACTACGACAGCGTGGGAATAAGGAACTACAAGGAGGTGAAGATTACACTCTTCCAGACCATCTCGAAGAAGAATCAGGCAAAAGCCAGCAACTATGCCAAGGAGATTGACGGCAACGTGAACATCGACACGGCATTCAGTCATCTTACAAAAGAGGCGCAGGTTGCAGCCATCCGCTCTATCTACAACCGCGTGAGGATGCAGAAGACCGACTTCGAGTTCAAGAAGGCGATAATGGAAGAGGGCGACTTTCAGATCAGAAAGCACAAGACGGAGTGGCACAGAAAGATTTCGCTCGCGCTCGCCTGCGTGGTGTTCTTCTTCATCGGAGCGCCGCTGGGAGCAATCATACGCAAGGGCGGACTGGGTATGCCGGTAATCGTGTCGGTGATAATATTCATCTTCTACTACATCATCGACAACTCGGGCTACAAGATGGCGCGCGACGGCGAGATTCCGGTCATCGTCGGAATGTGGATAAGCACGTTCATTCTTGCGCCGATGGGGCTGTTCCTTACATACAAGGCAAACAACGACTCGGCGGTGTTCAACAAAGATGCCTATGCCAACTTCTTCCGCAAGCTGCTGGGACTACGACTCTCAAGGCACGTTGCACGAAAGGAAGTCATCATATATCCGCCAAACTACGACACTCTGCCCGAGCGACTCAACGCGCTCACCAAGGAGTGCGAGACATACTCGAGCAAGCACAGGCTCATCGTGCCGCCTAACCCTCTCAGAATATTCCTGCGCAACCGTCCCGACGTGGCGGTAGAGGAGATAAACGAGCGCATGGAGGCTCTGCTCGAAGAACTGGGCAACACAAAAGACACGGTGCTCATAGGCATGATAAACGAATACCCTATCCTTGCCGTGAGCGCGCATACAAGTCCGTTCGGCAAGCGATGGAAGAATCTGCTGTCGGGACTGTGCCTGCCACTTGGAATTATACTTTACCTGCGCATCTGGCGTTTTCGTCGCAGGCTTTACAGAGATATGAAGAAAATTGCAAAGAACAACAACAACATCTGCGTGCGAATTGGGGTTCTGCGCGATAAAAAACTGATTGACTAAACATAACGTATGAGCGAATTTAAATTAAATACAATTGAAGAGGCAATAGCCGACTTCAAGGAAGGAAAGTTCGTAATCGTGGTAGACGATGAAGACCGAGAGAACGAGGGCGACTTCATCACGGCTGCCGAGATGATTACGCCCGAGAAGGTGAACTTCATGCTTCAGAACGGACGCGGCGTGCTCTGCTGCCCTATCACCATATCAAGGGCCAAGGAGCTCGACCTTAACCATCAGGTTGAGGACAACACTTCGATGCTTGGCACACCGTTCACCATAACCGTAGACAAGCTGGAGGGATGCACCACGGGAGTTTCGGCACACGACCGCGCCGAGACAATCAAGGCACTTGCCGACCCTAACTCAACGCCTCAGACATTCGGCCGTCCGGGACACATCAACCCGCTCTACGCTCAGGACAAGGGCGTTATCCGCCGCGCCGGACACACCGAGGCCGGAGTAGACATGGCCCGCCTTGCAGGACTTCAGCCGGCCGCCGCCCTCATCGAGATTCTGAACGAGGACGGAACGATGGCACGAATGCCGCAGCTTCAGGAAGTGGCAAAGAAGTTCGACATGAAGATTATAACCATCCGCGACCTCATTGCCTACCGTCTGAAGAAGGAAAGCACCGTGGAGAAAGGTCCGGAGGTGAACATGCCGACCGAATACGGAAACTTCAAGATGACCGTCTTCCGCCAATTGAGCAACGGCCTTGAGCACTCTGCCTTGGTAAAGGGTACTTGGGAGGACGACGAGCCTATTCTGGTTCGCGTACACTCATCGTGCGTTACGGGCGACATCTTCGGAAGCCAGCGATGCGACTGCGGAGCGCAGCTGCACACGGCCATGCAGGAGATTGAGAAAGCCGGCAAGGGCGTTGTTCTCTACATGAATCAGGAAGGCCGCGGCATCGGTCTGTTCAACAAGATAAGAGCCTACAAGTTGCAGGAAGAAGGCTTGGACACCGTAGATGCCAACACTCACCTCGGCTTCCAGCCCGACGAGCGCGACTATGGCGTTGGAGCGGAGATTCTGCGTCAGCTTGGCGTAAAGAAGATTAAGCTCCTTACAAACAATCCTGTAAAGCGCGTAGGACTCGAGGCTTACGGCTTGCAGATTGTAGAGAACGTACCAATAGAAATAAAGCCTAACCGCTTTAACGAGAGATATCTGAAAACAAAAATGGAGCGAATGGGACACACCCTTCACTTCAACAAATAAGTTTAAAACCAAAAAAACAAACAACTATGGCAAATTATCCTAATTTTGACCAGCTCCAGTCTAAGGCTGGTTACACCACAGAATCAAACAACCGCGTTATATACTCAGAGAACGCAGTTGCAACACTTATGCGCAACATGTATATCTGGATGGCTCTGGCACTTACAATCACAGGCTTCACAGCGTATGCAGTTGCCAACTCGTACTCTCTGTTATACGCTATCGCATCAACTCCAATGTTGTTCTACGGACTATGCTTTGCAGAGCTCGGACTTGTATACTTCCTTTCTTCACGAATCTTCAAGATGTCGTTTACTACAGCCGGAATCCTTTTCGCAGCATATTCAATTATCAACGGAGTAACATTGAGCCTTATCTTCTTGATTTACGAGATTGGTTCAATCGTCTCAACATTCTTCATCACAGCCGGAACATTCGGCGCGATGGCAGTAGTCGGCTCATTCCTGAAGAAAGACCTCAGCTTCATCGGCCGCTTTGCGCTCATGGCTCTTATCGGCCTTATCATCGCAGGCGTCGTTAACATTTTCATGAGAAGCGAGGGCTTCAGCTTCATCATCGCTATCGTAGGCGTGCTTGTGTTCACAGCCCTCACAGCATACGATGCTCAGAAACTGAAGAACATCATTGAAGAGAACGGCTACGAGGTTAACGAAAACACACAGAAACTGTCGCTTCTTGGCGCACTCGAACTGTACCTCGATTTCGTTAACTTGTTCTTGTATCTGCTCAGACTTTTAGGTTCACGAAGAAACTAAACAACAAGAAATAGAAAAATTCTGTTAAAAATGCGGTTTACAAGTCATTTTGTAAACCGCATTTGCTATTTTTCGTGAATATTTTTTGAAGAATAAAGAAAAGTTCGTACCTTTGCACACCAGTTTAACAACAATAGATAACTTAAAGAAAGAATGAACCAACTATCCGACCGTCTGAACAGACTTTCGCCTTCGGCTACACTTGCAATGTCGCAGAAAAGTAGCGAGTTAAAGGCACAGGGAATTGACGTCATCAACCTAAGTGTAGGTGAACCAGACTTTGACACTCCAGACTACATCAAGGAGGCAGCAAAGAAGGCAATCGACGAGAATTACTCAAGATATTCTCCGGTTCCGGGCTATCCTGCACTTCGCAACGCCATTGTAGCCAAGCTGAAGAACGAGAACAACCTCGACTACACTCCAGCGCAGATTCTTTGTTCAAATGGCGCCAAGCAGAGTGTGTGCAACACCATCATGGCACTTGTCAACGAGGGTGACGAGGTAATCATACCTGCTCCATACTGGGTTAGCTACCCACAGATGGTCAAGTTGGCAGATGGCGAGCCTGTAATCGTAGAGGCTACCTTCGAGCAGAACTTCAAGATTACTCCAGAACAGCTCGAGGCTGCCATCACTCCAAAGACACGCGCACTCATCCTCTGCTCTCCATCAAACCCAACCGGTTCGGTTTACACTAAGGAAGAACTCGAGGCTCTTGCAGACGTGTTGAAGAAGCACGAGCGCGTAATCGTCATTGCCGACGAGATTTACGAGCATCTTAACTATACTGGCATCAAGCACGCAAGCATGGCATCTGTCGATGGCATGAAAGAGCGTACAGTAATCATAAACGGTGTGTCAAAGGCATACGCAATGACAGGATGGCGTATCGGTTTCATCGCTGCTCCAGAATGGATTGTAAAGGGCTGCAACAAGCTTCAGGGTCAGTACACCAGCGGTCCTTGCTCAGTATCGCAGAAGGCAGCCGAGGCTGCATACACAGGCTCGCAGGAGCCACGCGAGACTATGCGCAAGGCATTCGAGCGTCGCCGCGACCTTATCGAGAAGCTGGCAAAGGAGATTCCGGGATTCGGCGTAAATCACCCGACAGGCGCATTCTACCTGTTCCCAAAAATCGACTCATACTTCGGCAAGTCGTACAACGGCACAACAATCAACAACTCAACCGACTTTGCAATGTACTTGCTTAACGAGGCTCACGTTGCAACAGTAGGCGGCGATGCCTTCGGTAGCCCTAAGTGCTTCCGCATGAGCTATGCCACAAGCGATGAGAACATCACCGAGGCAATGAAGCGCATCAAGGAGGCTTGCGCTAAACTGAAATAAGACCTATTTCACAGACTTATTTAATAAACCAACGGAATCTTGTCCGTCCTTAATTGGGCGGGCAAGATTTTTTTACAAGAAAAGGACTGTAATATTCGATATTTCCGTCATTTTTCTATACTTTTGCAATAAATTATTCGCCTTGAGAACTACTGAACTTGACAGCAAAAATAAACAAGTAGCAATGCCTGAAGCTTTTAGAAGGCTATCTAAACTTTAAAAGAATGTTAAAAAAACTATCTTTAATATTGTGCTGTGTCGCAATGTTATCGTGCATTTCCTGCGATTTTGAAGAAAGAGACATTCCACCTACAATCTTTCAAGAAAATATGGAGGTATCAGAAGAAAAGTCTGAAACCTATTTCAAGGTAGGACCAAGAGACTATGACATGGGATGGATTCGCATATTTTCAAAAGACGAGAAACAAAACGAAAACGTCATAGATAAAGATATTGCAATCACTAAAGAAATAACAAACAAAGAAGAAACAGAAATAGAAATTTCAGAAGGCGAGAAAGCCATAATCTACTGCGAGAAAGGAAAGATAAAGAAAATCGTATTCAATTCCATTACAGTTGAAAAGACAGGAAACGGCAAATATTCTGTCAAATTAAACAAGAAGCCATCAGCACAAAAGATTTTCATTTACGCCTTTGCATTTGCCAACAGTGATGGCGTTTCTTCTGCAGCAATCTATATAAACAAAGAACAAATCAAATAAAAGAAAATGAAAAAAATCATTATTCTACTAACCTCATTAGTTCTTCTTTTCTCATGCAGCGAAGACGAGAAGACAACCACAACTGACAACAAGTTCCATGTCGATAAAAAAGACATTGAACTGGTTGTAAACGATTTCACATCTAAAACCGTAAGAAGCAGTTCTCTGCAAATTGTCAGCGTAGACTCGCTCTCTAACCAAGAGCAGACCACAAGAGGAGAACAAAACACAAATGCACCTCAAACTCTGCTGTATTTTGTCAAACTCTCGGACAACTCAACCGTAATAGTTGCCGGAGACAAGCGCGCAGAACCAGTCTGTGCACACATCAGCAACCTCGAACTCAAATTCGGCAACGGCAAACTACTCAACCAGAACGAAGTTCCTGAATCATTCAAATACATGCTTGGAGTTTCTGCAGCATCGGTAATGAACTGTGCAAGCAACGAGAGCGAGGTCAATCCTAACTGGACTGCAAACTCAACAAGAGCCACAGAGGATGCAGATTACATTCAGCCTTCGAAATGCAAAGTTGCATGGGGACAGGGCAATCCTTTCAACTTGCAATCGCCAGCCTCAACCGGAGACAAGAGTTCTGAAGGAAAGGCTCTTGCCGGCAGTACAACTATTGCGGCAGCACAAGCATTAACTGTATTGTGCGAAGATTTTCATATTTTCAAGGGATATGCCTTAAAAACATCATGGGGCGTTTTGAAAACACGCAATTCTTTTTACAATCAAGATGAAATCAAGGACATCTCGAATATCGTAAAAAGAATTGCAGACAATATCGACACTTCGTATAACAAGAACGGCACGGCTGATGCCAACACAAGAAATGCCATATTATTCTTAAACAAAGACCTCGGAGGAGCATACGGACACGATAGCGACTGGGAAAAGGTGGAATCGAACATGAAAGACAATCCTTGCGGCATCTCGTTCCTGTCTGCCGTTCCTCAAAGCAACGGACGCATCTGGAACATCATGGGAATAGACAAGCCGAGCCAGACCGAGCATTGCATGCTTCTTGACGGCTACAAAAAGGCTAACGGCAGAACTCTATTCTACATCAACTTCGGATGGAACGGAGAAGGAAACGGCTATTTCCTCTATGACGACAAGACATGGAATGAAGGCGCACCAAAAGAATACTGCATTCACATGAACGTGTACAACTTCCATCTCGACACCGACTTCGACAACTTTTAGGATATTCGTAATAATAAAAAAATGCAGCCCAAGAAAAGGCTGCATTTTTCGTTTTGTCAAGACAAGAAAAACGGGCACCCCTTGTAGGAAGCCCGCTAAATCTTCTAAAAACAAAAGTCAATAGAGAAAACGATTACTTGTGGATTGCCTCAGAAGGACAAACATCTGCACAAGAAGCGCACTCTGTGCACAAATCTGGGTCGATTACATACTTTTCGCCCTCTGAAATTGCACCTGATGGACACTCGTCAATACATGTACCGCAAGCGATACAATCGTCGCCAATAATAAAAGCCATAGTCGTTTGTTATTTTATTTATTAGTACATTAAAACGAACGGCTCAAAATAACGTCCGTTCGTTGTGCAAAGATAACCATTATTTTAAGTCCGGCAATACTTTCAACGAAGTTTTTTTGCTAAAAATTATTTTTTGTATATGTTTGCAATTCTTTAAAACTTATTGCGTTAATATAAATAATGACACGTCTGATTTTAATATATTTTCTGCTGATTTTCGGCTTCTGTCCAACCATGCGCGCGCAGCAGCGGCGCGTACAGAACAGGCCGTACATTGACCAGCGACGGCTGCACTACGGATTCCTGATAGGAGTGCAGGAGCAGGACCTTGAATTTACCAACAACGCCCACATTACCGACGACGGCGAATGTTGGTATGCCGAGGTTACCGAATACAATCCGGGATTCGAGGTCGGAGTGCTTGCCGAACTTTATCTGACCAGCCATCTGGCTCTGCGCATAATCCCGACGATGCACTTCGGCGAGAAAAACATCACCTTCATCGAAGAGACATCGCGGCAGAAGTACATGCAAGACTTGAAGTCGACCTACATAACCTGCCCTATCGACCTGAAATACAGCGCAGAGCGATTCAATAACTATCGCCCTTACGTCATGGCCGGAGTGGCTCCGATTTTCGACCTCACAAGCAAGAACAATCAGGCTTTGAAGACGAAGAAGGGCGACTGCATGATTGAGGTGGGCTTGGGCTGCGACTTCTATCTGCCCTACTTCAAGCTGATTCCCGAGCTGAAATTCTGCTTCGGACTGAGCAACGTGATAGACAAGGACAGAAAAGACCTGAACGACAAAACTTTATTGAAATATACCGATGCGGTAGACAAGATAAGTTCAAAAATGGTGGTGCTGACGCTTTATTTTGAATAACAATTTGTGTAACTCAAAAAAAAAGCGTATTTTTGCAATCGCTTTCGCATCAGTCGCTGGCAGGGAAGAGTAACCTGTTATGCTGGTGTCGGCACAATTAACAATTAAAATTTCAAAAACAAATGGATTTAATTAAGATTGCAGAAGAAGCATTCGCAACTGGCAAGCAGCACCCTTCATTCAAGAGCGGTGACACAATCACAGTAGCTTACAAGATTATCGAGGGTAACAAGGAGCGTATCCAGTTGTACCGCGGTGTTGTTATCAAGATCAGCGGACACGGTGACAAGAAGCGTTTCACTGTTCGCAAGATGTCAGGTACTGTAGGTGTTGAGCGTATCTTCCCTATCGAGTCACCAAACATCGATAGCATCACTGTAAACAAGGTGGGTAAAGTTCGTCGCGCTAAGTTGTACTACTTGCGTAACCTTACTGGTAAGAAGGCCCGCATCCAGGAAAAGAGAGTTAACGCTTAATCTTTTCAGAGAAGAGATAAAAAGGAAGCATCTGGTAATGCTTCCTTTTTTTAACCTTTGCAATCCATTGCAGCTTTTCAGGCTCGCAAGACCCACACAAATCTATCCCAACTCGAATTTCTGATTTATGATAGACAAGAACAAAACGCTATGGTTTCCGATGAGAGTGAGATATTCGTCAACTCCGCGACTGCTCACACTACGGGAAGAGCTAAACCGCATAGGCTGCGAATGTTACATCCCGATGGAATACAGGCAGATTGGCGAGCATACCAAGTTCGTGCCGCGAATCAGTAACCTTATCTTCGTACACGCGCCATATACCTACATCTCGCAGTTAAAGCAGCAGTCCGAATTCATAAACCTTAGCTATATAATGCACAACGTTCCGTTCGAGAAGACTAAGACGAGCGAGGCTCTCTATGTTCCGGAGAAGATGATGAACGACTTCATACGCGTAACAAACGAGCAGAACGAGCAGGTTGTATTCCTCGACAACATGGACTTTGCATGCAAGCCGGGAGCTCATGTAAAGATTACCGAAGGCGCATTTGCCGGAGTTGAGGGCGTGGTAAAGAGCATTAAGAAGCACCTCTGCGTGGTTCTGCCAATAAACGGCGTGGTTGCCGTAGCCATAACAAACGTTCCGAAAAAACACCTTATGTATATCAAGGACGAAAACGAGAACGAGGCAACACCAGAAACGACATGACAGAAATCTCTATATAGTAAAAAGCCGGTTATTACAATCTTTGTAACAATCGGCTTTTTCAATTATATAGATAAAACTTTTAAATTATAAAGTCTCTACAAGTTTGCGAACCAAATCGTAGAAGCGTGCAACGCTCGGAATATGGCAACGCTCGTCAGGAGTGTGAGGGCTGCGCAATGTAGGGCCGAAGCTAACCATATCCATCTCAGGATACTTGCTGCCAATCAGGCCGCACTCCAATCCGCCGTGAGTAACGTTTACGATGGCATCCTTTCCGCTCAATTCCTTGTAAACCTTCTTTGCAGTCTCGAGCAAAGCAGAATCGAACTTTGGAGTCCAGCCGCTGTAATCGCCTTCTGTCTCGACCTTCATTCCAGCCATTGAGAAACAGCTCTCGATCATAATTGCAACATAACGCTTCATTGAGTCTACGGCACTACGAGCAAACAGTTCAATGCGGACTTCAGAAGCAGTAAGATTGACGATTGCAAGGTTTGAAGAAGTCTCTGGAACTTCAGGCATCTCAGGAATGTATCTGTGAACGCCGTTGAAGCAAGCAAGGATTGAAGAAACGATGTTGTCGCGAATCTCCTCTGGAACAACCTCCTTCGGCATCTCAACAGCCTCGATTGTAAGTTTGATGTTAGACTCAACACCCTTGTATTCTTCGTTAAACTGAGCCTGATAATCGGCAACGAGCGATGTGATTGCCTCCTCGTTTCCGGCAGGAACGGTTACTATAGCCTCGCACTCGCGTGGAATGGCGTTGTGCATGTTTCCGCCGTGCCACTCTGCAAGCTCGGCATCGCACTCGGCGATAGCATCGTAGATTACGCGGGCCATCATCTTGTTGGCATTGCCTCGGCCTGTGCCGATTTCCATTCCTGAATGACCGCCGTAAAGTCCTGCTAGCGAAATCTTGAATGCCTTGTCGGTTGCATCAGCCTCTTCTGGCTTGTATTCCATAGATGCGAAGATGTTAAGACCGCCGGCACATCCTACGGTAAACTCGCCCTCGTCCTCAGAGTCCATATTAAGAAGGTATGAGCCTTTCAGAGCATCTTCCTTCAGACCGAACGCGCCCTCAAGACCAGTCTCCTCGTTTACGGTGAAGAGAGCCTCAAGCGGACCGTGAACAAGCGTATCGTCTTCCATGATAGCCATAGCAGCAGCCACACCCATGCCATCGTCAGCACCAAGGGTTGTATCGGTTGCACGAACCCACTCGCCATCGATGAAAGGCTTCAGAGGATCGGTAAGGAAATCGTGCTCGCAGCCCTTGCGCTTCTGCGGAACCATGTCCATGTGCGCCTGCATTACGATGCCCTTGCGATGCTCCTGTCCTGGAGTGGCAGGCTTGCGGAGGATGACATTGCCAGCCTCGTCGAGTATAGTTTCAACACCAATTTTCTTTCCGAAGTCGAGCAGATGCTGCTGCATCTTCTCTAGATGATAAGATGGATGCGGAACCTGTGTAAGATCGTAGAAATGCTTCCACAATCGCTTTGGTTCTAAATTCTCAAGTTCATTCATACGTTTTATGATTTTTGTTTATTTGTTAAATTCAATGCAAGCATTCCGTAGATGCCGAGGGCAATGACGAGTAGCGTCTGTATTGTGTGTACGATGAGGGCGAACATTGCGCCCTTGGCTGCCTCAACGCCATAGAGCATGAGCATCGTCTTTACGGCAAAATGCCACGGTCCGGCTCCGTTTGGCGTAGGAACAACGACGGCGATGCTGCCAACCACAAAGATTACAAGCGCAGCCATCATTCCAAGTCCTGAAGTATATTCGAAGCAGAAAAATGTAAAGTAGAAATGCAAGAAGTACGATGCCCAGATGCCTAATGTCAGAAAAATGAACAGAGGCACGTTCTTCACCTTCTTTACCGACATCACACCTTCCATCAGTTTGCTGAAGATATCCTTCACCTTAGACAGAAGCTGGAGTTTGTGAAGCAGCACGACGAACATTGCCACCAAGACAACGATACACACCGCCGTAACCCAGTATCCCGTTGCCGAAAAACGGCCAAGAAAGCCCGTGAAACTTGTTCCGGTTCTCTGAAAAAACGAAAGGAACACCGGCAACTGTATCAAGAACGTAACGACCGTGATGCCAAGCACCACAAGCGTGTCGATGATTCTCTCGGTAAGAACCGTGCCGATAGCCTTAGTGAACGACACACCGTCGTTGCGTTTCAGAATTCCGCAGCGGCTCACCTCGCCTATTCGCGGAATTGCCAGACTTGCCGCATACGACACAAGAACCGAATTTATGCAGTTAGAAGTTGAAGGGTGCTCGCCCAGCGGCTCCAAGGTCTGTTTCCATCGCCATCCTCTGAATACCTGAGCCGAGATTCCGAAGGGGAACGAAAGAATCATCCATGTCCAGTTCATCTCCGAAAAGCCTTCCTTTAATTCATCCCAGTTAAAGCCGCGGTACATCCAATATAGTATGACGCCCCCCAAAACAAAAGGGAACACCACTTTTATCGTCTTTGTTATCAATGTTATCAATTTTTGTTCTTATCTTTGCACTTGCAAAAAACATTTGCAAATATAAAAATTTAATTTCTATTCACTACAAGAATGAAGCAAGTAAAACCAAAGAAATTTTTAGGACAGCACTTTCTTAAAGACCTAAAGATAGCAAAGGATATAGCCGATACTGTTGATTCTTGCCCCGAAATTCCAATTCTCGAAGTCGGACCGGGAATGGGCGTGCTAACCCAGTTCCTCATAGGCAAGGAGCGCGACACCAAGGTGGTTGAGCTCGACAGCGAGTCGGTTGCTTACTTGCAGGAGGCCTATCCTCAGCTTGCAGAGAATATCATTGCGCAGGATTTCCTTCAGCTCGACCTCAGCAAGGTCTTCGGCGGAAGTCCGTTCGTGCTTACCGGCAACTATCCCTACAACATATCGAGCCAGATCTTCTTCAAGATGCTCGACAACAAGGAGATAATTCCGTGCTGTACCGGAATGATTCAGAAGGAAGTGGCAGAGCGAATTGCCGCCGCGCCGGGAAGCAAGACATACGGCATTCTTAGCGTGCTTATTCAGGCATGGTACGATGTTGAGTATCTCTTCACCGTTCACGAGAATGTGTTCAACCCGCCGCCAAAGGTCAAGAGCGCGGTAATAAGAATGACGCGCAACGACGTTTCGCAACTCGGCTGCAACGAGAAACTGTTCAAGGAGGTTGTGAAGACAACATTCAACCAGCGCAGAAAGATGATTCGCGGCAGCATAAAGCCGCTCTTCGGCAACCACAACAAGCCAGTAGACGCCGAAAGCGCATTCTGGAGCAGCGAGATGATGACCAAGCGTCCAGAGCAGCTGAGCATACCGCAGTTTGTAGAACTGACCAATCTTGTTCAGAAAGAACTGGACGGACAGGCATAAAAGACGCGAAAATCCCGTCATCATATTAAATTTTGACAAAAAAGGAAGAACAAATGTTTGCAAAGAATAATTATTTGCTTACCTTTGCACCACTTTAAAATTAATCACACCAATAATGGACGATTATCTTACGGAAAATAACAACAATTATTAAGCCGGGGAAATGTCTCTCTCACGAACACTTCCTCTGCCCAAAGAACTTGTAATTAAGAGGAAGCAATGAGAACTTATTGGAACATTAACAAGAAGCTCAAAGCCATTGATGAGTGGCAGCCATACTGTTGGACACAGGTAACATGTCCAGTCAAGGAAGACGAGGATTTTCTTCAGGAAAAACTCGGTATTCCCGACTATTTTCTCTCAGATATTGCCGATGCCGATGAGCGCGCCCGTTATGAGATTGACGAGGGCTTCGTCTTCATCATCCTTCGTATTCCGTACGTAAAGGATGTGCGTTCGCGTACGCCATACACAACAATTCCGCTGGGCATTATAATGAAGGACGACATCATGATTACCGTCTGCTACTACGAGACCGACATGATGATTGACTTCCTGACATACCAGCAGAAGCGCGGAGAGGGATTCACCGACTTCGTTGACATGATTTTCCGCATCTTCCTCTCGTCTGCCGTGTGGTATCTGAAGCGTCTGAAACAAATCAGCTTCCTAATCGAAAAAGCAAAGCGACAACTCGACAAGAGCGTCGACAACCAAGATATCATCAGTCTGGCACGTCTTCAGGACAGCCTGACATACTTCATGACATCAATAAAAGGCAACGAAACGCTGCTTACGAAGCTTAAGTTCCGCCTTCCTATCGACGAGCTCGACGCCGAGCTTATCGAGGACGTTAACATCGAGATGAACCAGGCTCAGGAAATGACCAGCATCTACAGTAACATCCTCGAGAGCACGATGGACACTTACTCAAACATCATCAACAACAACCTGAGTAAGGTAATGCGTAAACTCACGTCATACTCAATCATCATTATGGTGCCAACCCTGATAGCCAGCTATCTGGGCATGAACCTGTACAACGGCATAGAACAGTCGGTTTACGGATTCTGGGGCGTGACGGCTTTGTCGCTCGTGCTCGGAGCAGCCTCTTATTTCTATTTTAAGCACCAAGACATGCTTTAAAATACGAATAAAATGGCAACGGCATCAACTTTTTGCACATTTTTAACACGTTTTACAAAATAATTTATTTTATTTGTATTCTAATATCCACAACATTACTAATATTTGATGGAAAATGACTAAAGAGGAAATCGTAGAGCGTATAAAGGTTCTGGCACAGGATGCCGAGAACGCACCCAAAGATGAACTGAACAGTCTTAAACAAAACTTCTACAAAATCCTGAACGCCGAAAAGGAGACGATAAACCAGCAGGCCGAGGAGATTGCCGACAAGTCTGCCGCCCTCGAGGTGCTCAGCCAGTCAGAACAGGAGTTCAAGACTCAGATGAAGATAATCAGAGACAAGAAAGCGGTAGTCTTTGCCAAGCAGGAAGAGGAAAAGAAGAACAACCTCGTACTGAAGAACGAGATTATCGCAAAGCTGAAGGCTCTGAACGAAAACGGCGAGGAATGCGGAAAGCACCTCGACGAGTTCAAGGCATTGCAGCAGCAATGGAACGAGACAGGACAGATTCCTGCCGAGGACGTTACCAACATCTGGAAACAGTATCAGCTCGAGAGAGACAAATTCTACGACAACCTCAAGATAAACAACGAGATGAGAGAATACGACTTCAAGAAGAATCTTGAGGTCAAGACCCGCTTGTGCGAGCAGGCCGAAAAACTCACGACGGCAGAAGACGTGGTTTCGGCATTCCATCAGCTGCAAGACCTTCACCAGCAGTACCGCGAAACAGGCTCGGTAGCAAAGGAGGTGCGCGAGGAGTTGTGGAACAGATTCAAGGAGGCATCTACAATAATCAACCGCCGCCACCAGAATCATTTTGACGAGATAAAGCAGAAGGAAAACGAGAACCTCGAGGC
The DNA here is from genome assembly GCA_017617315.1 of Bacteroidaceae bacterium. Lineage (GTDB taxonomy): Bacteria > Bacteroidota > Bacteroidia > Bacteroidales > Bacteroidaceae > Ga6A1. The sequence goes on from JAFZWM010000054.1 coordinate 18,186, forward strand.
TAAGACAGCCATCTGCGAGGCCATCGAAAGCATGAACCTCGACGAACTGAAATCGTACAACGACTGGGAAGACAAGACAAAGGAAGTGCTCGAGCTTCAGGCTAAATGGAAGACAATAGGTTTTGCTCCACAGAAGATGAACACAAAAATCTTTGAGCGATTCCGTCTGGCTTGCAACAACTTCTTCGATACAAAGGCTCAGAACTTCAAGTCGATGAAGGAGACGGCTTCGGCAAACAAGAACAAGAAACTCGAACTATGCGAGAAAGCCGAGGCTCTGAAAGACAGCACCGACTGGAAGGAGACAAGCACCATCTTGGCGCAGCTCCAGAAGGAATGGAAGGAAATAGGCCCAACAAACCGAAAGGATACCGAATACATCTGGAAGAGATTCATCGCAGCATGCGACCACTTCTACAAGCAGAAGAACGATGCCAATGCGGCGGCTCACTCTCAGGAGAATGAGAATCTCGAAAAGAAGCAGGGCGTAATAGCAAGCCTTAAGGAGATTCTCGAAAGCGGCAACGCCGACGGCAAGGTTCAGGATGCAGTCCAAAAGCTATCGGCCGAGTGGAACAGCATCGGACACGTTCCGTTTGCCGTAAAGGACGAGACTTACAAGGCATACAAGGATGTTCTCGACGAGATTTACAAGAAGCTTAACATCAGCCGTGCAAAGCAGAGGCTCGACAACTTCAAGAACAATATAAAGAACAGCAAGGACGGCGCACAGAACGAGCGTTACAGACTTGAGCGCAGCCTCCAGCAGAAGATAAACGAGATGAAGCAGTACGAGAATAACCTCGGCTTCCTCACCCTATCGTCTAAGAAGGGCAGCTCGCTGATTTCGGGCATCAACCGCAAGGTAGACAACCTGAAGCAGGAGATTGAGCTGATAAAGCAGAAGATTTCGGTTCTGAAAGAGCAGGAATAAGATAACAAAAAAGGGAACGCGGATTGAAGATTCAATCTTTGTTCCCTTTTCTAATATAGAAAAACAACCAACTTAAAACTCTGTTTCAGAAATCCGCCGACACATTAGGGTATTTAGGCGAAAAAAAAAGCCCCTCGATAGAGAAGCTTCTTGTTGGGATACCTGGACTCGAACCAGGAATGACAGGACCAGAATCTGTAGTGTTACCATTACACCATATCCCAATTTTGGAGTATCAAACCCTTGTTTTTGTTTGACGGTGCAAAGATACACACTTTTTCTGAACTGGCAAACTTTTCAGAAAAATTTTGCAAAAAAAATGCATTTTTTCAAAAAAACTTCATTTCTCACCTATTATATACTGCATTTCTGTGCAACCTTTTTTTGATTATGTAATAATTTAGGTGTATCTTTGTACGCTATTAAGTTAATAGAACTTTATTTTAATGAACAGAGACAAAAAATTCTTAGACACAATTGTAAAAGGAATACAAGAAAAAAAAGGGCAAGACATAGTCGTTGCCGACCTTACTGCGATTGACGACACTATATGCAATTACTTCATAGTATGTCAGGGTAACTCGCCAAGTCAGGTAAAAGCCATTGCCGACTCGGTTGACATATTTGCAAAGCGCATAGGCGAAGACCTGATAGGCATTGACGGCTTCAACAATGCCGAATGGATTGCAATGGACTTCGCCAACGTGATTGTTCACATCTTCCTTCCGGAGTTCAGAGAGTTCTACGACATCGAGAACCTTTGGGAGGACGCAAAATTAACAGAAATTCCAAACCTAGATTAAATTATCCTTTATGGCTAAAAAAAATGACGGTAAGAAGGGCTTCAAGCCCATATTTACTTTTAACCTTACATGGCTGTATGTAGTTATTGCAGTTGTCCTGGGCATACTGTACTTTACACAAAGCGACAGCAGTATGTACAAATCGGCCACATATTCGCAGTTCAAGGAATATGTTAACAACGGATATGCCGAAAAGATAACTGTACAGAAAGACGAAGGCACGCTGAGAATGTTCGTAAAGAAAGAATACATCCGCGAAATCTTCAAGACTGGTCCCGACAAGGTTAACGGCACTCCATACGTTTCGGTTGAGTACGGTTCGATAGAGAATCTCGAGAACTTCATCGACACCCAGACTGAGCTTGGAAAGTTCAACGGAAAGTTTTCGTTCGAGCATAGTCAGGACTTCAGCCACATCTTGTTTACATGGCTTCCGATACTGTTCTTCACATATCTCATCTTCACAATGTTCCGCCGAGTTGGCAGCGGAGGTGGCGGCGGCTTCGGCGGCGGCATCTTCAATGTCGGACAGAGCAAGGCTAAGCTGATTGACAAGGACAACAAGGACGAGATGAAGGTAACATTCAAGGATGTTGCCGGACAGGAAGGCGCAAAGCAGGAGGTTCAGGAGATTGTCGATTTCTTGAAGAATCCGGCAAAATATACCGAGCTGGGAGGTAAGATTCCAAAGGGCGCATTGCTCGTTGGCCCTCCGGGAACTGGTAAGACCCTGCTTGCAAAGGCAGTAGCCGGCGAGGCTGATGTTCCGTTCTTCTCAATGTCGGGTTCCGACTTTGTTGAGATGTTCGTGGGTGTAGGTGCAAGCCGCGTGCGCGACCTCTTCAGCAAGGCTAAGGCAAAAGCTCCATGTATCATCTTCATCGACGAGATTGATGCCGTAGGACGCGCCCGAAGCAACAAGGCTTCGTTCGGAGGCAACGACGAGCGCGAAAGCACTCTTAACCAGCTGCTTACCGAGATGGACGGTTTCGGAACAAACAGCGGTGTCATCATCTTGGCTGCAACAAACCGCGCCGACATCCTCGACAAGGCCCTTCTTCGTGCAGGCCGTTTCGACCGTCAGATTCACGTTGAGCTGCCTGAGCTAAACGAGCGTAAGGCCATCTTCGGCGTTCACCTCAGACCGCTGAAGATTGACGAGACCGTTGACGTGAACCAGCTTGCCCGTCAGACTCCGGGATTCTCGGGAGCCGACATCGCCAACGTGTGCAACGAGGCTGCACTTATAGCAGCACGCCACGAGGCTACAGCCGTAAGCCGTCAGGACTTCCTTGATGCCATCGACCGCATCATCGGCGGTCTGGAGAAGAAGACAAAGATAATGACCAATGCCGAGAAGCGTTCAATCGCCATCCACGAGGCAGGCCACGCAACCCTTTCATGGTTCTTGCAGCATGCCAATCCGCTTGTCAAGGTTTCTATCGTGCCACGAGGCATCTCGCTCGGCGCAGCATGGTACATGCCGGAGGAAAGACAGATAACTACAAAGGAGCACATTCTCGACGAACTCTGCTCGCTGCTTGGCGGTAGAGCTGCCGAAGAGCTGTTTACAAACCACATCGGAACAGGCGCGCTCAACGACCTTGAGAGAGCCAACAGATCGGCTTACAGCATGGTGGCATACATGGGTATGAGCGACGAGCTGCCAAACATCTGCTTCTACAACAACAACGAATACGAGTTCAGCAAGCCTTACAGCGAAGCAACGGCTCACCTCATAGACAAAGAGGTTGCCAAGATTCTGGCAGAGCAGTACAAGCGCGCCAAGGATATGCTGAAGGAGCATGCCGAGGGCCACAACAAGCTGGCCGACCTTCTTGTTGAGAAGGAAGTTATCATGGCAGAGGATCTTGAAGCAATATTCGGTCCACGCCCATGGCAGTCGCGCTCTGAAGAGATTTTCGAGGAAAACCCCGAACTGAAGGCTGAATACGAGGCTGAACTGAAGGCACGCGCCGAGGCAATGGCAGCCAAGGCAGCCGAAGAGGATGCCGAGGAAGCACGACTCGCAGGCGAGGAGCAGAATCAGACCGAGGACAATACTCCCGACAACTACGACAAAAATGAGAAATCAGGCTCGGACAATGCCTGACAATGAATAACAGCAGATGGGCAGACAACTGCCCGTCTGCACGTTTTAGAAAGACTGACTATAATTATTAGATAAATCGTATGAATGCAAAAGTTAAGAATCTCATTGTGAGAGCCATCACGGGCGCAGTATTCGTTGCCGTTCTGGTTTCGGCTATATGCTTCGGATATGCCACAATGGGATTGCTATTCGGCATAATAACAGGACTTTCCGTGTGGGAGTTCTGCTCTATCGTAAACTCTCGCGAGGATGTTGATGTAAACAAAACCATTGTTACGCTTACGGGCGTGTGTCTGTTTGCAGCCACATGGTTCTATTGCGTAACAGGATTCAACAAGGCTTTCATCCTTATTCTGTTTCCAATCATCTATCTCGTCATCAGCGAGTTGTATCTTCAGCAGAAAAGTCCGATAAACAACTGGGCATATTCGATGTTTGCAATATTGTATGTGGCTCTGCCTTTCTCGCTGCTTAACGTGATAAGCATAAAGTCTATTGCAAACACAACCGACATAATGTACGACTATCTCACTCCGCTTGCCATCTTCGTGTTTTTGTGGGCGAGCGATACTGGCGCATACTGCGTTGGCTCGCTTATCGGAAAGCATCCGCTGTTCAAGCGCATCTCGCCAAACAAGTCGTGGGAAGGCTCTGTTGGCGGAGCGGTTCTTGCCATTGGCATCAGCATGATTTTTGCACATTACGACACAAGCCTTTATTCAACCTTGCAATGGGCAGGAATGGCTCTGGTGGTGGTTGTGTTCGGCACATGGGGCGACCTTGTGGAATCGCTGATGAAGCGCCAGCTGGGCATAAAGGATTCGGGCAACATTCTTCCGGGGCACGGCGGAATGCTCGACCGTTTCGACAGTTCGCTCATTGCCATTCCGGCAGTTGCGCTGTATCTTACAATCTGCGAATCTTATTTTAGATAATGATAACAAAACTCCGCCTTGCATTTACTGATGCAAGGCGGAGTTCTTTATTTACAACATTTGTATGACAACAGAAACGTTTTGGCATTCAATATCTCCAATACACACGACGTATGAAAAGAAAATAAGACAAATAATACAAAAATAAACTTTCCGACATCGCAAATAAGACCTTTTATTGAATTAAGTTTCATACACAAAATTAAATGCCCATTTCGTTTATGATTTTGTAACCACTTGTTGCAAATATAACGAAACTTTCTCAAAATGCAACATTAAGCGTTTCAGCGTTTCAGCGTTTCAAGTGTTTCAGAGGCATGTTTTTTGTTTCAAGCACTTATATATTATATATAACTAATTAATAATTAATAAATTATATAATATAAAGCAAGAAATTGAAATCACCAGAGGGGTAGCTGAAACGCTGAAACGCCGAAACGTCCCATACATTAAAGCTCACATTGTCAACAACTTATCGCACCCCGTAAAGATTTTCAATCGAAAATAAGCGGCATAAAACATGCAAAAACGATGCGGAAAAAGCAAAAAACGCTCCAAATACGCATCAGAATCGGAAGGAATTGTACATATCCCGAACGCATCTCGAAGGAATCCCGAACAAATAACGAAGCCGAAAACATGGCAAAACGTCCCCGCAACATTCATCAGAAATGGCAAGTCAAGCCGGCACGCGCTTCGAAAGTATTTGTTTTCACATTATCGTAATATTTGTAGCGCGTTTTGCGTCCGAAGAACGTACTGCTTAAAACGATGCTCCAGTTCTTTCTGAGGTCAATCTCCGCAATCGGGTTAAGCACCAGAAGCGACGCAACGCCCCTATCGCCCTGCGAATTGAGGAACAGAGGATCGACTTTCGACAAATCTTTCTGCTCATAGCCCTTCCATGTATATATGCGGTAGTACTGAGTATGCAGAATGAAGCGTCCGAAGTGGCGCAGTTCGAGATGTGTCTTTGCCTTGACGCTGAAACCGCTTCCCATGTTGTAGTCGCGGTCGATAAAGCTGTAATAGTCGCTCTTTGTTCCGCCCAGCAAAATTCCGTTTATGAAAATGCGCTGTTCCAGACGGTTTAGCGCGCCTACGCTTGGAAACTGGAAGATGAATCCCGGACCGAAAGCCGCCGCCTCGCTGATGCGGTACGGAGTCTGGTCTGAACCATCCTTTACGGCCTTTGAGTTGAAATAATCGAAATGCTGATATATTCCGAACTCGCCCTTTATGTTCTTGCTGTCGAATACGAGCGCACTCCATAGTCGGCCAACCAGATTCAGACGGTTGATAATAGGCTGGTTACTGCTCAGACCGAAAGTAATCTCGGCATTGAAATAATCGTAAGGTGCATTGGTCTCGCCCTCATTAACAGGGTCGCCATAGTCAAGATAGAGATTGAGGTAAGGATTGTGCTCACCCCTGAACAACGAGCCATTGTCGGCCAGATAGCGGTTGCCCACCGACATAGAGAAGTCTATAGGGAACTTCTCACGGTTGTGATACAGATAGTTTTCGTTGCGAACCCACCACGCATCGCCCGTGGCCATACGTTTAAGTCCGCCCATCGGGTTAAAGATTGTTGCCGCAGCCTCGCGGAAGAATCTGTTAAGCCCTCGTTTTCTGTCGTCAAGAAATATGCGGCTTATGCGGTTGGTTATCTCGCCTATACAGATACCGCCGCAAGTGGTGGCTATCAGATCGTTGATTGCCGGCGGCTCAACCTCGCCCAGAAACTCCCACTCAAGAGAGCCGACGAGAGCGTATGGTGCCGACTGCCAGAAATTAAGCCCCTGCGAGCGGGCTGAATTGAAATAGAGATTGCCGTGATACGGGTGCATGAAAAGGTTTGTTGAGAACTGGTCGTTGTCCCATACAAAACCGTGTCTGAAGTTGTTGCGGCACGAGCGTAGGCTTGTCTTTGCAAAGTCTTCATCCAATACAAAGCGGTCGAACAAATGCACGCCCAGATTCACACCCGTAACCTGCGCCAATGCCCACCAAGGATGCTTACGTTGCAGACCGTTGTTTACCATTATGCTGTCGCTCTCTCCGTTGTCATCAACAACCATCGGGGCTGAATATTTCCGAATATCGCCATTACGCAGATAGCGAAACGTTAGTCCGGCCTCGACCAACGGCCTGCTGCGATAGTGCCGCCATCGCTGATAGTATCGCGTATCGCCGTAGCCCACGCTTGCAAACGCTCCCAGCTTCTTCGAAATCTGATAGTCGAGATTCAGGCGCGCCTGCAACGAAAAGAGTCGTTCGGGCGCATCGGCCGAATTCTGCTTGAATGTCTCTACATGATAGTAGCCCACATCGCCGCTAAGAGTCCACTTCGGACTGAGCCGTGTGTAGAGGCCGAGGCGGTAGAACAACGCTCCGGAGAACTTCTCGTCGAGCCCCATGAAGTGCGTGCCGAAGCCTACTATATTGTAAGTATGGCGATTGCGGAAGCGCACGGCAACGTTTGCCTTTGTGGTGCTGCCGCCATACATCATCAAGTCTACCTCGGTATTTGGATTGACATTTACCAGTCCTATTTTGTGCGAGATGGTGTCGTGGGTTATGTTGAGCAATCCAATCTGCCAGCCTTTAGGATGTGTTCGCGCCACATTGAATATTCCGATTTGCGTACCGTTAAGCGAGTCGGCATAGTTGTAGAATGCGGTCTGCAAGCCTCGCATGTAGCCCGACGAAACGTTGAGCATGCTCGACATCTGAACACCTCGCTCAACTCCGGCTGCGATATTGCTGACGCCACTCAGCTGAACGCCTCGCAGAGAACCCGTAGTCATATTCGAAAATCCCGACAACTGCACTCCCCTCGCCTTTGCGCCGGCAACCGACGCAACGACTCCAAACTGCATTCCGCGCACCGAATCCTGTCCGCTGACAATGCCCACGGGACAATTCTGAGCCGCGGCACTTAGCGAGGCTGCCGCCAATATCAAGACTGTAAAAACATTCTTCATAAATATATAATTTACTTGATTCAGCACTTGCGTGCAAAAACGTGATAAAAATATTACATTTCAACCGAAAATCACTAATATTTTTCCATTTTATTATGCAGAAAATACAGAATATATGTTCAATAATCCACAACAACGAGTCTTTCAGCAGAAAACGCAGTTGCCGGGAAACAAGAAAAACCGCCTTCAAATGCTGGTTTGAAAGCGGTTTTTGCTTCTTGTAAATATATTTGCAGCATCTCTAAATGGAGCAATCTGCTTTGGAGGTGCCTAGGCTGCCGAAAGGCAGTCCTTTATTTATGATTATCATCCTATCGTCCGCAAAATAGCGAAAAGTTTATAATATTGCTTATTGTAAAAATCCATTGAATCGAGATGACATATTGACTTCATCTCTATCTCCTTGCCATCTTCGTCTTTTTGTGGGCAAGCGACACAGGTGCATACTGCGTTGGCTCGCTTATCGGAAAACATCCGCTGTTCAAGCGCATCTCGCCAAACAAGTCGTGGGAAGGCTCTGTTGGCGGAGCGGTTCTTGCCATTGGTATCAGCATGATTTTTGCACACTACGATACAAGCCTTTATTCTACCTTGCAATGGGCTGGAATGGCTCTGGTGGTGGTTGTGTTCGGCACATGGGGCGACCTTGTGGAATCGCTGATGAAACGCCAGCTCGGCATAAAGGATTCGGGCAACATTCTTCCGGGTCACGGCGGAATGCTCGACCGTTTCGACAGTTCGCTCATTGCCATTCCGGCAGTTGCACTATATCTTGCAATCTGCGAATCTTATTTCAGATAATACAAAATTCCGCCTTGCATTTGCTGATGCAAGGCGGAATTTTACAAACGACTAAAGTCTCGGAAGTAAGACATAAGCATTGTTTGACCAGGAATTCACAAAATCTGTTTTGAACACATATACATTCTAATCACCCTCGAAATATTCTGTCCTTGGTTCACAACATCTCAAATTTAGTTTTCTTATATCACGATTACTAAGCCTTGAAATTTTTCTCACATCCAAAGGAACAATATCTTTGTCTATTATTCCATACTCACCTTGCTCATTTATACCGTAATATTCGTAAAACACAACATCTCCACTATACTTGTAGTAAATATACGGAATAGTGTCATTCCCTTCGAAATATAGCGAGGATGATTCACAACTGTAAATATTACAATTGACCATATCCTTTATTTTCCACAGATTAAGTTTACTATTCTGCATTCTCTTCACATATTTTTCCTTAATCTGCTTGTTTAAATACGGATGATAAAAGATTATAATATGGTTTTGACTATATGATATAAATTTGAAATCATTCTGTCCAACAGATATTTGCCCATTATCCAAATTGGGAAAATCAAAATGCACAATAGCATTATTGACTTTGACGACTTTAGCCTTCACATAAAGTACATCCGAGCCATATACATCCTTACCATAAACGTGCAGACAAAAGAGTAAAAAGCCTATAAATAAGATTTTCTTAGACTGCCATTCTTTCATTTTATTCTGATTTGACATAAACATACGCTATATGCAACATATACAGACATTTATCTTCAGGACTGAGCAACTGACTTAACTGTGCGTCTTCCAGAAAAGAAAGCACACTTTCGAATGAAATATATTTGCTACTATTTCCACACGATACCTTCCACGGAAGACATTGCGGATAGATTACTGGTTTTATTGAGACGACTTCGCCGTCTGAACGCACAAGCTCTATTTTCCGCAACTGCGAATATGAATATCCGAAAACAAAAGGTTTGCACAGAATTTTAAAGATATCGCCACCTCTTAATGAAGTAAAATACCGCTTATTCAGTTTGAATTTCTCTTTATCCTTGTAACCGGCTAATTCAAGAGGTGTTGAGTCGAAAAAACTGTCGTTTAGCATTTTAACGTAATTAGAATAGTCTTCGCTCGTAATTTTAACAAACTTACAACTATCTTTTTTGGCTTGTTTTTCAATTCTGTCTTGCAAGTCGAGCACAAGTTCTTTGTTTATCGTTTTCGGCAGATTATCAGAATCTTTTATACGACCGTAGTAATTCTGACATTCGTACACATCGCCTTTGAGCGCATAGCACGCAACCATACGACACGAACCGTAACCAATCACAGAATAGTATGTAATGCGCACGGTATCAACAGAAATGCTTTTTGCCGTGGCATGAGAACCGACAAAAGATAAAAGTAAAACGAAAGTTACAATTATTTTTTTCATTCTATCGTTCTTAAAATAGCGAAAAGTTTATAGATTTGCTTATTACGATTATCGTAATATCCCCAACAATTAGTTATACGGCGCGGTTGAATCTCTTTTTCCTTGCCATTCCTCTCCTTATAACTAACAGACAACATCCCGTTGAGTTCGAATTTTGAAGTATAATAGAACATTCTCCGATTAAGGAAAACATAGTTGATTATCAAGAAACAACGCCTTACAGCATCAGCATCCTTACAACGCGTTTCTGTTCCGTCTTCACCTACAATTACACACGAGTCTCTGAAAAACTTTATTGTCTTGTTGTTCGATTTCAATCTGAAAATGAGTTCAACATCGAATGAGCAATACGGTTCTTTGTATTTCTCGCCACGACTGCGCATACTTCCGACTACTAAATCGCCGAGAACATCGGCAATTCCGTCTATTCGATAATAATAGCGGTCAATGTCGTCGGCATACAAACGGCAGAGACAAACCTCGTCGGTATATCGGTTTACTCGCAAGTCGTACACTCTGCCATCTGTGCAATTTACTGTCAGAATATAATCGGCAGCGACAGAAAATTCAGGCGACTTTCTTGCCTTTGAAACTATATGTTTTTGCAGAGCCGAAGTCTGTTTATTACTCAACACTACCGAATCTTCCCTTACAGAAATCTCCGAATAAGAGCCTTCATTTTCACGCCAAAAACCATGACTCGGATTATACAAACTCTGATCGTAATAATACAACGATATTGATTTCACCTTACCGAAATTCAAGTCATGGGCAAAGACAGATGAACAAAGTTGCATTAAGATTATGAACAGAACGCTTCTCATAGAGTGAAGTTTTAGTTACAAGAGGGAGAACCCGTCTTCAGATTCTCCCCTTTTTATGATTATTCTTCTGTTTCAGCCTCGTTGTCGCCTTCCTTTTTCTCGGCTTTCTTTGCCAGATACTCAGGAAGTGCAAGACCTGCCTGGTCGAAGAGTTCGTTGAGCGGCGGAACGCTCTTCATCAGTCCTGAAAGGAAGTTGGCTGTACTGCCCTTTCCGTCGGCACCCTGACCGCTGTCCCAAACAGTAACGTGGTCGATGTTGATGCCCTTGACAGCCTCAACCTGAGTCTTGACAAGTTCAGGAAGTTTCTCGAGCAACAGAAGCATGTAAGCCTTGTTGGCGTCTCCGCCGGCAGCCTGAACCATCTTGTCGTAACCGGCAGCCTGACGGCTAAGAATCTCGAAGAGACCGCGAGCCTCGGCCTCCATCTTTGCGTATGCTGCGTCAGCCTCACCCTTTGCGCTTACGCGAATCTTCTCGGCCTCGGCCTCAGCCTCGATGATGCGGCGTTTCTTCTCGATTTCCTGACTTACAAGCACGTTGGCGCTCTGAGTTGCACGCTCGCGCTCGGCACGAGCCTCCTCGGCAGCCTTCTCGGCTGAGTAAGCCTCTTCGAGAGCCTTTGCCTGAGCCACCTTCTCGGCAGCTGTTGCCTTACGGTGAGCCTCAGCCTCACGCTCGCGGCGGTCGGCCTCTGAGTTTGCAATCTGAACCTTTGCCTCATTCTCACCCTTTACGGCCTGAGCGTTTGCCTCGGCTGTTCTTACACGGGTTTCGCGGTTTGCCTCGGCCTTACCAATCTCACCAATCTTCTCCTGCTCGGCTACGCGAACCTTTGCCTCGTTTATGGCCTTGGCTGCTGCCTCCTGACCGAGAGCCTCGATATATCCAGACTCGTCGTTGATATCGGTTACGTTTACGTTGATAAGACGAAGACCGATTTTCTTCAACTCGCCCTCGACGTTGCTCGAAATTGCCTCAAGGAATTTGTCGCGGTCGCTGTTAAGCTCCTCGATACTCATCGTTGCGATTACAAGACGAAGCTGTCCGAAGAGGATATCGCGTGCAAGTTCCTGAATCTGAGTTGCGCTAAGTCCGAGAAGACGCTCGGCTGCGGCATTCATACACTCGGTATCGGTAGAAATTGCCACGGTAAAGCGGCATGGCACATCTACACGGATGTTCTGGCGCGAAAGCGCGTTGGTAAGGTTGGCATCGATGCTGATTGGAGTAAGCGAAAGATACGCATAATCCTCAACGATAGGCCACACGAAAGCACCACCTCCGTGTACGCACTTTGCCGACTTCTTCTCGCGAGATGAACTGCCTCCGTAGATTACCAGAATCTTGTCTGACGGACAACGGCGATAGCGGTTCACGATAGCCACAACGAGTATGATGAACACAACCGCTGCGGCAATAATAACATAGGACATTCCCTCAATCATAATTATTAGTTTGTTTTAGTTATAAAATGTTTTTCCTGATAACGCATTAAAGTTCCTCTACGAGCAGAGTCTTGCTGTCGATAACCTCGACAACCTTTATACGCTTGCCCGACGCGATTTCTCCACCCCTGGTTATGGCCGGATACTCAAATATCGAGCCGCCGAGGCTTATCTGCACCTTGCCCGCGCCCTTTGCCTCTGCCGGAATGCGAAGATACACATCGGCTTCCTTACCCAGAGCATCGTTTATATCCACCGCGCCGTTATACTCGAGTTTCTTCAGTTTTCGGCGAAGAAAGATGTACATGTAGCCGAAAGCCACTCCGACGGCTATCGCTATGAGATAGACCGCAAATTCGGAATGGATGCTCTTGTAAAAGCCGATGCCAGCCCATCCGAAGCCCACAAAGAAGTTTACAAGACTGCGGATTGAGAAGAGGCTCAAGCCGCCGCCGGCATCCATTGTGTCGCCGTCGAAATCGGCCCCCATGTCGATGTCTGCCGAATCCAATCCGATGATTGTAAGAACAGCCTGCAACGCAAAGACAGCCGAGCCTACAATGGCACAGCCCCAAAATATCTGGAGATTCGCGTCCAGAGAAAAGTACCAATTAGAAAATTCGCTCATTTATTAGATTTTTTATGATTACACGAGTTTATCGCAACAAATATAACATCTATTTTTCAAATAATTATGCAGAATAGACCAAAACTTTGCGGCTTTTCTCCATTAGGAATAAAGAAAAACCGCCTCCGGAGAAAAATCCGAAAGCGGTTGTATCTTATGTTTTGCAAAAAGCTGTCTTTGCCGAATTTGGCAAACTGTTACCAGCTCAAACCAAAGAAATGAAGAATATCGTTTGAGATGGCAAGCAGCATAAGTGCCAAAAGAAGAATCATTCCCACCATCTGCGCTCTCTCGAGGAACTTCTCGCTTGGCTTGCGACGGGTGATAATCTCGTAGAGCAAGAATAACACATGACCGCCGTCGAGCGCAGGAATAGGCAAAATGTTCATGAACGCAAGAATGATGCTAAGGAATGCCGTTAGCAGCCAGAATGCGTGCCAGTTCCATGTTGCCGGGAACATGCTTCCGATAGCTCCGAAGCTGCCTACATTCTTTGCGCCCTCTTTCGAGAACACATATCTCATGTCGCTCACATAGCCCTTCAGAGTGTTCATACCGTATGCAATTCCGGCAGGGAACGACTCGAAAAAGCCATACTCAACATGAGTTGCATCATAATAATATTTTGGATAGAATCCTGCGACGAATTTCTCTGTCAATGTTATGTTCAGAGTATCGGTCTGTGCGCCACGCTGCGTAACCATCACCACCTTGCGCAACTTCAGACTGTCGGCATGCGAACATCCAACAGCCTTATCCTGAAGACGAGTTTTCTCGTTAACAATATCGTTGTAGCTGTTTACAGCCTTGCCGTTTAATGCTATTATGCGGTCGCCAACCTTTACACCGGCCTTGGCGATAGGACTGCCAGCCTCAACAGAATCTACTACATTTGGCAGAATCGGAGTCAGGAACACAGGGTCTTCCTTCAGCATCGTGATAAGGCTGATTTTCTCGGCAGGCATGTCGATGTTCACTTCCTTGCCGTTGCGCAGCACCGTAACCACCTTGGCATCGGCAATATCACGATACACGTCTACGCCGAATTTATCAAACACCTTGGCATCGGCACGGACAGGGAGGTCGCCGTCGCGGAAGCCAATCTCCTTGGCTGTCTGGTTGTAGGCCATACCCATTTTCATGTCGCGTACGCTATAGTAGCTGTCGCCCCATGCAAAAAGCACCATCGAATAGATGAAGATGGCGAGCAGGAAGTTAACAAGCACGCCGCCAATCATAACCAGCAATCGCTGATAGGCAGGCTTTGAGCGGAACTCCCAAGGTTGCTCGGGCTGTTGCATCTGCTCCTTGTCCATCGACTCGTCTATCATTCCGGCAATCTTTACATATCCTCCAAACGGAAGCCATCCGATGCCGTACTCAGTATCGCTGTTCTTAGGCTTGAACTTGAACAGGTGAAACCAAGGATCGAAGAAGAGATAGAATTTCTCGACCCTTATCTTAAACAGTTTCGCGAAGAAGAAGTGTCCGCCCTCGTGCAGAACCACAAGGATTGACAGCGAAAGAATAAGCTGTGCAGCTTTAATAAAAAAAGTCTCCATTAAGAAATTTTTCAGATTTCGGTTTATAACATTTCGGTGGCTATGCGTCGAGCCTCAGCATCGGTAGCCACATAGTCTTCATAAGTAGGTTTCTCGATGAACGATGCCTTCTGCATCGTCTCGGCTATGATGTCGCCGATTCTCAAGAATCCGATTTTGTCCTGACGGAATGCGAGGTTCACAATCTCGTTGGCGGCATTTACGATGCAAGGCATGTTTCCGCCCTTGTCCATCGCCTCGTATGCCAAGGCAAGACAGCGGAACTTCTGCAAATCGGGCTTCTCGAATGTCATGCTTCCAAGCTTGAACAGGTCGAGACGGTCGAAATTCGCCTTTATTCTGTCGGGATAAGTAAGCGCGTACTGAATTGGCAGACGCATATCCGGCACGCCAAGCTGAGCCTTCACCGCTCCGTCCTCGAACTGAACGGCAGAGTGGATTATAGATTCTGGATGAACCACAACCTCTATCTGCTCGGGCTTTACGCCGAACAGCCATTTAGCCTCGATTGCCTCGAAGCCTTTGTTCATCATCGTTGCCGAGTCGATGGTTATCTTTGCGCCCATCTCCCAGTTAGGATGCTTCAGAGCCTGCTCCTTTGTTACGGTTGCAAGCTGCTCGATACTGAACTTGCGGAACGGGCCTCCGCTGGCCGTGAGCAGAATCTTCTCGATGTTGTTTCCAACCTCGCCCACAATGCTCTGGAAGATTGCCGAATGCTCGGAATCAACAGGAAGAATTGCCACATTGTACTGCTGCGCCAGAGAGTTTATCAGCTCGCCTGCCACGACGAGAGTTTCCTTGTTGGCAAGGGCGATAGTCTTTCCGGCCTTTATTGCGCTGATGGTCGGAGGCAGTCCGGCAAAGCCGACCATGGCCGTAACAACCACGTCGATAGGCTTGGCCTCGACAATCTGACACAAGGCATCTGCACCTGTGTACACCTTCATTGGCAAGTCGGCAAGCGCCTCCTTAACCATATCGTATTTCTGTTCGTTGGCTATAACAACAACCTCTGGCTGAAACTTACGAGCCTGTTCAATCAATTCTTCTGCCCTGTTGTTGGCAGTGATAGCATACACCTCAAACAAGTCGGGATTGTCTTCGACCACCTGCAATGTCTGTGTGCCGATAGAGCCTGTAGACCCTAAAATTGCTAATTGTTTTTTCATTTTCTCTGTTAGTCGTCCAAATTGAGCATACCTTCGGGCAAGTCTACCAGCATGGTACGCTCTTTCTGATTCATATCCTTTATAAACTCTTCTTGTGCGGGCATCAGAACCTCGTTGCCGTCGTTTTCTATTATAAATAATGTATTTACCGTAGAGTTCTCAACATCGGCAATTGTTCCGATGAAGCCATGATTTACGTCGCTTACCTTGAATCCTACGAAATAGTTCCACGACAGCTCGCCCTCCTCGGCCTGTTCGGCCAGACTGAGAGGGAAATATACATCGTGCCCCACAATAGACTTTGCTTTTTGTTCGCTGTCCATATCCTCGAATATGAACAGAGCGTTCTCGCTGCTTGTGAAGCGGTATTCGTCAAAGAAGAACGGCACAAGAATTCCGTCCATGTCGAGCACCAGATAGTCGCACTCAACCCTGTCGAACACATCGTCGGTAAAGTTGAGCACCACTTCGCCCTTTATTCCATGCAGTTTGGTAATCTTGCCTATCTTGTAAACTTCTTCTTTTCTAATCATACCACCTTAATTTTCTCGTGTAATGTGAGCGCCAAGAGCCCTGAGTCTGTTCTCAATGTCCTCGTATCCGCGGTCAATCTGCTCAATGTTGCTTATGCGGCTTGTTCCGTCGGCACTAAGCGCAGCAATGAGCAGGGCGATTCCGGCACGGATGTCGGGACTTGCCATCTTTCCGCCACGCAGATGGATGCTGCGGTCGTGTCCTATCACAACGGCTCTGTGAGGGTCGCACAGAATAATCTGGGCACCCATGTCGATGAGCTTGTCGACGAAGAAGAGTCGGCTCTCGAACATCTTCTGATGGAAGAGCACGCTTCCCTTTGCCTGAGTGGCTACGACGAGCAGAACGCTTAGCAAATCGGGAGTGAGTCCCGGCCACGGAGCATCGGCAAGAGTCATTATCGAGCCGTCGATGAACGACTCAATCTCATAGTGTTCCATGCGAGGGATGAAAAGGTCGTCGCCCATTCGGTACACCTGCACGCCAAGACGGCTGAACACGCTTGGGATGTTGCCCAGCTTCTCGTACTTCACATTCTTTATTGTAACGCCATTTCCAACCATTGCCGCCATGCCTATGAATGAGCCAACCTCAATCATATCGGGCAGAATGTCGTGCTCTGTACCGTGCAACTCCTTCACACCTTCGATAACCAGAAGGTTTGAAGCAATTCCGCTGATTTTTGCACCCATCTGGTTGAGCATGTTGCACAACTGCTGGATGTAAGGCTCGCATGCGGCATTGTAGATGGTTGTCTTGCCCTCGGCCATGACGGCAGCCATAATGATGTTGGCCGTTCCGGTTACCGAAGCCTCGTCAAGAAGCATGTAGCATCCTTTCAGGTTGTCGCCTACGATGTCGTAAATGCCTCTGTCTGAATTATAATGAAACTCGGCACCCAAGTTCTGCATGCCGAGGAAATGCGTGTCAAGTCGTCTGCGTCCAATCTTGTCGCCGCCCGGCTTTGAAATGAGCGCGCGGCCGAATCGTGCCAGCATAGGGCCGAGCAGAAGGACGGAGCCACGCAGCGTGGAGCATCTCTTCAGGAACTCGTCGCTCTCAAGATATTTCAGGTCTACGTTATCGGCCTGAAACGAATATGTATGACGGCCTTCCTGCACCACCTTCACTCCCATATCCTTGAGCAGAAGCAACAGGTTGTTTACGTCAAGAATATTCGGAATGTTGTGTATGGTAACCTTATCAGCAGTAAGCAATGTGGCACAGATAACCTCGAGTGCCTCATTCTTTGCGCCTTGCGGAACGATTGTTCCCTGCAGCTTATGTCCCCCCTCAATTACAAAAGTTCCCATACAGTTCAATTATTTACGTTTCTTTGCCTTCTTGGCCTTCATTCTGTTAGAGTCGCTGCGAGGGCCGTCGATGAGTACGTTGCCCAGACTTATGTTTTCTGGGTTGTAAGCCACCTTGCTGCCCAAGTAGCGGTTAAGGTCGTTGAGCACTCTTACATCGTTGAGCGTGTTGATGTTCCACTCTGCCAGGTTGCGCTTCATCTGACTTGCAATCAGGTTGATGTAGCGGTCGCGCTCCGGTCCTTCCGGAACGTCCTCAACATGGCGGAGAGCGCGCTCAACCAGCAGTCCGTAGTGGCGGAAATGAATGTTGCGCTGCGGATAAGGCACGCGCGCCGGCTTCTGAAGCAAGTCGTCCTTCTTCACAATCTCGAACGGATAGTCGATATCCAATTTGAAGTCCGACATGATAGCCAGCTGGTCCCACAGCTTGCGCTTGTAGTCCTCCTGCTGGCGCAGTTCAGGGAACATGCTGTCCATCACCCTGATTATCGTTTCGGCGCATCTCTGTCGCTCGGCTTTGTCCTCGAGCGTGAGGGCATAGTCGACCATGCGCTGTATGCTTCTGCCGTATTCTGGAAGCGGAAGTCTTTTTCGCTGAGTATTGTATTCTATCTTGCTCATATTGTCATATTTATGTTAGAGAAGTTTTTTAGGCGTCGATGCCACGAACTCCTTCAGGTAGAAAGGCTCGAAGTATGCAACGTCCTTAAAGTCCTGCTTTGCCATTGCAAGTTCTGCCAATGGCTGCATATATTTGGCCAACGGCTTTATGCCATCGACAAAGTGTGCGTTCGGGTGTTTAATCTTGTCCTTGCACTTCTGCGAGCCGTTGCCGAAGAAGTAAACAGGCTGTTTGTCCAGAAACTCGGCGTATGAGTTCTCGTCCACGATGTCGGCCTGAATCTCGCGCACGGCATTCAGCGCCCTGTCATAGACGGCGGCATACACCTCCATTCGTCGGGCATCAATCATAGGACACAGCAAGGCATCTTCGGGCAGTTCCTCCTTCTCGTTAAGAAGCAGAGGCACGCACATCACCTTCAGCGTAGGTATGCCCAGCAGTTTCACGTCATTGGCATAGCACACGCCCTTTGCCATAGACACGCCTATGCGCAGTCCGGTATACGAGCCCGGTCCGCAGCTCACGGCAACAGCGTCGAGCGGAATGGCATGGTTTTCGGCAAACGAGAGCGCCCTGTCAACAAAAACGCCCAGCGTTACATTATGGTTCGGGCCTTCGAAATCCTCTTCATGATAAATGCAATGACTATCTTCGCTTACTGCCACAGAACATACGTCTGTAGATGTCTCAATATGTAAAATACACGACATTATTTTAAATCTTTACAATATAAAATGCAAAAATACATTTTCTTATGCAGAAAACTATTATTTTTGCAAAAAAATTAGTTTGAAATATGATACAATCAATGACTGGCTACGGTAAGGCAACCGCAGTCTTTGGAGAAAAGAAGATCAATGTCGAAATAAAATCATTAAACAGCAAGGCGCTCGACCTTTCAACGCGCATTGCCCCTCTCTATCGCGAGAAAGAGATGGAAATCAGAGCAATGATAAGCAGCGCGCTCGAACGCGGAAAGGTTGACTTCAGCCTGTGGATTGAAAAGGACGACTCGCAGACAGCCGCACCTATCAACCAGACAATCCTGCTAAACTATTACAACCAGATTAAGGCAATAAGCGAGGAGAACAACATTCCACTGCCTGCCGACTGGTTCTCTACCCTGCTCAGAATGCCCGACGTGCTGACAAAGGTGGAGGTGATTGAACTCTCGGAAGACGAGTGGATTGCCGTGCGCACAGCCGTTGAACAGGCTATACACCAGCTCGTTGAGTTCCGCAAGCAGGAAGGAATGGCATTGCAGAAGAAATTCGAAGAGAAGATTTCAAACATAGGCGAACTGCTCAAGAGCATAGAGCCATACGAGAAGAACCGCACAGAAAAGATTCGCCAGAGACTGGTAGACAGTCTGTCGCAGATTCCCGACGTTGAGTACGACAAGAACCGTCTGGAGCAGGAAATGATATACTACATCGAGAAGCTCGACATCAACGAGGAGAAGCAGCGTCTGGCCAACCACCTGAAATACTTCATCGAGACAATGAACGAGAACAAGCAGGGACAGGGCAAGAAACTCGGCTTCATTGCACAGGAGATGGGACGCGAAATCAACACCACAGGCAGCAAGAGCAATCAGGCCGAGATGCAGAACATCGTGGTGAAGATGAAAGACGAGCTGGAGCAGATTAAGGAACAGGTTCTAAACGTGATGTAACGATGGCTAAGGGCAAACTCATTATATTCTCGGCTCCGAGCGGAAGCGGAAAGTCAACCATCATCAACTACCTGATGACACAGGGGCTTAACATGCACTTCTCAATCTCGGCAACAAGCCGCGCGCCAAGAGGCACAGAACAGAACGGAGTTGAATACTTCTTCCTCACCCCAGAGGAGTTCCGCACAAAGATTGACAACGACGAGTTTCTCGAATACGAGGAAGTCTACGCCAACCGCTTTTACGGCACGCTGAAGGCTCAGGTTGAAAAGCAACTCGAAGAGGGTCAGAACGTAGTGTTCGACGTTGATGTGAAAGGCGGCGTGAACATAAAGAAATTCTACGGCGAAAGAGCCCTTTCGGTCTTTATACAGCCACCATCTGTCGACGAGCTGCGCCGCCGCCTCGAAGGACGCGCAACCGATGCTCCCGAGGTTATTAACGACCGCATAGCACGCGCCGAATACGAACTAAGCTTCGCCCCACAGTTCGACACCATCGTAGTGAACGACGACCTTGAGACAGCCAAGGCCGAGGCACTTCAGAAAATAAAAGAATTCTTGGGATAATGAAAATAGCAATCTTCGGAGGCTCATTCAACCCTATACATGTTGGTCACATTCAGCTTGCCAAGGCGCTCTGCCAGCAAGCAGGATGTGACCAACTTTGGTTTCTGGTGAGTCCGCAGAATCCGTTCAAGCAGAGCAGTACCGACCTCATCGACGAAGACACGCGCCTCGAAATGACTCGCATAGCCGTAGAGCACGAGCCAAACATCGAGGTGAGCGACTTTGAGTTCCATCTGCCGCGCCCTTCGTACATGGTAAACACTCTTGCTGCCATGCGCAAGGCCTATCCGCAGCATACCTTCGCCCTCGTAATCGGAGCCGACAACTGGGTTAAGTTCGACAAATGGTTCAAGAGCGACGAGATAATGAAGCATCACGAAGTGTGGGTATATCCACGTCCGGGATTCGACATCGAGCACGACGGCGACATCATTCGCAAGCCGTCAGACTATATAAAAGGTGTAAAATTCATCGATACGCCGCTTTACCCTATATCGAGCAGCATGATAAGAGATGCCATCAGTAACGGGGCAGACTACTCGCAATGGGTTACAGAAAACGTTCATCAGTTTATAGAAGAGAAAAAGCTGTACAGATAACGCTTAATTTTGCTTAAAATATGTTTTAAAGCATGGTTTTGATTGATATTTATCAATAAAATCGATATTTTATGCTAAAAAACATAATTTTATAATTGTTTTATTTAAATTCGTTGTATCTTTGCATTGTCAAACAGAAGGAAAGGGGATTTAAAAACAAAGAATCAAACCAACAATCTCCGACAAAATTCTGGAGACAACCAAAAGTGAATAATAAAACGGATAAAGATAACAATTAAATTTTAAGTAAGATGAAGAAGATGGTTTTAACAGCAGTAGCTGTATTTGGTTTCGCAGTAGCAGGTGTAGCAGCAGACAAGAACACTGTTAGCACAAAGATCAACGTAAACGCTGCTAAATTGAGCAACTATCTTGGTCTATCTGCATCACAGTACAGCGACGTTGAGGCAATCAGCGAGTATTTCGAGGACGAGATGGCAGCAGCTAATCACGCTTCAGACGCAAAGAAGGCAGCTAAGGTTCGCAAGGCAGTACGCAAGAACTGCAAGCTTATGAAGCAGACTCTTACTAAGGAGCAGTACAGCAAGTACCTGAGCGTAATCAACGCTACAATGACTAACAAGGGTCTTGACGAAATGATTAACGAATAATTTATTTCCTATTTATTGATATAAATGCGGGGAGACATCCGAAATGGATTTCTCCCCGTATTTTTTATGTAAGCGGTTCGCAATAGTATTTGTTTACCACTCTGTCTCTCATCAGTTTCGGGTCTTTGAAATTTCGACTGATGTTCTGAACAATTTCTATGTAATTATCCGAACCATCAGACCTCTTATGATAATACGGTTTTATCGAAATGCAATTTTCATGTTCGAATATTGTGTTGAGCAAAGTTCTGTCAGAATTGCCACACGAATGTCCCATTATGCAGACTTGAAAAGGAGCAGACTCAATAAACTGCAAGACTTTTCTATAATTATCCGCTTCCAGATATTTTATACTCTTTACATTTTTAAGACATTCGTTATCATTCGACTCCTGAAGTTGTTTATACTTTTCGTCCAACTCATCTCCATAACCAAAAATCACACTCTCCGGATTATCCAATTTGCCGTGGATATAGTTGACAGTAAAATATTCCTCTTTTTCAGGAATATACAAACTTGCAGTTTTGGTATAATTGAAACTTAACAACATAATACTGTCAGCTTCCATTATATCAGATTTATTCCTTCTGGAACGGCTAAATTTTTCAGAATTGACATAATACATTCTGTAAATGCTATCCTCTAGATCATCAAAATTAGGATAAGATTCTTGAGCTTCACATAAGCACGATTCTCTATATTTCTCTATCATTCGTAATCTATCAACAGAAATATCCACAATATCTATTGGAACATAAATTTTTTTCTTTATTTCCTCATTAAATTCTAATTTCCAACCATCAATTTCACCTAAATACTCAACTAACAACCCCTCCAAACAACGAAGTTGTTTATTCAATGATTTCAAATTGCCTTCATCTGGTTTATTTAATGAATATTCCTTCAACAACTCATAATATTCATATTCAATATCAGCCCATCCCTTTGTTTCGATACTTTTACAAATATTCTGAATTAATAATGACTCTCTAAAAACCAATTCAGTTCTTCTTTTTATTTTGCCTATATTTGTATTAATTTTTTCATATGCATTATCACCGACACAAGAACAATTATCGAAAATTTCAGACAAATAAAAATGTTCTGAACATTCAAAAGTACAAAGTTCATCCGACCATCTTGATTTATTACAATTTTTCAACTGGTCTAATACCCCACTCCAATACCAACTAATAAAATCTTTATAACTAGTTTTAAGACCGTGGGCTAAATCGAAGCCATTACCAATAAGTACTAATCTATTTATTCCATTCATAATCTATGACGTTTCAAGTTAAACAACATACAAAGATACTGTTTTTCACAACTCAGCAAATAGATAGGACTGTATTTTTCCATTATGCAAACAAAAAATTCATAACATGGGCATAAGGCAAAAGAAACATTTTTGCCCAGCACAAACAATAATATCGACGAAGACAATCGCCATACAACTTTGTTTTATTATATTTGCAACCATTCAATAATCAAAAAAACAAACAAAATGGAACACATCAAATGTCTTATTATCGGCTCGGGGCCTGCGGGATTCACCGCTGCAATATATGCAGGCAGAGCCAACCTCAACCCTGTTGTTCTTGAAGGCTTGCAGCCGGGAGGACAGCTTACAACCACTACCGACGTGGAGAATTTCCCTGGCTATCCTGAAGGAATAGACGGCGTGGGATTGATGGAGGACTTGCGCAATCAGGCAAAGAAATTCGGCGCAGAGATTCGCGACGCCATCGTTACGGCAGTAGATTTCGGCAAAGCTCCGTATGTAATCACACTCGACAACGGCAGTCAGGTTGAAGCTGACACCGTGATAATATCAACAGGAGCATCGGCTAAATACCTCGGTCTGCCCGACGAGCAGAAATATGCCGGAAACGGCGTGAGCGCGTGCGCCACTTGCGACGGATTCTTCTACCGCAAGAAGGTTGTTGCCGTGGTGGGCGGCGGCGATACGGCATGCGAAGAGGCTTCGTACTTGGCAGGACTGGCTTCGAAAGTGTATCTTCTGGTTAGAAGAAACGAACTTAGAGCATCAGACATTATGCAGAAGCGCGTTCTGAACAATCCGAAAATCGAGGTTCTGTTCGAGCATCAGGCCGAAGGACTCTTCGGCGACACGGTTGTTGAGGGCATGCACCTGGTAAAGCGCAAAGGTCAGCCCGACGAGCAGCACTACGATGTGGCAATTGACGGTTTCTTCCTCGCCATTGGGCACAAGCCAAACTCCGACGTTTTCAAGCCTTGGGTTAAGACCGACGAGACGGGCTACATCATAACAGAGAACGGCGGTCCGAAGACAGGCATCCCGGGAGTGTTTGCGGCTGGCGATGTTGCCGACCCTCACTACCGACAGGCCATAACGGCGGCAGGAAGCGGCTGCAAGGCGGCTCTCGAGGCCGAACGCTATCTTGCTTCGCTCGAAAATTATTGATAACAACAAAGAAATGTGAGAATCTGCGGTTCTCACATTTTTCTATTTTACACTTCTGCTTGTTCAGAAAATATACGAAAAACATAAACATTTTGTTTGCAAGATAAAAACTCGCCTAAAAACTTTGTTTCTCGGATTTTATGCTTACTTTTGCCATTATACCATAAGGGATTGAACTGAAAAAGGATGAAAAGAATGGCACACGCAAGTGGCGGATAACACTAAGATTTCCAAAAACTTGCATCCATAAAATTTACGAACCTGCTAATTTAATATTAAATGAAAGCGAGACTACTGATTATCGGCCTGCTGATTTCATCAGTCAGCCTATTTGCCCAGAAGAGCAGCGAGAGCCTGCAAAAAGCCAACGGACTGGCGCTGGTAAAGCAAAACGGCAAGTGCGGATTCATCGACACAACCGGAAAAATGGTCATCGAGCCGCAGTTCGAAAACGCATGGCATTTCTCGGCCAACGGATTGGCAGCCGCCAAACAGAATAAGAAATGGGGATTCATCGACACATCGGGCAAGTTTGTAATAGAACCACAGTTCGACGATGTTTACGGATTCTCAGCCAACGGACTGGCTCGCGTTAAGCAGAAAGGCAAATGGGGAGCGATAGACAAGACAGGCAAGATTGTTATAAAACCGCAGTTTGCCATTGCCGAGGATTTCTCAGCCAACAATCTGGCAAAAGTAAAGTTGAAAGGCAAATGGGGCTATATCGACGCAACCGGAAAGACGGTTGTTGAACCGCAGTTCAGAACGCTCGGCGACTTCTCGGCCAACGGATTGGCAAAGATCGAGGTGAAAAGCAAATGGGGCTACATCGACCAAAGCGGAAAAATTGTTATCGAACCGCAGTTCAGCCACGCAGGAGACTTTTCGGCAAACGGACTAGCGGTTATCGTCCAGAACGAGAAATACGGTTTCATCGGCACGGACGGCAAGATTGCCATTGAACCTCATTTTACGTTTGCCGCCGATTTTTCGGACTGCGGTCTGGCTGCCGTGGTTATTAACGAAAGATGCGGCTACATTGACCAAAACGGAAAGGTTGCCATTGAGCCGAAATACGATTTTGCCGGAGATTTTCAGAAAAACGGATGGGCAATGATCGAGCTTAACGGCAAAAGAGGCTACATTGACACAAACGGGAAAACCGTTGTTGAACCGCAGTTTGAACATGCTCACGGGCACACCACCAACGGATTGATTGAGGTGAAGCTGAACGACAAATACGGCTACATAGACCAAAGCGGAAAGATTGCCATCGAACCGAAATTCGACAATCCACTGCATTTCTCGCCTATCGGACTGGCAAGATTCAAGCAAGACGACAAATTCGGCTATGTTGACCAAAGCGGAAAAGTTGTGATTGAACCGCAGTTTGGCAATGCCGGAACATTCTCGACAAACGGTTTGGCAAGCGTAGAGCTAAACGGAAAATACGGCTATATCGACACCACCGGAAAATTCGTCATCCAGCCACAGTTCGACTTTGCTGATTCTTTCCCATTCTAAGAACCCGGAATCAGACTAACACCATATTATATAAAGCGTGAGGAAATCCGTCGTTGGGCACAAAGCTGCCGACGACGGATTTTTTTTGCCTTCCCCCCACTTCTTATATAGTAATTCAGCAAGCAAATACCGTAAACATCAAAAGTAGCACAAAAAAGTCGCTTTTTATACCATATTTATGTTATTAAACATAGTTATTATTGATTTGAATCAATAAAACGCGCATTTTATGTTAAAAAACATAGTTTTATTTCATATTTCTCAAAAGTCGTCGTATCTTTGCATTGTCAAACAGAGAGATACTGAATGACAAAACAAAAAAATGTGATAATTAACAAGAAGAATAAAAACTTTAAAAATTGAAGAAAATGAAGAAGATGGTTTTAACAGCAGCAGCTGTATTTGGTTTCGCAGTAGCAGGTTTCGCAGCAGACAACAACACTGTTAGCACAAAGGTTAATGTAAACACTGCAAAGTTGAGCGAGTATCTTGGTCTTACAGCAGCACAGTACGATGATGTAGAGGCAATCAACGAGTACTTCGAGAACGAGATGGCAGCAGCAGACAGAGCTTCTGAGGATAAGAAGGCTAACAAGGTTCGCAAGGCTGTTCTTAGCAACTGCAAGTTGATGAAGGAGACTCTTTCTAAGGAGCAGTACAACAAGTACTTGAATGTGATTAACGCTACAATGACTAACAAGGGTTTGAACGGAATGGTAAATGAATAAAATTTTCTTATTGATATTAGACAATTAAAGGTAGGAGTCCTAAGATAGACTTTCTACCTTTTTTTGTGTTCATACGCCTCTGATCAAAAACTTGAATAAACTTTATATATTTTACTTTCTGAGCACATCGGCCGTTTTGGCTGTACGATCCAATCAATAAAATTATTGTTATATAAAACAGAAAAAAGGAACGACAATTCGTTCCTTTTTTCTGTTTTATTCATATATGTAAGACTTTATCATTTTAGCCCATCTGTCATAGGCTGGCTGAGTAAGGTGAACTCCATCATAAGATAAAGAATCAGGGAGAACACCATTTTCAATATAAACGCTGTTAAGGTCTATATACTTACAATTATGCTTCTTCGCACATTTTTCAATCAAGACATTGGTCTCTTTTATTACATCGTTTGACGCATATAATTTTTCTTTCACACGATTTACTGGAAGAATACTCTGAACATAAATCTTGGCATTAGGCAGCGAATCTTGAATAAGATTGAGCAGTTTGTCATAACGTTCGGCTATAGTTTCAGGCGAGCTACGGTGAAGGTCGTTTATACCAGCCATGACAAAAACCTTATCTGGATTAACAGACTGAAGTATCGGCAATCTTCTAATCATGCCGTCAATTCTATCGCCGTGCAAACCAAATTCTGCAATCTTTACATCAGTAAAATAATTCTGAAAGTTACTATCTGCCGTAATAGAATTCCCAAAGAAAGCAACATCAGCCTTGTAATTTAATTTCTTTACGCAAGCAGCCCAATCTACGATAAAATAATGCCCAGGGCGTTTATTTTCATCCAAATTATACACCCCCATAACAGTCAGCATTTCCCGCACATTATGAGTCCTTACTTCATAGAAACAGACAACGCCCGCAAGCATAATGTTGGCAAACAATGATATACCAAGCATTGACTTGATGTTTTTTTGCAAAATTTATTCATTTTCCTTCTTAATTATTGTGATTTATTAGCAAAAATAAAAAAATTTTTTTTTTCATACAAAAGAACACAAGATTATTCAAAAAAAGTGGAGTACTCTCTACGAGCACTCCACTCAAAGTGAACAATAAAACTATACTTATTCTAAAACGAATTTTCTTTTTTAGACTATCCGAGAACGACCTCGACAGTATGCTTGCCGGCTGAGTACGGAACACTGTTTCCGTCGATGCTCTTGCCGTCCAAGACAAGCTGCTTTACGCCCTTCTGCACAGCATTAGGGTTAGACACCTTGATTGTATATTCGGCATCGCGATACTTACGAGTAACCGTATATTCCTTCATTGCCGAAGGGATGCAAGGGTCAATCTGCAAACCGTTGTACGATGGCTTGACACCAAGGATGAACTGCGTAATGGTGTACCAGTTCCAGGCTGCCGTACCGGTGAGCCATGAGTTCTTGCCCTCGCCCGGCTTTGCAGCGTCCTTGCCTGCCACCATCTGCGAATATACGTATGGCTCAACCTTGTGCAGAGTCTGGTCTTTGATGAACGCCGGACAAATCTTTGTATAATGCTCCCACGCATCGTTGCCGCGTCCGGCTACTGTCTCGCCAATTATTACCCAAGGGTTGTTGTGGCAGAAGATTCCGGCATTCTCTTTGTAACCAGCCGGATAAGACGAAATCTCGCCCATCTCTACATGATAAGTTGTATATGCCGGCCAGTTAAGAACCATTCCATGCTCGCAGTCGAGATATTTCTTGCAAGAGTCGAGAGCCTTGTCTACCATGCCATCTTCGAGACCGATGCCTGCCATTGTGCAGAAGCCCTGACTTTCGATGAAAATCTTACCCTCTTCGTTTTCCTTCGAGCCAATCTTGTTGCCGTAGTAGTCGTAGGCGCGCAAGTACCACTCGCCGTCCCATCCGTGCTTCTTAACAGCCTCAACCATCGAGTCTATGCACTTCTGAGCGCGTGCAGCCTCGTCGGTCTTGCCCAACTGACGGCAAAGCTCAACATAATCCTTTCCGCAGACTACGAACAAGCCGGCAATCATCAAGCTCTCGGCCTTTGTGCCCTCAGTTTTGTTCTCTGTTGTCTGGAAACTTTCGTTAGGATCCCATGAGAAGCAGTTGAGGTTCAGACAGTCGTTCCAGTCGGCACGACCAATGAGCGGAAGCATGTGCGGACCAAGATTCTCGACAACATGGTTGAACGAGATGCGCAAGTGCTCGAAGAGCGAAACCTCGCTGCCTGGTTGATTGTCCCAAGGCACAAGTTCGTCGAGTATGCTGAAGTCGCCTGTCTCTTTTATGTATGCCACTGTGCCGAAGATGAGCCACATAGGGTCGTCGTTGAAACCGCCGCCGATGTCGTTGTTTCCGCGCTTTGTGAGTGGCTGATACTGATGATAGCAGCCACCGTCGGGGAACTGTGTAGAGGCTATGTCGATGATGCGCTCGCGTGCACGGCTTGGCACCTGATGCACGAAGCCCACAAGGTCTTGGTTAGAGTCGCGGAAGCCCATTCCACGTCCGATGCCGCTCTCGAAGAACGATGCCGAGCGTGAGAAATTGAAGGTTATCATGCACTGGTACTGATTCCAGATGTTGACCATGCGGTCGAGACGCTCGTCGCCCGACTTGACTGTGTATTTGTCGAGCAGTTCGTCCCACTGTTTCTTCAGTTCGTCGAAGGCCTTGTCTACAGCCTCAACAGTGGCAAAACGTGCGATTGTCTCCTTCGCCTTCTTCTTGTTTACCAGCGTCACATCGCTTGCCTGCGACGAAATAAGCTCGCCGCTCTTCTTGCGTGCAATCTCGCTCTGGTCGAACTTCTCGTCCTGTTCGTTCTCGACATATCCGAGGAGGAAAATCAAATCCTTGCTCTCGCCCGGCTTCAGTTCAACCTCTATATAGTGCGATGCTATCGGACTCCATCCGTGTGCCAGACTGTTGCTTGGCTTGCCGTCCATCACACACTGAGGGTTGGCAAACTCGTTATACAGCCCGATGAAGCTCTCGCGGTCGGTGTCGTAGCCCTGAACAGGCACGTTTACCGAATAGTATGCGTAGTGATTTCGGCGTTCCTTGTATTCGGTTTTATGATAGATGACGCTGCCGTCAATCTCAACCTCGCCAGTAGAGAAGTTGCGCTGGAAGTTCTCCATGTCGGTGGCAGCATTCCACAAGCACCACTCGGCAAACGAGAAGAGCTTAATCTTCTTTGTCTGTGCAGATGTGTTCTTGAGGGTAAGCTTCTGCACCTCGGCCCACGTCTTGAGCGGAACGAAGAAGAGCACGCTTGCCTCTATGCCGTTTTTCTTTCCGGTAATGCGTGTGTAGTTCATGCCATGACGGCACTCATACTCGTCGAGCGGAGTCTTACAAGGCTTCCATCCCGGATTCCACACCACGCCATTGTCGTTTATATAGAAATAGCGGCCGCCGTTGTCCATCGGCACACCGTTGTATCTGTATCGGGTTATACGGCGGAACTTGGCATCTTTGTAGAATGAATATCCGCCTGCGGTATTAGATATAAGTGAAAAAAAGTCCTCGTTGCCAAGATAATTTATCCAAGGCCAAGGTGTTTTTGGGTCTGTAATGACATACTCGCGTTCTTTGTCGTCAAAATGACCAAAGACTTTATTTTTCTCCATAAATAAGCAATATTTATTTGTTGTTATAGATGTTGCAAAATTATACATTAGGCATCATATATTATTTGCACTGATTATCAAAAAATGATGCTTTTTGACTACAATATAAAAAATTAGCATTATCTTTGCGCCCAACAAAAATTAGGATTTATTTTTTATGGCTTATAATTTATTAAAAGGTAAAAGAGGCATCATCTTTGGTGCTCTTAACGAGCAGTCAATCGCTTGGAAGGTTGCCGAGCGTGCAGTAGAAGAAGGTGCAGAGATTGTACTTACAAACACTGCTGTTGCCATTCGTATGGGAACTATTGACCAGCTTGCAGAAAAAACAAAGGCTACTGTAATTGCAGCCGACGCAACAAGCGTTGCCGACCTTGAGAACTTGTTTACAGAGGCTCAGAAGGCACTAGGTGGTAAGATTGATTTCGTTCTTCACAGCTGCGCAATGAGCGCAAACATGCGCAAGAAGCGTACATACGACGACCTTGACTACGATTTATTGAATAAGACATACGATATCAGCGCCATCTCATTCCACAAGATGCTTCAGGTTGCAAAGAAGCTTGATGCAATCTCTGAGGGTGGTTCTGTTCTTGCCCTTACTTATGTTGCTGCACAGCGTACATTCTTCGGCTACAACGATATGGCAGATGCCAAGTCTCTGCTCGAAAGCATCGCACGCAGCTTCGGCTACATCTACGGCCGCGAGAAGGGCGTTCGTGTGAACACTATCTCACAGAGCCCTACAATGACTACTGCCGGCGGCGGCATCAAGGGCTTCGACGGTCTGTTCGACTTTGCCGACCGTATGTCTCCTCTTGGCAATGCAAGTGCTGACGACTGCGCAGACTACTGCATCACTATGTTCAGCGACCTTACAAAGAAGGTTACAATGCAGACTCTTTACCACGACGGCGGCTTCTCTAACATGGGTATGTCGCTCCGCGGTATGACTCAGTATCAGAAGAGCTTCATCGACGAGAACCGCGACGAGAACGGCAAGATTATCTACGGATAATCTGTTCTGAAAAGAATAAGGCTAATATCGCTATTTTCAAGATAGCACTTTAAATAATAGTGCCCCACATTGTAAAAGATGTAGGGCGCTTTATTTTATAAGGTATATTCAGGCTTCGCCGATAATCTCTTTGAAATGTTTGAACTCGCGATGCTTTCGGTACAATTCAACTGATTCTGCCGGAACATAAAGGGTGCAGGAGGAGACATCAAAGTCCTCAAACACATCACTGTCAAACTTTATCTTCTTTGGGTTCTCTACCAGAATGTGTATCTCCTTCAGTTTTCCGCAGAACTCGAATGCAGCGTGCATAATCTTCTTCAGAGTTCCGGGAATTGTCAATGACGTTAATTTAGGGCACAGACTGAATGCATACTCGCCTATATATTCAAGATTGTCGGGCAATGTGATTGAAGTCAAGCCCTTGCAGCAATAAAAGGCTTCGCCAACAATTCGCCTTACATTGTTCGGTATCTCGTATGCGCCCTTCACGCGCTTTGGCATATACACAAACATATCGTTGATTATTACCGGCTCATTCCATTTTAATTTTGTGTCACAATAGAAAGGACAATCTCCTATATTCTTAACAGTTTCAGGGATTTCAACAGACCTTAATTTTTTACATTCTTCAAAAGCATAGGCTCCGATAAACTTTACAGAATCAGGAATCTTTATGGAAGTAAGTTTAGAACATCCACAAAAGGCATAATCTTCTATCCTTGTTACAGAATCGGGGATATTAACAGAAGTCAAAGACTCGCAGCATTCAAAACTGAACTCTCCTATTACCTTTAGGCTATCTGGCAGTTTTACAGACTTTAAGTTTTCGTTACATTGAAAAGCATCAACAATTCGTTTTACGCCATCAGGCACAACATATTCTTTTAAATCCTCTGGAACAAAGACAAGAGTATCGTTTACCACTATCGGCTCTTTTAATTCGCTACAGCCATAAAAGACAGAACTGCCAAATTCAGTCAGCGAATCGGGGATTACAATAGAAGTCAAATCCGAACAAGAACTAAAGGCATAATCATCTATCTTTTTCACAGAATCGGGAATTACCACCGAAGTCAAAGACCTACATCCACAAAACGCATTGTAGCCAATTTCTGTAACAGAATCTGGAATAACTACCGACGTTAGTCCTTCGCATTCCGCAAAAGCGTCTTCACCAATCTCCGTAACTGTATTTGGAATTTCAACGGATGTTATGTTGTCACAATACGCAAATGCACCGCCAATAATACGCTTAACGCCATGGGGAATAACAAAAGTGCCAACAATATCTTTTGACACAAGGACAAGCATATCATCGACTATTATCGTGTCGTTCAGCGCAGTACACTCGTTAAAAACACGTTCTTCTATTTCTTTAACAGAATCAGAAATAGCCACCGATTTTAATGACGTACATCTAGAAAAGGCATAATTTCCGATAAATTCAACAGACGAAGGGATAACTACGGAAGTCAAACCCTCGCAATCGGCAAAGGCATCCTGCCGAAACTTGACAACGGTATCAGGAACGACATATTCTCCCACTATTCCTGTTGCCTTTACAAGAGTCTTTTTATCTCTGCTAAACTTTACTTTCCCCATATTTTATTCAATCTTTTTAATTAACGAAAGTGATATCTGATAGCACTCTGTTCCTGCCGATTTATATAGGCTACCATGTCAACATATTCTCCTGAAAAGCGCACGCGCAAGCCTTCCTTCTTGAACTCGTCAGCAAGTTCCGTAGAATATACTCCATCACGCCATCAACAGAGCCTGGAACAGGAACGCGCAAATACCAGCTTTTGAAATATTTGTAAAAACACACTTCGCCCTCTTGATTTTCAATCTTCCCGACTGAAACATATTCTTTCAGATCGTCATCGCCACATCCTGCAACGCAAACAGTTCCGGCCAGCAGAGACAGAGAACACAAAAATACAATGATATTTTTCTCATTTTTTAATTAAAATTTAACAAAGTCTTCAAGCACACTCTAAATGTGTGAATATTTACGCTGCAAATATACAAATAAAGCAATAATTACGGCAGTACGAAATATGTAAATATCATTATCAAAACACATTGTTTTAACAAAGGTTTCTGTAACAAATGCCGAAGGAAACACAAAAAAAGGCTGCACCAATCAAGATGCAGCCTTTTTGTATTATTGCTGAAGTCCGATTTTATCGGCCAACGTATTTCTTGCCGTTCATGATGTAAACCTCGCCTTTGGCCGGGTTCTGGATTCTGCGACCGCTAAGATTGTACTTTACGCCGTTTTCGACTGTCTTTATAGGGGCAGAAACGGCGGTTGTTGTGTTGGCTGTGAAAATCTTCACGCCGTGAACATACAGATTGCCAGTAGCCGCGTTTGTAATCTGAACATATTTTGGTGAGCCTGTGAGAGAGAAACTCTCGTCGTACTCGCCCTTCTTCTTTTCTGAATAACTGCCCTGCTCCTTCAGGTTATCCATGCTGTCGCCGGCCAGAATCTTTCCGGAAAGCGAGCCTGTGCGGAAGAGCAGGAATGAAATCTGTTCTATGCCGTCGGCGCAGTAGAATGTTGCCTTTCCGGCTGACTTCTGAAGAACGAGCGCACCGCTCTTTGTATCGTCGGTTGCAGTGGCATCGGCCGAATAAGAGGCGCTTTCGAGAGCAATTGCGCCGTCGGCAATAAACAGCTTCGTCTTGCTGTCGTTTGTGGCATTGAACCAATAGTAACCGCCATCGGCACCGCCAAGGAAGAGGCTTACATCGGTGTTTGACGAAGAGCCGCCGCCAACATATCCCGGCACATAGTCGGCATTCTTAACGGCATCGCCTCCCGAGCGGTCGCCCTCGGCATATCCGCCGTTGCTAACCTCGGCCGGCAATGTTGAGTCGAAGAAGCCTACCAACGATGATTTGTAGTCCTCAACCTCCTTCTTCAGCTTGCTGATAACGGCGTAGTTCTCGTCCTCAACGGCATTGTTGAACTGCCACTTGAAGTCGCCCTGTCCCATGCGTCCGGCCTTGGCCATAACTATCTCAGGAACGTTTTCGGCCTCGTCGGCAACATAAGCGTATGCCAGAGTTCCGTCGGTATCGTAGTTAAGGTAAGAAGTTGCGCCATCCTTGCACACAACGGTCGAAGGAACGGCTTCAGAAGCCGCCTTAACCTCGTAGGCATCCCAGTCGTAAGCCGAAGCGTTTGCATCGCTGTAGAAGTTGCATCGCTTGGCGTTTACAATCTTGTTGGCGAACGACTTGATAACGCCTCCAGGCTCGTCGGAGAATGTGCCGCTGCCTTTTGCATCTGTGCCTTGAAGCGAGATGAGCATAGGATACTTGCAGTTGCGGAAGTAGTTCTTCTCTACGAAGGCCGAGCCGCCCGATGTCATTCCGACGCCATACTTTGAGTTTCCGTCGAAATAGTTGTTGTAAATATGGAAATAAGATGTGCGGATGCGCGGATGACGCGAATCTGAATGGTCGAACCAGTTGTGATGATATGTAAGCACGCTGCTTGTAACCTCGCCGCTCATGCCTCCGAGCGAGCACTTGCCGCTATCGAAGAAATGGTTGTAAGCCACGGTGATGTAGGTTGACTTTCCCTTAACGTCGACCGTTCCGTCGCCCTTTGCCTGATCGGAGTCGCCGCCTGTCTTTCCGTAGAAGAAATCCATGTTGTGAATCCAGACGTGCTGGTTGTCGGTATCGAGCGACAGGGCATCGTCCAGAAAGTTCATTACGGCGAAGTTTCTGAACTCTACGTTCCGGACTGCTCTGGCAAGGATTCCGAAGCCCCATATTGTGGCATCATCGCCAATGCCCTCGATTGTCATGTTGAAATCGTTAGAGCCGTTGTTCTTCACCTGAAGACCCTCAGCCGAAGAAGATATATGGTCGAGGTCGGCAAGCTTTACCGTTCCGATGATTCGGAATGTGATTGGAGTAGAGTCCTTGCCCTTCATGTATGTATCGAGGATTGTCTGCCAGCCCACGCACTCGGTTGTAGTGCCCTTCTTACTGTCGGTAATAACCTTGCATTTTACCGTCTTGGCATTGTTGGCGTAGATGTATACGACGCGCGCGCCATCCTTCAGCGTTCCGTCGTTCTTGTACGCGCCAACGCCGTTGCTCACGCCCTGATGGGCAAAGCCAGCCCTGTCGTATGCAGTGGCTGTGAACAGCTCGCTCTCCGATGCCAGAGTCTCATCCTCGCCGTTGCTGCCTACCGGCACGACCTTGAACTTATATGTTCCGGCAGCAAGACCAACCATGTCGGCACGACCGTAAGAGCCGTAGTTGCGCACAAGCTCATTGTCTACCTTTGTCCAGTCGGAAGCATCGCTTGCCTTATAAAAGACGCTGTATCCGGAAACGTTAGGGAGCAGCTTCCATGTAACGTAACCACTCTCGAACCAGCCCTGCGTCTTGATAATCTCGACAGCCGCATCTGCGTTAAGGCTGAATAGCGACAGCATCAATCCTGCCGCAACCCTTAAAATTGCTTTCTTCATTTTTAGTGTTTTGTTAGATTTGTTTTTGTTGAATCTCTGACAAATGATTTTATCGTTTTCGTACACAAAGAAAAAACATTATTGTCAGAAATGCAAGATTTAGGCAAAAGAAATAACATTTTTTAACCTTAGCAGTCCTTCGGAACAGTTGAAGAAGCAAGACTCATCAAAAAACAAGATTTTCTGCCGATGCACATGCAAGAAAGAATATAGCATCATGTACGCAAATTCCAAGCCACACAGTTGCTTCAGAATGGTGCTATCCATGCCAATGGCAGATGAATTTCTATGGATAAAAACAATATTATGACATAAAAAACAAGACTCTATTATTTTTCATTTTTTCAACAAAGAAATTTTTATTCTATACCAAATATTAGTGATTACAAGCCGGTAAATCGCTAAAATTAGTGATTGTGTATACAAAATCACAGTGATATCTTTGCATCCGTTTTTTAAGAAACAGCATTTTTATTGTATTAGAGTTAATGAAAGTTTGTTGCTTAGTAATGTACTTATTGTGTAGTCTTTCTGTTTCTGTGTTTGCACAGAATAACAAACAGAAGATTACGGGAACTGTGTATAACGAAAATAAAGAGCCTTTGCCCGGAGTTGTTGTAAGAATAAACAATACGGCACAGACAACAACCGACGGCGACGGCAAATATGCCATTGTCGGGAAATGGAATGCAGACGAAAAGATTGAGTTCGCCTACATTGGCTATCGCACGCGCTCGTTTGCCACCGGAAACCGCAAGATTCTGAACGTAACGATGAAAGAGGGTCTGATAGAACTCGACGGCTGCATTGTTACAGCAAAGACAAACATTAATGCAATAGACTTGCGTGCAAAGTCGGGAGTGATTGAAAGCGTTGACATGAAGCGCGTAGAATCCAAGCCGATGATAGACTTTGCCTTGTCGCTTCAAGGACAGATTCCCGGTCTTGTCGTAACAAACACGGGCGAACTCGGTTCAAATCCCGAAATCAGAATAAGAGGAAACTCATCACTCCGCAAGGGAAATACCACAAACGAGCCATTGTATGTGCTCGACGGACAAGTCATAAGTGCAGATGCGTTCTACAACCTAACTCCTTCGGACATAAAAAGCATAAAAGTACTGAAAGATGCCGCCGCATGCGCACTCTACGGAACAAAAGCTGCCAACGGAGTTCTTGAAATATCATCGCAACGCGGTTACAACGGTACAAAAACGGTAAACTATTCGGCCAACATCGGCATAACGGCAAGAGGACGAAGAGGCGTGAAAATGATGAAATCGGCCGAGAAACTTGAACTTGAACGCCTTCTTCAGAATCCCGAGACTCCCGGTTATAGGTACAGTGCAGACTTCTACAACAAATACTACTCAGACGATCCTAATCTGGAAACTCTCATAGCCGAGGGCGAAGAACTTCTGAACA
Organism: Bacteroidaceae bacterium; assembly: GCA_017617315.1. GTDB lineage: Bacteria > Bacteroidota > Bacteroidia > Bacteroidales > Bacteroidaceae > Ga6A1. The sequence continues at coordinate 55,020 of JAFZWM010000054.1, forward strand.
TTCTGCGCAATACCAATACAGACTGGTTCGAAGAACTACTCCACACTAACGTCTACCAGAGCCACAACCTTAGTCTGAAAGGCGGAAACGGTGAGACATCATATTATGTTTCAAGCAACTACGCCTATCAGGGCGGCCGAATTGAAGGCAACGATAAACAACGCATGGGCGTAAGGCTGAATCTCGACCATAAACTTGGAACAAAAGGCTATCTGATGATGAGCATGATGAAGAAAAACGCCCATCCCGAATTCATGGCGCAGTCGCAGGCTCTGAAAGATGCCACTATGGCGTGGAACATCTCAAAACACAAGAATTACCTCATCGTACACTTCAACGGCAACTATCACACCGATGGCGGCGACGGCATCATTCCTTATCTACAAACTTATTGGAAAGGAGTGAAATTCAAGTCAATCTGTTCTGTTAGACAAGAGAATATAAACCAACTTGACGAATGTAACATCGGTCGCGCCGATTTCTACATCTGCGTTCCCGAAGATATGGTTACTACATATTGACAAGTCCCTTCTGGAAACAGAAAATCCATCATTTTATGTGGTGGATTTTTTTATCCCAAATCGATCGTTAGGATATCTTTTTTGTATGGTCTTCTTTGTAATTATCCGTAAATAAAGTCTCTGAGAGATGAAACTTTCTAAGGACAACCATTAGAATTTTTCATTAATTAATATCCCATTTTTTTACGTTTTTACCAGACACACAACGCATTTTACAGCTTCTAATGAGCGATTTTGTTTATAATATTGTTTGCAGCGAATTCAACCGACTTTATTCAATTGTCCTTTGTCAATTCAGACCCTTGTCTCCGGATTTTCAAATTTCAAGCGAATTGTCCCCAATTGTGAATTTGCTTTGGCTTGCTTCCCCGTACCTACTCCGTAGCTACCCCGTTCCTTCCGGCTTGCTTCTCCCTTACCATCGCCTTACTATCGGCTTACCAGAACGTACCCTGAACGAACCTTGCGGCTTGCTTCCCCGTAACTTGAACGAAGTTTGAGCGTAACTTCCCTCATAATACATTGTAAGGTTGCGGTTTTGCAACCGCAACCTTACAACATTCAATTCCAAGCTTTAAAAACAATTCATCATTCAATTAATAATTGACAATTATGAAAAAGAATTTTCGATTATCAAAACATTGTCAATTTGTCAATTCAAAATATTTGTCCATTGTCAACTGTCAATCGTCTCTATTTCTGTGCAGTAAGAGGCTTGTCTGCCTTCAAAAAGCCGTACTGAGCGATAAAATTCTGACCCTCAGTCGAAGCCCATGCAGCAAATTTCAGCAACTCGCTGTTGTCTGTGTTTATGTTGATGCTGCCTGTCGGAAGACTTGTGTGCGGAATCTTCTCGAGATAGGCTGTAAGATTGTCGAGGCTGGCAATGGCTGAACGCTCGGCCTCATCTACCTTGCCGTTGCCGTCGAGGTCGGTTGGCAGAACCGTAAGGCCAACAATAGGTTTGTGCGTGTTGGCATCGTAAACAAGGCTTGCCACGTTGAAAGCAATGGCGTCAGAATGACTCTTTACAGCCGATATAAGGCTTTCTTCGCTGCCAACAATCTTCTTGCCCTTAACGCGGTTTGGCGTAACGCTCAGTTCCTTGGCAACGATGGCTGTTGTAATCGACTGTCTGCCTGTGAGCGAATATACCGTGCCCGGAAGTTTCTTCTTCTCTTCAAAATCATCGTCGATATCATCGGTAATGTCGCGTTCAACAAAAATCTGATGCTTTAGTTTGTTATCCAAACCCTTGGCGAGTTTCTTGTTTCGCAGAATCTCGTTTTCTGAATTTGCTATCGGAATGATGGCGAAGCGGCCAATACTGTTTACGCTTGCCGTCTGCTCCGAGATACTTACCGTGGCATCGGCCTGCTCGCGAGTCTTTACGACAGTAGCCGAGAACTGTGGATTTACCTTTCCGTATTCTGTTATCAGTCTTTCCAGCATCTGACGGGTGAATTGGGCATCATTCACATTTATCTGGAATGTCTGTGCATGTGCCATCACAAAGGAATAGCACATCATGCCTGCAAGCAATAGCTTAGAAACCATTCTTCTTGTCTCTCTTGTTTTTTGAATCTCGTTATTCCTCATAATTTCAACCGTTTTTTGTTTAACAAATATTAGCGTTATTTCGATTTTGCAAAAGTATAGGGTTTTACGGGGTCGTGAAATCCAAGAAACATGGCATTTCTCATACCACATTTATGGTATATGGCAGATTTTTCGTAATAAATGATGCTGATATGTACGCATTTATTCAAAAAATTCGCAAAATTCACATATTTATTTAAAAATTGTATTACTTTTGTGCGCAAATGCTTTATAGGTAAAAAAGTAACCATGACTTTCATACAAACGTATACTAAACAAATCTTTAAATTATCATTATTGTTTCTGCTCTCCTCGTGCGGATGCGAGAAGGTTTACATGTACTCCGGTTTTAATGAGCCGGCGACCGACGGACTGCGCTACATTACGAGCAACGACGGAGTAAACTGGACGAGCATTGCCGGAACATGGCTCAAGCCCGAGGTTGGAAAGCAGAAGGTGATGCGCGACCCTTCAATCATTCAAGGCCCCGACGGAACGTTCCACTTTGTGTGGACAACAAGCTGGCGATACGACAACACCATCGGATACGCATCGAGCAAAGACCTTATAAACTGGAGCGAGCAACGCGCCATTCCGGTGATGGAGAGCGAAAAAGACGTCGTAAACGTGTGGGCACCTGAACTTTTCTACGATGACGAGAAGGAGCAGTTCGTGATAGTGTGGGCATCGTGCATTCCGGGACGCTATCCGCGAGGAGTGGAAAGCGAGAAGAACAACCATCGGCTTTACTACTCTACCACGAAGGATTTCAAAACCTTCAGCAAGCCCGAAATTATCTACGACCCGGGATTCAGCACAATCGACGCGACCATCGTGAAGCTGGCAAAAAAGAAATATGTGATGGTGCTGAAAGACAATACCCGTCCGGCACGCAACCTCAGAGTGGCATTCGCCTCATCGCCCTACGGCCCTTACGGAGAACTTAGCGACTCACTTACTCACAAGCTTACCGAAGGCCCAACGGTATCGAAAGCAATAAACGGCTACTACTACATATATTACGACGATTACTGCTATAACCGCTTCGGCGCACTAAAGACAAAGGATTTCAAGACATTTGCCGATGCCACAAACGAAATCCACGTTCCGTCGCTGCACAAGCACGGCACGGTGTTCATGGCGCCAAAGAAGATTGTAAAACGATTGATAGAGGATTCAAAGAAGAAAAGATGAGTAAATTAGGATTCTTAATAGCTGCACTGATGATTGCATCGACAAGCATCGACGCACAGAAAAAAATACACTATACAGGAAGCGAGTGGGCCGACCCTTCGTCGCACGACGGACGGCTTGCCCCTGTGGTTGGAGCACACAACATTCAGGTTATGCGCGCCAACCGCGAAAAGCCATCGGCTGCCAACGGCAACGGATGGACATACAACCATCAGCCTATGCTTGCTTACTGGAACGGCAAATTCTACCTTCAGTATCTTGCCGACCCTGTGGGAGAGCACATTCCGCCGTCGCACACGCTGCTCATGACATCAGTTGACGGCTACAACTGGACTAACCCTACCGTGATCTTTCCAGAATACAAAGTGCCCGAAGGCTACACTAAAGAGACATACAAAGGCAAGGCGCACAACCTAATAGCCATAATGCACCAAAGAGTGGGATTCTACGTTGCCAAGAACGGAAAACTTCTTACCATCGGCAACTACGGAGTGGCTCTCGACAAGAAAGACGACCCTAACGACGGCAACGGCATAGGCCGAGTGGTAAGGGAGATAAAGAAGGACGGCTCGTTCGGCCCGATATACTTCATTTATTACAATCACAACTTCAACGAGAAGAATACCGACTTCCCTAACTACAAGAAGGCGAAGGACAAGAAATTCATTCAGGCCTGCAACGAACTGCTGGCAAACCCTCTGGCACGAATGCAGTGGGTTGAGGAGGCCGACAGAGACGAGCCTCTGATTCCGCTCCGTAAGCCGTACAAGGCATTCAACTGGTACACGCTGCCCGACAACCGCATAGCCTGCCTGTGGAAGCACGCGCTGACAAGCATCAGCAGCGACGGCGGAAACACATGGAACGAGCCGGTAGAGCGCGCCAAGGGATTCGTAAACAGCAACGCAAAGATTTGGGGACAGCGTCTAAGCGACGGAATGTACGCAACCGTATACAATCCTTCGGAATACAGATGGCCGCTGGCTATCTCGCTCAGCAGCGACGGATTGGAATACACCACGCTCAACCTCGTTCACGGCGAGATTACGCCAATGCGCTACGGCGGTAACTACAAGAGCTGCGGCCCTCAGTACACACGCGGCATTCAGGAGGGCAACGGAGTGCCTTACGACAAGAATCTGTGGGTAACTTACAGCGTAAACAAAGAGGATATATGGGTGAGCCGCGTGCCCGTGCCCGTCCGTCTGAAGGCAACGGCACACTGCAACGACAACTTCGCATCTTACAAGACCGTTGCCGACATGACCGACTGGAACATCTACTCGCCAATATGGGCTCCCGTTTCGCTGAAAAACGGCTCTCTGGTGATGCAAGACCAAGACCCGTTCGACATGGCAAAGGTAGAGCGCGTTATCCCAAGCACCCGCGAACTTGATTTCAGCATAAAGATGAAGGCTGAACAGACAACTGCGCCTTTCATCATCGAGTTTCAAGACGAGAGAGGCATTGCCGGAAGCCGAATAGAACTGTCGCCCGACGGAAAGATTCTGGCAAAGGGCGGCGCACGATACTCTACTATCGGACAATACGAGGCTGGCAAGGAGATTGAACTGGACATTCATCTTACCACCATCGACCGCAACATCGCCATATATCACAAGGGCGAGAGAATCGGCCTCAGAATGCTCTACGCTCCAATCCGCAGCGTGAGCCGTATCGTGTTCCGCACAGGCGCACGATTCGCCGAGCCAACCATCGACACACCGGCCGACAGAGACACCGATCTTCCGCGCGCCGGAGAGAACGATCCTCTGGCTTCGTTCATAATCTCCGAGGTTAAGACTGCCGACACCGAAGCCGCCAAGAGCCTCGGCAATGCGGCAATCCTACGCGCATCGGACTACAAGCACTACGTCGATTACTTCAACACGATGGAGGCCGAGGCCGACAGCAATCAGCAGGCAATACCGAACAGCGAGGCATGGGCGTGGATGAACGAGAATGTTCCACTGTTCGAATGTTCGGACAAGAGCCTTCAGGAGATGTACTATTACCGCTGGTGGACTCTGCGCAAGCACATCTGCCAGACCGATGGCGGCTACGGTATGACGGAATTTCTTGTAAAGCGCAGCTATTCAGACAAATGGAATCTGATTGCATGCGCCGTAGGTCATCACATAATGGAGAGCCGCTGGCTTCGCAATCCTAAGTATCTCGACGGAATTATCCGCACTTGGTATCACGGCAACGAGGGCAAGCCGATGGCAAAGATGATGAATTTCAGTTCGTGGAATCCGTATGCCATCTACCAGCGCTATCTCGTTGACGGAAAGAAGGATTCGCTTCTTGCAAAGCGCAAGGACCTGACCGACGAATACTACCGTTGGGAGCGCACTCACCGACGCAGCAACGGCTTGTACTGGCAGGGCGATGTTCAGGACGGAATGGAAGAAAGCATAAGCGGCGGACGCCGAAAGAAATACGCTCGCCCAACCATCAACAGCTACATGTACGGCAACGCGTGGGCTCTGGAGCAGATGGCTAACCTTGCAAGCGATGATGCCAGCGCAAAGCTCTTCTGCCAGAAGGCCGATACAATTCAGAATCTGATAAATACAAAGCTTTGGAGCACAAAACTGCATTTTTACGAGACTTCGAGAATCGACTCGCTTGCAGGCGTTCGCGAGGCAATAGGATATCTGCCTTGGTATGTAAACATGACCATTCCAGACAGTTGCAACGTAGCTTGGAAGCAGATTGATGACGAAAGCGGTTTCTCTGCTCCGTTCGGCCTTACAACCGCCGAGCGCCGCCACCCAAAGTTCCGCACTCACGGCGTTGGCAAATGCGAGTGGGACGGCGCAATATGGCCTTTCGCATCGGCACAGACGCTCACGGCATTGGCAAATGCCCTGAACTCGTCGGCAAAGATGCCTGAGGGCATTGGCAAGCAGACATTCTACAAGCAGATGAAACTGTATGTCGAGAGCCAGTATCGTCGTGGCAGACCTTACATCGGCGAGTATCTCGACGAAAAGACTGGACGATGGCTGAAGGACGACCAACTGCGCAGTTTCTACTACAACCACAGCACATTCAACGACCTTGTCATCACCGGCATCGTGGGCTTGCGTCCGGCCGAAGGCACATCGTTCGTGGTCAATCCACTGATTACAGCCGACGCGCTCGATTACTTCTGCCTCGACAACGTTCTGTATCACGGCCACATCGTAACGGTTATTTGGGACAAGAACGGCTCAAGATATCATCAGGGAAAGGGTCTCAGCGTGATGATTGACGGCAAGAAAGCAGCCTCATCAACATCGCTCAATCCGCTTACCTGCGTAATAAAATAAGGAAATGAAAAGATTACTCTTACTAACTATTATCTTAATTCAGGTGTGGGGCGCTGCTTTTGCGGCCTCACACCTTTGCGTTTTAAGCACAACATGCGAACTTCAGAACCACTTCATAACCGTTACCGAGATGCCGCGCCTTGGCTGGCTGATGAAAGCCGACCGCAACGGAGAAAGGCAGACGGCATACGAAATTGAGGTTCGCAATGCCGCGGACAAGAAACCAGTCTATAAGACCGGAAAAATCAGTTCGGCAAACAGTCAGTTCATCAAGCTGAACACCGACAAGATATGCGCCGGAAACGCCTACGAATGGCGCGTGCGAGTGTACGATGCCGACAATCAGCCATCGGCCTGGAGCAAGTTCCAGATGTTCTGCTTCGCCCCACCATTCACCAAGCAAGCCACATGGATCGCGGCAATGCGCAACGGCGATGCTCGTCTTCCCGAGGGCAGAACCTATCAGGGCGCAGTTCTGAAGAATGCCAAGGCCGAATGGGACAATAGCGACACGATGTCTGTCCGCAGCATCTGCCTGCGCAAAGAATTCAACGTAAACAGGAAGATTGCCAAGGCGATAGCGCATGTTAGCGGACTGGGGCAATACGTTATGAGCATAAACGGAAAGCCCGTCAGCAACGATGAGTTTGCGCCTCTGTGGAGCGACTATGACAAAACGGTTTATTACAACACATACGACGTAACGGCGCAGCTAAAGAGCGGCGCAAATGCCATAGGTGTGATGCTTGGCAACGGCTTCTACAACGTTCAGGGACGAGGCCGATACACAAAACTTCAGGTGGCTTTTGGCGTTCCTACGCTGTGGATGCAGCTCGACATCGTCTACACCGACGGAACGCATCAGACCGTAAAGACCGATGCAACGTGGAAATTCGCACCGAGTGCCGTAACCTTCAACAGCATCTACGGCGGCGAGAGCTACGATGCCCGACTTGAGCAGAAGGGCTGGGACTGCCCTAACTTCGACGCATCGGCATGGCGATATGCCGAACTGAACGAAGGACCGAAAGGCGAGCTCGTTCCACAGCAGGCAAAGCCTGTCAGAATAATGGAATACTTCTCGCCTATCTCATCTAAAAAGCTGAATCCTAGCGATTTTGCAGCCATCAGCAAGATTCAGAAGAGAACGCCCGACTCGAGCGCGGTTGTCCTCGACATGGGGCAGAATCTGGCAGGATTTCCGCAAATCACGGTCAGAGGCAAGCGCGGCCAGAAAATTTCGATGTGGGTTTCCGAAGCCCTCACTCCCGAGGGCGCGATAAACCAGCGTCAGACAGGCCGTCAGCACTTCTATGAGTACACTCTGAAGGGCGACGGACGCGAGACATGGCATCCGCATTTCTCTTACTACGGATTCAGATACATTCAGATTGAAGGCGCAGTTCTGAAGGGCGAGAAGAACGAAAGGCATCTGCCGATAATCGACGATGTGAAATCGTGCTTCATCTACAACTCGGCCGACGAGATTTCGTCGTTCGCCTGCTCCGACACGCTCTTCAACAAGGTTCACCGCCTCATCGAGCGCGCCGTGCGAAGCAATATGCAGAGCGTGTTTACCGACTGTCCGCACCGCGAAAAACTGGGCTGGCTTGAGCAGAATCATCTGAACGGCCCGGGGCTCTACTACAACTACGACCTCACGGCCTACATGGCTAAGGAGATGCGCGACATTGCCGATGCCCAGCAGCCCGACGGAATGGTGCCGACCATCGCACCGCTCTACACGATATTCACAGGCAAGGGAATGGACGATTTTGCAAACTCGCCCGAATGGGGCAGCTCGCTGATAATCATACCGTTCCAGTATCGCGATGCCTACGGCGACGACTCGCTAATCCGAAGATACTATGGCAACATGGTTCGCTACATCGATTATCTATCGTCGAGAGCCGACGGCGGAATACTTTCGTTTGGCTTGGGCGACTGGTACGACTACGGAGATTTCAAAGCCGGATTCTCGCACAACACGCCCGTTCCGCTCGTTGCCACGGCTCAGTACATCATGGATTTGCAGTACATGACTGAGGCGGCGCGAATCGTCGGCAATCCTTCTGACGAAAGCCGATTCAACCGACTTCTTATCGATGTAGTTAAGTCATTCAACACCAAGTTTTTCGATGCCGAAAAAGACACCTACGGAACGGGAAGCCAGTGCAGCAATGCCCTTCCGCTGTTCCTCGGCATCTGTGGAGAGAACCGCGACAAGGCAATGGCTGCTCTCCTCGGAGATATTGAGAAGCACGGCAACCGCCTAACCACAGGCGATGTGGGCAACCGCTATCTGTTCCAGACATTGGCGCGCAACGGCTACAACGACCTGATGTACAAGATGATGGCTCACGACGAAACTCCGGGCTACGGCTTCCAGTTGAAATTCGGCGCAACAACGCTCACCGAGCAGTGGGACCCTCGCCAAGGCTCATCGTGGAACCACTTTATGATGGGACAGATTGACGAATGGTTCTTCCGCACCATCGGCGGAATCATCACGCAGCCCGACGGCTCAATCATCATCGCTCCGGTTGCAGCCGGCGGTCTGAAAAACGCCGATGTAACAACGGCCAATCTCTATGGAAAAATACGCTCGCGCTGGACTCTGGCTGACGACGGACTTTTCAGCCTCGAATGTGAGATTCCGTGCGGCTCGTCGGCAACAATCCAGATGCCCGACGGAAGCCGGCACAACGTTGGCTGCGGAAAATTCAGTTTCAGCTGCAAAAAATAAACACTAACAAAAGCATGGAGAGGGTTTGTGTAATTGAAATATAATCGGTATTTTTGTCCGAGATTTCAAAAATATAGCATGAATTACACAAACCCTCAAACCGGCATCAAGCCGCGTTATCATTATCTTGACAATCTGAAAGTTGCGCTCACCGTGCTTGTTATTTTTCATCACGGCGGAATTGCCTACGGCGATGGCGGCGGATGGGCTTACACGCCCTCGAACCCCGATGAGTTTATGCCGTGGATATGGCATTTTTTCAGCACGAACGCGGCTTTCTTCATGGGATTGTTTTTCATGATTTCGGGATATTTTGTGCCACGAAGCTACGACCGACAGGGATTCGGCACATTTATCGGCAAAAAGGCAATGCGACTGCTCATTCCAACGGCGGTAATCACGCTGCTGTTTTCGCTCGGTTCGCACCAGTTGGAGGTTGGGCACACATGGTTTCTCGAAAGTCTCTTCTTGTTCTGCCTGATTTATGCGCTTATCAGACTTATTTTCAAAACGCTGACAATCAGCACAATTCCTACATTTTTACTGATGACTATAACGGCATCAGCGATGGGCATCGGCTCGTATTTTATCCGTCAGGCAAGTCCGCAAGATAATTGGATTTGGCTGCTTGGCATCATCAAAATTGAGCCTGCACACTATCTGCAATACATAATGATGTTTGCATTGGGCGTAACCGCCGGACATTCTGATGGCTTTTCAAAAATGACCGGCCGCACGGGATTTACGGCTTTGGCAATTGGCATTGTGCTGTGCATATTCAACTATCTGCGTGCCGACAATGCCATCGGAGCGTTCATCTATCAGTGGTTCGGCATTTTCGAATCGTTTTTGTGCGTTTTTCTGTGCTACGGACTGATATGGCTATTCCGCCAATATTTTTCAGAAACAGGCAAATTTTCATCGTGGTGCGCCACGCAAGCCTTTGGCGCGTACATCGTTCATCTGCCGCTAATGCTGATTTTCCAAAACATCTTCGACAGATTGTGGATTGGCGCATTTTGCAAATTCATGTTTATCTGCGTAATAACCACCGTGGCATCGTTTGTGCTGACGTGGCTTTTGAGGTTGATTCCGGGGGTTAAGAAAGTGTTGTGATTTTGCTGCCGTGCAAGAAAAAAATGTTATCTTTGCTGCGGAATATTATTTTGATTTGTAATTCATTAAAAGAATATGCGTAAGTTTTTATTATCGATTATCGCATTGTGCATTTCAAGCGCAATTTTTGCTTCGCGTCCGCTGAAGGGGATCAGAGCACATGTTCAGAGCGATGGAAAGACAATTAACATCCGCCCAACCGGAAACTCAATCTCCGGATTCTACGTTACAAACGACGACTTTGCCCTCTACTCGGTCGATGGCGATTTCTTCTACGCATATCTCGACGCCGAAGGAAACTTCAAGAACAGCGGCATTTTGGCGCACAACAAGGAAGAGCGCACCGAGGCCGAAAACGAGCTTCTGAAAGGCAGCGAATTCCAGAACGTGTCATCGCGTTTCGAATACGAGGCTGAAACATACAGAATGCCGCAGAGCAAGGCAACAAGAGGCGTTGGCTCAACCGACTTGGCAACGATTAAATGCACCGGCAGCCCAAAAGTTTTGGTTGTGCTTGTAGACTTCAGCGATGTTCAGTTCTGCACAGAGGAAGTTGCTAGCCTACAGCCTGTCGATTATTATGATCTTGCACTTAACGGAACTAACGCAACAGAAGTTTACAATAAAACAAATAATATCGCAAGTGTTCAAAAGTATTTCACAGATCAGAGTTTAGGTCAATTCACTCCCGTTTTCGACGTTTACAGCAATATTTACAGAGCAAATAATGCATCTACATATTACGGAAAAGATGAAGATACATCAAAAGATATAAATATCCGAAAGCTAAGAGATGAAATCGGAGCATATCTAAAGAAAGAGCCTATCGACCTTTCGCAATACGATGCAAATAAAGACGGCGAAGTTGATTGCCTTATTGTCATCTATGCTGGAAAAAGCCAAGCAACAGGAGGAGGAGCCAACACCATCTGGAACAAGTGTATATCCAAAGCAAACGACATTTCGACTTGTGGAACTTACAATCTATGCACAACAGTATTTGTAAATGAGCGATATGTCGATGATAACCACACCTTTTTGGAAGGCATTGGCACTATGTGCCACGAATTTTCACACGCATTGGGATTGCCCGATATGTACTATACCCTAAGCACGGTCTACTTCGGCTTAAATCACTGGAGTCTTATGGACGAAGGCTTATACTATTGGGATAAAAATAATAAAATTTACGGAACTAAGCCTGTCGGCTATACAGCCTACGAAAAAGAATTTATGGGCTGGATTACTATTGAAGAATTGACAGAAGGCTACCACGAATTCAAAAATCTGAAATCTGTAGCCGATGGCGGAAAGGCATACCGCATTACCAACCCTGCAAATACAAATGAATATCTTATTCTCGAAAGTCGTCAAACAGACGGTTGGGGATTATATCGCGGCGGACTGCAAATAATGAAAGTAAAATACGACTATAGTATCTGGAAGGCAAACAGAGTAAACAGTTATTCCGAACAGCGTTGCACACTTATCCCTGCCGATGGTAAACTTGACATAAAAGATGGTTTAACAGACGACCAATACTGGGCAAGCCTATATGGCGACTTATTTCCAATTGAGGCAAGCGAAGATTTTACTGCCGTTACAGAATTTGTACCGACAGACGAAAGCCTGTTCTACTACAAATTCCCTATCAGAAACATCACCAGAGACACTAAAGCCAGAACCGTTTCATTCACCATCGGAAACAATCCTACTGGTGTAGACGCAGCAAACGCAGCGGCTCTCGTAGATGTATATAGCGCAAGCGGCATAAGACTGCGCAAGGATGTAGAAGCCGGCACGGCAACCGACAATCTGCCAGAGGGCATCTACATCGTAGGAGGTAAGAAGGTAATAAAAAGATAACAAATCAGACTAAATAAAGACAGTACGCTTGTGAAAAACATTACGGGCGTATTGTCTTTTATTTTTTCCCAAACGAAATAAAAACTAAAGGTAAAGTCTTTATATTTAAGCAGAAAATTACTAATTAAGAACCATGAAAGTTAAAAATTACATTAAACATGCTACGATTGTAGCCTTGCTCACGATAAGCAATGCCACCCAAGCACAAGACTATCGGCTATGGTACAATCGTCCTGCCGAGCGATGGACAGAATCGCTGCCGCTTGGAAACGGACGACTGGGCGCGATGGTGTTCGGCAATCCGCTCGTTGAGCATCTGCAACTGAATGAAGAGACTATTTGGGCTGGACGCCCCAACAACAACGCCAACAAAGAGGCTCTGGAATGGATTCCGAAAATACGCGAGATGGTTTTTGCCGGCAACTATGCCGAGGCGCAGAAGGCAGCCACGGCTCATGTAAAGTCGGCCACAAATCAGGGAATGCCCTACCAGTCGTTCGGCGACCTTCACATCAGTTTCAGCAACCAAAGCAACTACACAGACTACTATCGCGAACTGAGCCTCGACTCGGCTCGCACGCTCGTTACCTACAAGTGTAACGGTACAAACTATCGTCGCGAAACGCTCACATCGTTTACCGACGACCTCGTTGTTATGCACATCTCTGCCGACAAGAAGCAGAGCATCACGTTTCAGGCTATATTCACAACTCCGCATCAGGACGTAAACGAGTTCTGTGCCGAATCGGGAATTGCCATGAGCGGCGTTTCGAGTTGGCACGAAGGTCTGAAGGGTAAGGTTCAGTTTCAGGGCATTGCCAAGGCCTATGCCGATGGCGGACGCGTAACGGCCCGCGACGGCGTGCTGACAGTTGAGAACGCAGACGATGTTGTTCTGGTGGTTTCGATAGGCACAAACTTCAAGAACTACAAGAGCATCGACGGAAACGCTGCCGAGAGATGCCTCAGCTTTCTGAAAGAGGCCGAGAAGAAGTATGCCAACACATCGGCAAGCCAGATGTTTGCCAAGATGAAGCAGAGCCATTTCGACTTCTACAACAAGCAGATAAGTACATCCGACCTGAATCTGGGTAAGAACAAATACGAGAATGTTCCGACAGATGAGCGCATAGCCAACTTCAAGCAGACGCACGACTCGCATCTGGTGGCAACATACTACAAGTTTGGCCGCTATTTGCTTATAAGCAGCTCGCAGCCGGGAGGTCAGCCAGCCAATCTGCAAGGCATCTGGTGCGACAAGCTACTCCCGTCGTGGGACAGCAAGTACACCTGCAACATCAATCTCGAGATGAACTACTGGCCGTCTGAGGTTACCCAGCTCACGCACCTTAACCAGCCGCTCTTCAAACTAATCGAAGAGATTTACGAAACTGGTCAGGAAACGGCAAAGATTATGTACGGCTGCAAGAGGCCGGGAAGCTGGGTTCTGCACCACAACACCGATATCTGGCGCGTTACCGGAGCGATAGACAACTCGCCTTCGGGAATGTGGATGAGCGGCGCGGCATGGCTCAGTTCGCACTTGTGGCAACACTATCTGTATACCGGCGACAAGGATTTTTTGGCCAAATACTATCCGATAATGAAGGGCGCAGCCCAGTTCTTTGCCGAGACGATGGTTGTTGACCCTAACACAAAATATCTTGTGGTTGTGCCAAGCAACTCGCCCGAGAACACTCACCTCGGAAGCAAAAAGAGATACACAATAGCATCGGGCTGCACCATGGACAACCAGCTTGTGTGCGAACTGTGGAACACGGTAATCTCGGCTTCAAAGATATTGAACTGCGATGCCGACTTTGCCGCAGAACTCACAGGACTGAAGAAGAAGATGGCTCCGGTGCAGATTGGCAAGTGGGGACAACTTCAGGAATGGATGTACGACTGGGACGACCCTCAGGACAATCACCGCCACATCTCGCATCTCTACGGACTGTTCCCAAGCTATCAGATTTCGCCTTACCGCACTCCTGAGCTGTTCGACGCTGCACGCACAACGCTCATTCACCGCGGCGACATATCAACAGGCTGGGCAATGGGCTGGCGCGTGTGCTTCTGGGCACGCCTGCTCGACGGCGATCACGCCTACAAGCTAATCGAGAATCAGCTCACACTGGTGCGCAACGAGCCTAAGAAGGGCGGTACTTATCCGAATATGTTCGATGCACATCCGCCGTTCCAGATTGACGGAAACTTTGGCTGCACCGCCGGCATTGCCGAGATGCTGATGCAGAGCTACGACGGCTTCATCTACCTTCTGCCAGCCCTGCCTTCGGTTTGGAAGGACGGCGAGATTAAGGGATTGAAGGCTCGCGGAGGCTTCGTCATCGACATGAGCTGGAAGGACGGCAAGATAAGCCGACTAGAAATAACATCAACCCTTGGCGGAAACTGCCGTCTGCGCTCACTCAACAAGCTGTCGGGCAGCGGTCTGAAAGCGGCTCGCGGCAGCAATCCAAACCCTCTGTTCCAGATTCCCGAAGGACTGGGCATGAAGAACAACTCCGAAGTGGCGCTGAACGCAACGGGCATAAAGAACACTTATCTTTACGACCTCAGCACCAAGAAGGGCAAGAAATATGTAATTATAGGTAAAAAATAACGAAAATTTATGAGTACTAAACTAAGACAAATGCTCTGCGCTGCCATGCTGATGATGGGAATGACTGCAAGCGCAGCATCTTCAAAGAACGAAATTCCATGGAAGAACGGCGACCTGCGCGTTAGCGACAACCATCGCTACCTTCAGAACGGCGACAAGCCTTTCTTCTGGCTGGGCGAGACGGGATGGCTTCTTCCCGAGCGTCTCGACCGCGACGAGGCTCAATACTACTTGGCAAACTGCGCCAAGGCCGGATACAACGTTGTTCAGGTTCAGACAACAAACGCCTGCCCTACCTTCAACGTGTACGGACAGTCGTCTTTCCCTTTCGGATTCGACTTCAAGAACATAAACCGTGCCGGAATATACGGCTACTGGGACCACATGGACTACATCATCAAGACAGCCGAGAAATACGGCATCTACATCGCCATGGTGTGCATCTGGGGCTCGCAGGTCGAGAACGGAAACTTCGGCGTGGCTGAGGCAAAGGCCTATGGCAAATTCCTTGCCGAGAGATACAAGGACTACCCTAACATCATCTGGGTTATCGGCGGCGACATACGAGGCGACAAGAAGCCAGAGGTGTTCAAGACCCTTGCCAACAGCATCAAGGCTATCGACAAGAAGCATCTGATGACATTCCACCCACGCGGCAGAACAACGAGCGCAATGTTCTTCAACAGCGAGAAGTGGCTGGACTTCAATATGTTCCAGAGCGGACACCGCCGCTACGGACAGCGCAACGGCGACGGCGACTATCCTATCGAGGAGAATACCGAGGAGGACAACTGGCGATTCGTAGAGCGCAGTCTGGCAACCGAGCCGATGAAGCCAGTGCTCGATGCCGAGCCAATCTACGAGTTCATTCCGCAGGGACTGCACAACCCAAAAGAAACGCTGTGGATGGACTACGACGTGCGCCGCTATGCTTACTGGAGCGTCTTTGCCGGCTCATTCGGCCACACATACGGCCACAACAACATCATGCAGATGATAAAGCCGGGCGTTATAGGCAGCTACGGAGCTGACGGCTCGGTTAAGCCTTGGTACGAGGCGATGAAAGACCCGGGCTTCTCGCAGATGATTCACTTGAAGAAGCTGATGCTTGCCTTCCCATTCTTTGAGCGCGTGCCCGACCAGAGTGTCATTGCAGGCACAAACGGCGAGCGTTACGACCGTGCCATCGCAACCCGAGGCAACGACTATCTGCTTGTATACAACTACACAGGCCGTCCAATGCAGATTGACCTTTCAAAAATCAGCGGAAGCAAGAAGAACGTGTGGTGGTACAACACCAAGAACGGACATCTTACATACATCGGCGAGTTCGACAGCAAGGTTGTGCCATTCCAGCACGACAGCGGCTATTGCAGCGGCAACGACCAAGTGCTCATTGCCATCGACTCGGCTGCCGACTACATCAAGAAAGACTGGACACAGATTCCTTGATTCCAACTAAACTGAAACCAAACTATCAAAAGTAAATGAAAAGATTAACTATACTTTTACTAATCGTCCTTACGACTGCGCACATAGCCGTGGCAAAGCCAAAGAGCCCGTCGCTATGGGTCGGCAGTCTTAAGGTCGAGCAGATGAGCAGTCCGATGGGCATCGACGCCCGTCGTCCGCGTCTGAGCTGGATCATCGGCTCAACGCAGAACGATGTCAGGCAGACAGCCTACGAGATTATCGTGGCATCATCAGCCGAGAAACTTGCCAAGGACGAAGGCGACATCTGGTCGTCGGGCAAGGTAGAGAGCGACTCATCTGTGCTCGTGGGCTACAAGGGCGCACCGCTGAAAAGCAATCAGCGATGCTACTGGAAGGTGCGCGTCTTCACAAACAAGGGCAACACGCAGTGGAGCGCACCCTCGATGTGGAGCATGGGCTTGCTTAGCGAGAACGACTGGTCTTCGCGCTGGATAGGATTAGACCGCGCCATGGGCTGGGAAAGCGAGACTCAGTGGAGCCGTCTGTCAGCTCGCTATCTCCGCAAGGAGTTCAAACTGAAGGAGGGCAAGACGATGAAGCAGGCAACGCTGCACATCTGCGGTCTGGGAATGTACGAGGCGTTCATCAACGGGCAGAAGGTGGGCGACCGCGTTCTCAACCCAATGCCGACAGACTATCGCCGCACGGTTCTGTACAACTCATACGATGTTACGAGCCTGCTTAAGCAGAGCAACGCCATCGGCGTAACGCTCGGCAACGGCCGCTTCTACACCATGCGCCAGAACTACAAGCCTTACAAGATAACCAACTTCGGATATCCTAAGATGCGTCTCATGCTCATTGTCGAGTATTCCGACGGAACAACCGAGCGCATAGGCAGCGACGAGCGTTGGAAACTCTTCTGCAAAGGTCCGATACTAAGCAACAACGAGTACGACGGCGAGGACTACGATGCCAACCGCGAGATGCCGGGCTGGAGCGAGCCGGGCTTCGATGACAAGGAATGGATGAAGGCACAGCGCGTGTCAATCCCTTACGGCACTCTGCGCGCCTCAATGGCGCCGGGCATGAAGGTTATGGAGCAGATAAAGCCTCTGCGCGTGTTCAAGGCTCGCCGCGGCAACGGCTACATCATCGACATGGGACAGAACATGGCCGGATGGCTCAAGATAAAGGTTCAGTCGGCAGCCAAGGGCGATACAATCCGCCTGCGCTTTGCCGAGACTCTTCAGAAAGACAGCAGTCTTTACATTGCCAACCTGCGCGATGCCAAGTGTACCGACACATACGTTGCCAACGGCAAGGAGAAGGGGCGCGAGTGGTCGCCAACATTCGTCTACCACGGCTTCCGCTTTGTCGAGGTAACAGGCTTGAAATACGCTCCGCAGGCAGCCGATTTCACCGGCGAGGTAATCTACGACGAGATGAACACCATTGGCAGCTTTGCCTGCGACAACGACGTGCTTAATCAGGTTTACAAGAATGCCTACTGGGGCATACGCAGCAACTACAAGGGAATGCCTGTAGACTGCCCTCAGCGCAACGAGCGTCAGCCTTGGCTGGGCGACAGAACGAAGGGCGCGCTGGGCGAGAGTTTCATCTTCGACAACGCAGCCCTCTACACCAAGTGGATGGACGACATCCGCGAGGCACAGCGCGAGGACGGCTGTATTCCTGATGTTGCTCCGGCTTTCTGGAACTACTATTCCGACAATGTTACATGGCCTGCCGCCTTCTTCTTCGGCTGCGAGATGCTTTACAACCAGTTCGGCAACAAGCAGCCTATCGTCGAGAACTACGCAGCCATGAAGAAGTGGATGCAGCATATCTCGTCGAACTACACAAAGAACGGCCTCATCACGCGCGACAGATACGGCGACTGGTGCGTTCCGCCAGAGAAGCTGGAACTCATCCACAGCGAAGACCCTTCGCGCATCACCGACGGAACGCTTATCTCATCGGCCTACTACATCGGCCTGCTCAAGATGATGAGCCGCTTTGCCGAGATGCAGAACCTGAAGGACGAGGCCCAGCTCTACATCAAGCAGGCAAACCAAATGGCAGATGTGTTCAACTCAACCTTCCTGAAGGTAAAGAAGGGCATGACGCTGCGTCCTGGGCATCCGCTCTATCCAGACAGCATCTATTATTCAAACAACACCGTAACGGCAAATCTGCTGCCGCTTGCGTTCGGCATCGTTCCAAGCGAATATGTAGACGAAGTGGTTAAGAACATATCTGCCACAACGCTCAACAAGCACAAGGGTGTGGGACAGATTGAGTGCGGTGTAATCGGCGTTCAGTGGGTATTGCAGCAGCTTTGCCAGCACGGCCGTTCAGACTTGGCCTTCCGCCTTGCAAGCAACGACGACTACCCTTCGTGGGGCTACATGGCAAAGCAGGGCGCAACAACAATCTGGGAACTGTGGAACGGCAACACCGCCGACCCTAAGATGAACAGCGGAAACCATGTTATGCTTCTGGGCGACCTCATTCCGTTCCTCTATCAGAATCTTGCTGGAATAAGAGCCACAGAGCCGGCATATCATCATATCGACCTCCGTCCGCAGACCGACATTGAGAATCTCAGCAAGGTCGACTGCTCATATTCAACTCCATACGGCGAGGTGGTCAGCAAGTGGCACAAGAATCTGCAAAAGATGCACTGGCAGATAACCATTCCGTGCAACACCACGGCAACCGTTCATCTGCCCGACGGCCGCACCGAAGAGGTCGGCTCAGGCACTCACACATTCGACATCAGTCTGCCAAAGATAAACGAGGCTGTTACTTGCAGCGAGTTCCTCTACGAGAAAGCTCCGTTCAAGGAATGTCATGCCGCAACAATTGCCGAGACTCCGAAGGGCGACCTTGTAGCCACATTCTTCGGCGGAACGAAGGAGCGCAATCCTGATGTCTGCATCTGGGTGTGCCGCAAGCCTAAAGGCTCTGACAAGTGGACAGCCCCTCAGCTGGTGGCCGACGGCAAATACAGCGCGGTTACAAAGAGCGCGTTCCACGAGACCGACAGCGTTACGCGCAAGGCGTGCTGGAACCCAGTTATCTTCCAAGTTCCGAAGGGCGACCTTCTGCTGTTCTACAAGATTGGTCTTAACGTGAAGGACTGGACGGGCTTCGTAACCCGAAGCAAGGACGGCGGAAAGACATGGCAGACTCCTCAGGCTCTTCCCGAAGGCTTCCTCGGCCCTATCAAGAACAAGCCGGTGATGGTGGGCGACAAGATTTACTGTCCGTCGAGCACCGAGAACAAGGGCTGGCGTCTGCACTTCGAGGTAACAGACAAGAAGTTGAGCAAATGGCAGAAGATAGGCCCTATCGAGGCTGAACTATCGCTTCCTACGGCTGTAAGAAAGAGTCCTGTAATCTCAAAGGATGCGCTCGGCAACAACAAGAACGACCAAGAGGCAGGCGAGGCCATAAAGACGGCAAAGCCTCAGCCTATACTTGCCATCCAGCCAAGCATCATGTTCCTGAAGGACGGCCGTCTGAAGGTTCTTGCCCGCACCCGAAACGCCAATCTGGCAACATCGGAGAGCCGCGACAAGGGCAAGACATGGAGCAAGGTTACGCTGAGCGACCTGCCTAACAACAACAGCGGCACGGATGCCGTAACGCTGAAGGACGGCAGACAGATGCTCATCTACAACGATTTCTCAACCATCGACGGCACTCCAAAAGGCCCTCGCACTCCGCTGAGCCTTGCCATTAGCGACGACGGCGAGCACTGGCGCAAGCTAATGGATTTGGAGACAAGCCCTGTAAGCCAGTATTCTTACCCGTCTATCATTCAGGGTAGCGACGGAAAAGTATATTGCATTTACACATGGCGTCGCCGCCGAATAAAATTCGTCGAAATTGACTTGAACAAACTCAAATAGTAAAACCTTGATCGTGGCGTTGCAGCGACTGTAACGCCACGATTTTTTTATGCCTATTGTGTTAAAACAGTTGTCTGTGGGGATTTGTAATCACCCCATATTTCAAGCATCACACGCTTATTGGAATCTGTATTTGTTATTCAGCCCTCCTCTCTGCATCGAATAGTTCTAAAAGCTACTGAAAAGCACTTTTCATCAATAATTATTACAGCTACGCGAGTTCAGCACAAATCCGTAATTATATGCAAGGCTGAGAATCGTTATGCGGAAAACAGCCCCAAAAGTAACCGTCAAGGTAGAGGCAAGCAAGGAGGTAGCTACGGGGAAGGTACGTTCAAGTTACGTTCAGGGTTCGTTCAAGATACGTTCAAAGTACGTTCAAGGTTCGTTCAGGGTTCGTTCAAGGTTCGTTCAGGGTTCGTTCAAGGTTCGTTCAGGGTTCGTTCAGGTAAGCCGATAGCAAGGGGATAGTAAGGGGATAGTAAGGGGGAAGCAAGCCGGAAGGTTTTGGGAAGGTTCGGCATGGATAATTTGAAAATTGAGAGTTTTAATAATTCACAATTGCTTTCTATGTTAAAATCCAAATATTTCGACCATTTTTTTAGGTTTATGCTGATATTTTATAATCTTTGTCAAAAAGCTGCTTGTTTCTGACCATGGCAGTCACAATGTGTACAAGTTTGTTCTTG
>JAFZWM010000003.1 GCA_017617315.1 Bacteroidaceae bacterium
ATCAATCAAGTTGATCTTGTACTGGTGATTATCCCAGTTCCAGAATGTTGTTGTTGCAACTGAAGTAATAGTGATACCACGCTCCTGCTCCTGTGCCATCCAGTCCATTGTTGCGCCACCCTCGTGAACCTCACCAATCTTGTGAGTCTTACCAGTGTAGAAAAGGATACGCTCAGAAGTTGTTGTCTTACCGGCATCGATGTGAGCCATGATACCAATATTTCGTGTAAAGTGCAAATCTGTTTTTGCCATAATATAACTTCTTTAAAATGATTAGAATCTGAAGTGAGCAAATGCACGGTTAGCCTCAGCCATACGATGCATATCTTCCTTACGCTTGAAAGCACCACCCTGCTCGTTGTAAGCATCCATGATCTCAGATGCAAGCTTGTCAGCCATAGTCTTACCACCACGCTTACGAGCAAAAAGGATAAGATTCTTCATTGAAATAGACTCCTTACGATCTGGACGGATCTCTGTTGGAACCTGGAATGTAGCACCACCGATACGGCGTGACTTAACCTCAACCTGTGGAGTTACGTTTTCCAAAGCCTTCTTCCAGATTTCGAGAGCTGATTTCTCCTCATTTGAAAGTTTTGCTTTTACAGTCTCAAGAGCTGCATAGAAAATCTCATAAGATGTATTCTTCTTTCCATCATACATCAGATGGTTCACAAACTTAGAAACCTTTGTGTCATTGAAAACAGGATCTGGAAGGATCACTCTTTTCTTTGGTTTTGCTTTTCTCATTGTTTTGATAAATAATGTTTAGTTTGGGGCTGCTTTCGCTCTTCAACGGTTCCACCGAACCATTTACTCAACCTTGTGCTTCCAACAAACAAAACAAATTAAATAATTAATAGTTTAAAAGGGATTTTTGTTCTCTGTACGAATTACTTGCCAGCCTTTGGACGCTTAGCACCATACTTAGAACGACGCTGTGTACGGTTTGCAACTCCTGCAGTATCAAGTGTTCCACGAACAATGTGATAACGTACACCCGGAAGATCCTTAACACGACCACCGCGAACAAGCACGATTGAGTGCTCCTGCAAGTTGTGTCCCTCACCTGGGATGTAAGAGTTAACCTCCTTAGAGTTTGTCAAACGAACACGAGCAACCTTTCTCATTGCTGAGTTAGGCTTCTTAGGGGTTGTAGTGTAAACACGAACACAAACACCGCGACGCTGTGGACATGAATCCAAAGCAGGTGACTTGCTCTTGTCTTCCAATACCTGTCTTCCCTTTCTTACTAACTGTTGAATAGTAGGCATTTTGTTTTTATTAAATTATTATATTATTTGTAATTATCCGATTTAAACCTTTTGGGCAGTGCCCATTTTGGACTGCAAAATTACTAATAAAATTTCAAATAAACGTACCTTATAATAAGTTTCATATCCAACCGTATTAAAATTTAACGTTTTTTAACATTTATTAAGAATTATGGAGTGGTTTTACCTCATTTAAGGTCTAAAACAGACACAATCAGCAAAATTCAAAATAATGTTTCACAACATATTTTCTCGATTATTGAGCGGTGTATTATGCGAATTACAACCTTATTATATACACCTATTCGGAATAATATCCCGGCAATTCTGGGAAACGCCCAGGGATAACAATACTACGAACCATCTGCATTTCTTTTAATGATTATCCTCAATTATCTGGAGAACACCTATCAGCCCAATAACCTAACAGCAACACATTTGAAGAAATCCAGCCCTCACCTTAAGCGTAATACAGAAAATTTCAGTTTAGCTTAATTACGATAATATTCTATTGCTTTGACAGTATGGCTATTCACAGGCTACCCTCCGGCATTTTATTGGCTATGGATTGGCTTCCTTCCGACTTACATCAATATAAGCATTTCGAACCCATCTCGAACCTTCCGGCTTGCTTCAACGTACCTTCCCCGTTGCTACTCCGTTCCTACCCCGTACCTTCAACGAATCTTGAACAAAGCTTCTTGCTTGCATCAATACGCGCATCTTCTTGCCGCCCCGTACCCTGAAATATGTTTTACAAACTGTTGCAGAATTGCTTATGCAACGCGTATCATATACAAAAAAAGAGGCTTATTAAGCCTCTCCCTTAAAATCTGATAAATTAGGAACGTATGTATCGCCCTTCTGTGCCTTCTGCTCTGGCAACTGAATTGGAGCAACGTTCGACTCAAATTTAGAAATATTGTCTTGCAATGCGTAAAGCAATCTCTTTGCGTGTTCTGGAGCAAGGATAATTCTGCTCTTTACGCTTGCCTTTGGAGCGCCCGGCATCATCTGAACAAAATCAACCACAAATTCTGAGGTAGAATGAGTTATTGCAACTAAGTTAGAGTATATACCCTGTGCCACTTCTGGAGACACTTCAATTTCCAATTGTTTTTTGTTGTTATTTTCCATGTTATAATATTTGATAAAATAGTATGTAATGCAAATATACAATTTTATTTGAAAACAAAGTTCCAACAATCATTAAAATTTGTATATTTGTAAACGATTATTAAAATATACCTTATATTATATATGACTAAGGATTGTATTCGGCACACGATTATACTAACTTTATTATTCATATTTTCGAGCTATTATAGTAAAGCCCAAGAAAACGAAGCAAAGATTCCCAACCTTTCCTTTTCTATCGAAGTGCTAAACAGATATACGCCCGTGAAACATCAGGGATACTCAAGCAACTGCTGGGCTTTCTCAACCCTGTCAATGCTCGAGTCGGAGATGCTGCGCCTTGGAGTGGACTCTGTAAACCTCTCGTACGACTATGTTTACAGAGGAAAACTAATAGACCAGTCGCTGCACTACTATCGGATGGCAGGGCACGAAGAGTTCCGCAAGGGAAGTCTGCCGCACTCATGCTTCAACGTGGTTAAGAACTACGGAATCGTTCCGCTTTCAGTATATCAGCAGAAAAAGGTTAACTACAGCGACCTGAGATTCAATCTCGAACTTTCGCTGAAGGATTACATAAAGAAAGGGATCGGCTACGACAAGGTTACCGAGGGCGTTACGGCAATCGTAGAGAAGGCTCTTGGCAAGAAGCCAGAGACTTTCAAGTTTAACAACAAGGATTTTACGCCAGAATCGTTTGCCAACCATCTTCAGCTGAACATGGACAACTATATCGAGATTACGAACAGTCCGTTTCAGCCCTACAACAAAAGATGTCATCTCGATTCTCCCGATAACTGGGAGGATTACGACATGCTGAATCTGGAACTCGATATCCTGCTGAATCTGGCAAAGAAAGCCATCAGAGAAGGCTACACGTTTGTTTGGGATGGCGATGTTTCGAACGAAGGATATGCGCCGGAATACGGCCTCGCCTTCTATCCTAAAAGAAGCTCGGTTACAACAAGAAAAAGGGCCAAGTTGCTTGAAACGTTCGAGACGACAGACGACCATGCCATGCACGCCGTCGGACTGGCTTACGACCAATACGGAAAGACTTATTTTATAATAAAAGACTCTTACGGCGTGAGAGGACCATACAGAGGTTTGCTGATGATGTCGGAAGATTATTTCAAGGCAAACACCATCTGTATTGCCCTACACCGCAATGTCTTGAAACTTATTGATGATTAAAGTTTTATCTTTCTGTCAGAGAAAGCACTCTTTTTTACATTTCTGAGCAGTTTACGCTTGTGCTGCTTCATGTTGCCAAGCGAAACTGAAACCTTGATTTGCTGTTGCCAATCAATCACATCACCGTCGAAATGAGCAACCGCACCAATGTAACCTTCAAATCCCCTGCCATGAGCAAATCGGCAGAGAGCATCAATTCGGTTATAGGTTTTTGAACGATAATAAGGGTCGTTCCAATACCATCGATTCAGCCCCATATTACCCTGAATCTGCTGTCTTTTTCCGTAGTAGAAAGTCTCCTTCAGATACAGACTTTTCCAGCCCAGAGTTGCCTCGAAAAGAAGGCCGGGACGAAGATTCCAGTCGAGTGTCTTTCCGCGACGGTCTCTCTCCATTCCAAAGAGAACGCCACCCTGTATAGAAAGCGAATCGAGTGATGTAAGCTTCGTAAAATCGTAACCAAGAAAGCCGTTAGATATTGAATAATCCTGAATGTGCATATCGGCAGGAGCATCAAGCGTGAGGGCGTAATGATAGTAATATCCCTGAACGCCCATGAATACGTGCCCAATATTCAGACGGGCAGACAAGCCTGCCAAAAACTGCTCGTGACGGTTGTGCCCAATCTGGCCAGTCCAGTCGAGCAGAGCCTCTACATATCCTTTTTCCGTTCCGTACTGAAACAGCGCGCCCTGAGCGTTCTTGTTGAAATATCGCAACGAATCGCTGAATATGCAAGTCGGAAAATCGCCGTACAACTCCTTGCGCGGAAACGCTCCGACAAGAACTCTGAACGGCGCACCATCGTACATATAATAAAGAGTAAGAGTCTCGTTGCTGAACGTTTTCTCACCGCCCCAGCAGTTCACCGCTCCGTAGCCAACTCTAAGCGCATGAACGCTGTCTCTGATTCCAACCTTCGGTTCAATCCAAAAGCCTGTCAGAGTACCATCATTGCGATGCTTGCTCGACAATTCCATATTGTCGAAGAAGCCGTTGGCATCAACGCTCCATTCCAATTCTTGCGCAGAAGCGAGAAAAGAAACTGCTGAAATTATAATAGATAAGAAAAATCTCCGGTACATAAACGCGCAGAATTAAGCCATTTTAGCCTTAAATGCCAAAGCGTACATTCTTACCTGCTTAATCATTGCAAGCAAGCCGTTGCTTCGGGTTGGAGAAAGATGCTCTTTCAATCCGATTTTCTCTATAAAATAGAGGTCTGCACCGAGAATCTCGTCGGGAGTATGGTCTGAAAGCACGCGGATAAGCAATGCCACAATGCCCTTTACGATAAGCGCATCGCTCTCTGCCTGAAAATGAATGACGCCATCGACCAAATCGGCCTGAAGCCATACACGACTCTGACATCCGTCGATAAGATTCGACTCTGTCTTATACTTCTCGTCAAGCGGCTCCTGCTCATTTCCCAAGTCGATAAGCATCTGATACTTGTCCATCCAATCCTCTACATCCAAGAACTCTTCTATAACCTCATCTTGAATCTCGTTAATAGTTTGTTTCATCCTATAAAATCTTTTTACTTTTCGTTGTATATAACCTGCATCATTGTCTGTCCGACCGCCTTTAGAGTTGATTTGTCTATGTGCTCAACATCGTCGTTTATCGTATGCCATGTTGGGCCGAAAGAGCACGATGTTCCTTCGTAGTAAGGAATTATGTCGATAGTCGGAATATTTGCTATTTTGTTTATCGGGCCGTGATCGTCGGTGATGTAGCCGCCCTGCTTGCGTGGAAATACAGATGAATATCCGGCATCGTCGGCTGCGTTCCAAACCTTGTTTACGACCGGACGCGCATACTCGAGCGAGAAGCCCTCCTGCAAGAAGCGTGCACCTTGTCCGCCAACCATATCGAGCAGAATGCCATAACGCGCCTTGTAGCCTGCCACATGCGGATTTGCAGCCCAATACTGAGCTCCCAGAGCCCACGAATCCTCGTCGTTGTCAGAACCATAATCCTCGGCATCGAGACAGATGAAATCGATGCCAACGCTTATGTTTTTCTGCTGAATCTGGCGAGCCAGCTCAAGCATCACTGCGACACCGCTGGCGCCGTCGTTCGCACCCATGACCGGAGTCTTGTGGTTCTTCTCGTCAGGATCGGCATCAGCCCACGGACGAGAGTCCCAATGTGCGCAAATCAGTATTCGAGCGCCGTTGTCAACGTTGTAAGATGCAATTATATTTCGGTTTTTCAGAACCGTTCCGTCGAAGGCCTTCAAGTCGGCAAACTGCTCGGTTACGGTTGCGCCATATTTCTTGAAGGCTGCAACCAGATAGTCTCCGCATTTGTCGTGAGCCTTTGAATTCATCGTTCTCGGACCAAACTCGCATTGCTTCTGGACAAAAAAGAACGCGCTGTCTTCGTTAAAAGCAGGAGCAAGAACGACAGAATCGGCCTCTACGTTGTTAGAATTTGAATTCTGACTGCGGCAGGCCGAAAAGAACAATGTTACTAAAGGCAGTAAAAAAACAATCTTATTTATCTTCATACAAAGAATTTATATCAAAAGCGGATGCAGCCCTTTGTCTGGACCTCGGTCATGACACGAAGGAAGTTTCCGCCCCATATTTTTCGAATATCTTCTTCACTGTATCTTTCTTTTAACAGAAGACGAGTGAAATTTATCAGTTCGCTTGCCGATGCGCATCCCGGCACTCCGCCATCGCCATCGAAATCCGTTCCGATGCCCACATGGTCAATTCCCATTATTTCGACGGCTCTGTTAAGATGCTCTATCGCATCGAGAATCGTTGCCTTGCCATCGGTACGAAGGAAGCCGTTGTATAGTGTAACCTGCATCACTCCGCCCTTCTGAGCGAGTTTTCGCATCTGGTCGTCGGTTATGTTTCGAGGATGATTGCACAATGCGCGACTGTTTGAATGTGAGCAGACAATAGGCGTAGAACTGATGTCGAGAGCATCATAGAAGCTCTTCTCGCCCCCATGCGAAAGGTCAACCATCATACCAACACGATTCATCTCCCTGATTACCTTCTCGCCAAAATCGCTAACGCCGTTATGCTCGTTTGCGCCCTTTGCCGAGTCGCAGATGTCATTGTCGCCGTTGTGGCAGAGCGTCATATAAACCACGCCACGCTTTCTGAAAGCCTCTACGTTGGCGATATCCTTTCCTACGGCATATCCGTTTTCGATACCCATCATAATCGCCTTTCTGCCCTCGCTTTTAAGGCGATACAAATCGGCTGGTGAATAAGCTATTCCGACCGCCGAACTGTTGGCAGCCACCATAGCCTCGATTTCCGAAAGAATACCGTTAGCCTTTTCCGTTGCAGCAAGTAGGGATTTGTCGTCGCGTTCGAGCTGCTTGAGATAGGCAACCATTATCGTGGCATCGAGCCTGCCTTCGCGCATCTTGTGCAAGTCGACAAGAATCTTAGGGTCGCGACAATCGAAATGAATGTCTTGGTCGAAGAACATCGGCGTATCGCAATGCGAATCGAGCGACAAAACCTTGTCGTGAACCGCCTTAGCCTTCATGAACGATGCCGATTCGCCTACAAGCCACTCGAAAAGCGGCATCATGCTGTCGTCATTTCTCAAGGCAAAACATTCGGGATGCCACTGAACGCCGATTATCGACTTATTTTCTGACGATTCTACGGCCTCGATAACGCCATCGGGACTCGTTGCCGATACCCGAAGATGAGGCCCTGCATTCCTAACCGCCTGATGATGGAATGAATTGACGAACAATCTGTCGGCACCGAAAATCGAAGCCAGAACGCTGTCTTTTTCCACATTAACGCTATGCGATGCAATGCTTCGGTCAAGATCTTGCGAATGTTTCAGATGCACGCCATCCTGCTGCGAATAGATGTCCTGATAGACTTCGCCACCAAGAGCCACGGCAATCATCTGAATGCCACGGCAGATGCCAAGCATCGGAATCTGCCGATCGAAAGCCAAGCGGGCAAGAAAGAGTTCCTGCTCATCGCGCATGAAGTTTATGGAATGAAGCTCACGGACTGGCTCCTCGCCCACGAACAGCGGATTAAGGTCGCCGCCACCCGAAAACAGGAGTCCGTCAACGCGGTCGAGAACCTCAAGCATCGCCTCCTTGTCGGTAAACGGAGGAATAATGAGCGGCGTTCCGCCTGCCTTAAGTACAGACTGATAGTAGCCCTCGGCAATGGTGCAACTGGCATCGCTGTAATTGCCCGTTATTCCGATTATAGGTTGCTTTCCGTGGCTTGGGCACTGCGAATGAAAGATTTCATCGCATGCCCCCTTCCAGTCGAACGAATTCATTGCCATCAAGCCTCTTCCTGCTCCTCTGATTTGTTAGCCTGAATTGGAATTTCCTTCTTTATGCTCTGCTCAAGCGAGATAAGAGTCTCGGTTGACACAACGCCCGGAATTTCCTGAAGCTGGTTATTGAGCAAGTCCATCAGATGCTCGTTGTCGCGGGCATAAAGCTTTGTAAGCATTGTATAAGGACCAGTTGTGAAATGGCACTCCACGATTTCAGGAATCTGATTGAGACGTTCAACCACATTCTTATACATTGAGCCTTTCTCGAGCTTGATTCCGACATAAGTACAAGTGTAGTAGCCCAGCTTCTTCGGATTAACGTTGTAGCCAGAGCCTACGATTACGCCCATGTCGAAAAGACGCTGAACGCGCTGGTGTATTGCAGCGCGCGAAACTCCACACTCCGCAGCCACATCCTTGAACGGAATTCTTGCGTTTCCTGAAATGATTTTCAGTATCTGTCTGTCCAAACTATCTATTTTCTCCATAATAAAAAAATTATCAATTTGTAAGCAAATATAAAAAATATTTTTAACTTCATCAAGTTATGCCAGAAAAATGCAACAAAAAAAGCGCTACAAATGTATGTAGCGCTTCCTTTATTGTTATTTCGATATTTTTTGCCGACTATTTTCTGGGACGATGAGCACCGTGCTCAGGTTTTTCGACAATATCGAGCAATTCGACAGTAAAAATCAGCGTTGAGTAAGCAGGAATCTGTCCAGCAGCTCTTGAGCCGTAAGCCAAATCCTCTGGGATGTACAACTCCCACTTTGAGCCTACAGGCATGAGTTTCAGAGCCTCTGTCCAGCCCTTGATAACCTGAGTTACGCCGAACTCTGCTGGCTCGTTACGCTTGTATGAGCT
The DNA here is from genome assembly GCA_017617315.1 of Bacteroidaceae bacterium. GTDB lineage: Bacteria > Bacteroidota > Bacteroidia > Bacteroidales > Bacteroidaceae > Ga6A1. Next base: position 8,772 of record JAFZWM010000003.1, read on the forward strand.
GTCGAAAACAGTTCCGTCGAGCAGCTTGCCTTCGTAATTAACCTTTACATAGCTTGTGTCTACAGGAATCTGTCCATTGCCCTTTGTTATGACTTTGTACTGAAGTCCGCTTGGCAGAGTAACAACACCCTTTTTCTTCTTGTTTGCAGAAAGGAATGCGTTGCCGACAGCCTTAGCCTCGATTTCCTTCTTCTTGTTAAGGCTGTCTACGCCGTTTTTCAGATACATCTGAGCTTCCTTTGTTGAGAAGTTTGTCTTGCCCAGAACGGCATCTTTGAAGCCTGCAATCACATTCTCGGGAGAAACCGTGTAAGCGCTGTCGCCATCAAGCTGAGACTTGTTGAAGTTGAAAATCATGTCCATCAACTGCGGAGCAATATTCAAGCCTGCATTGTATGCAACTTTCTCCTTGTCGTCGACATTCTTGAAATAATCCTCCAAGCCACGAACAAACTCGTTCATGCAAGATGCGGTATCAACATTCAGTTTCTGAACAAGGAAAGGCTTCAAGCCCTGTGAGTTTGCAACTCCGAGAGCATAGCCCAGCGAATCGATGCTGGCGAGCTTCACTTCTCTTACGGCAACCTCGGTCTTTGCCTCTTTCTTGTTCTTCTTGCCTTTCTGCGCAAAAGCGAATGTGCTGCACAGAAGAGCAATCAGTATAACGCTATAACGAACAGATTTCATTATTTGTTATCCTCCTTCTCGATACCAACAAGTTCAACCTCAAATACAAGAGTTGAGAATGGCTTAATCTGACCAGCCTCACGCTCTCCGTAAGCAAGTTCCTGTGGTATGTAAAGCTTCCACTTTGAGCCGACAGGCATAAGCTGAAGAGCCTCTGTCCAACCCTTGATAACCTGATTTACACGGAACTTGGCTGGCTCGTTGCGCTTGAATGAGCTGTCGAACTCTGTTCCGTCGATAAGAGTACCGCGGTAGTTAACCTTTACCATGCTGTTCTCAGATGGCTTCTCGCCCTTACCCTCTGTGATAACCTCGTACTGCAAACCGCTTGGAAGAACCTTTACCTTTGCGTTCTTCTTGTTGTTTGCAAGAAAGTCCTCGTTCTTCTTCTTGTAGTCGCCATACTGCTTCTCCATAGAAGCCTTCTTGATAGCCTCCATCTTGGTGCGAGTAACCTCCTGAGCCTGCTCAACACTCATCTGGCCGCCCTTGCCTGTTGCACCGGCAATGAAACCAGCCATGAAGTTCTTCATGCTGATAGTCTGAGTTGAATCCTCGCCGAAGAGCTCGCGGTTGATGCCCTGCTTCATTTGGCCGCCAATCTGCTGACCGATTGTAACACCTGCGTAGTATGCAGCCTTCTTCTTGTCGTCGCCAGCCGAAGCGCCCTCGGTCAAACCCTTGATAAACTCGTCCATATAAGTAGTATCAACGCCTACGCGCTGTACAAGATAATCCTTAAGTCCCTGAGTCTGTGCCATACCGATAGCGTAGCTCAGTGTGTCGAGATCTGATGACATATCTGCCTTTGGGGCACTGTTAGTACATGATGCAGCAAAGCCTGCCAATGCCACCATGCCAATTACAATTGATTTTTTCATGTTTTTGATTTATTAAAAAGTTATTTGAATTCAGAATAAAATTAAAGAACCTCGATAAGCTCTACATCGAAGATAAGCGCGCTGTATGGAGGAATTGAGCCTCCGGCACCCTGAGCGCCATAGCCAAGCTCGTAAGGGATGAAGAAACGGTACTTTGCGCCCTCCTTCATAAGCTGCACGCCCTCGGTCCAGCCCTTGATAACCTGATTCAGGCCGAATGTTGCAGGAGCGTTGCGCTTGTACGAGCTGTCAAACTCTGTTCCGTCGATAAGAGTGCCAGCATAGTGGCACTTAACCTGACTCGTTGCGCCCGGATTCTTTCCGGTTCCCTCTTTCAAAACCATATACTGCAAGCCGCTTGGCAATACGATAACGCCTTCTTTCTTTGCGTTTGCTTCAAGAAAAGCCTTGCCCTCGGCCTCTGCCTTCTTTGCTTTCTCGGCAGCACCCTCTACAGCGTCCTTTATTCCCTTCAGGAAATCGTCCAAACTTGGAAGGTCTGCAATGCCCATTCCTACTAATTGCTGACCAATGTTAAGGCCTGCAGAGTAACTCTGTTGATCCATTATGAATATTTTATTTGTTATTACTTAATTCTTTAAAGCATGCAAATTTACGTTTTTATTTGAATGTAGTAAGATTGTTTGCTCTTTTTTTTAGTATTTTTGCATTATTATGCTAATTTTAACTTATTTATCATGAAAAAAATCGTTGTACTAACAGGAGCCGGAATGTCGGCCGAAAGCGGCATAAGCACATTTCGCGATTCGGGCGGATTATGGGAACAGTATGATGTCATGCAGGTGGCATCAATCGAGGGCTATATTGCCAATCCGGCACTCGTAACACAGTTTTATAACGAACGGCGCAAACAGCTCTTCGATGTTGAGCCGTGCCGAGGTCATGAGCTATTAGCAGAACTCGAAAAAAACTACGACGTTACAATCATCACACAAAACGTTGACAATCTGCACGAAAGAGCAGGAAGCAAGCACATAATCCATCTTCATGGCGAACTGATGAAGGTTACTTCTTCCAAATCGCCAAACAATCCGCGATTCATCAAGGAACTGACCAAAGACAATCTCGAAGTAAAGATTGGCGACCTTTGCGAAGATGGCTCTCAGGTGCGTCCGTTCATCGTGTGGTTTGGCGAGCAGGTTCCGATGATGGAAGAAGCAATAAACTACGCCGAGAAAGCCGATATTTTCTTGATAATCGGAACATCGCTTAATGTTTATCCAGCTGCCGGACTGATAAACTACGTTCCGCGTTCGGCAAAGGTTTATCTTATTGACCCAAAGGCGGTTTCGATACCCGGCTCGCACGATGTGAAGATTATTGCCAAAGGCGCATCGGAAGGTGTTAAGGAATTTATCGACGATATCAAGAATCTATAGATAAAAAGAAAGGGGAATACGCGAAACCTGTATTCTCCTTTTATTTTTTCAGATACATTTTTCTTTCAAGAAGCGCTCAACGCCTTGACTTATCGACTCAAGTCCGAAATCCGCAGGATTTACCTCGCTTAGCGGAATCCATCTGTAATTGGCAACATCATCCATCGGACGGATTTCAGAAGAAATGTCTACCGTACACTCAAAGAACATGTCGAGCGTATGGACGGTGAATCCGCTGTAAACGTATCGGTTTGAATTCGAGAAAATATATTTCTTCGACTTGATTGCCAGACCGAGTTCCTCCTTTATCTCGCGCTCAACGCCCTGTTCTGCCGTTTCGTAGCAGTCAACAAAGCCTCCGGGAAGGTCGAACGTGCCTTTTGCCGGCTCTTTGGCGCGCTCTACCACGAGCAGCTTGCCATCGTCGACAATGAAGGCTGCCGTTGATGCCGCCGGATTGAGATAAAGCACAAATCCGCAGGCCTCGCAACGCTTCGACTTGAAGTCGTTGTCAACGAAATGTCCTCCGCATTGCGGACAGAACTTGAATTTATGCAGCGGATGTTCCATTATTCAGAAACGAAAGGAGCAAAAACTCTCGAGAACTCTTCACATTCTGACAAACGTCCGTTTACAAGCGTAACGGTATCGACCTGCGCCTTTATAACAAGTTTATTGTCGGAAGCACGATAGATGTCCTGGAAGAAAACATAGCGAAGTCCTTCCTTCTTCAGATAAAGCTTTGACACGAAATCGTCGTCGCTCTTCAGCGGAGTCTTGAACTGAATATTGATGCGCGCAACCACGGCATCGATTCCGCGAGTGTGCATCTCTACAAAGTTTACGCCAAGGCTCAGCAGAAACTGGTGACGCGTGTGCTCAAGATAATGCTGATAGTTGGCATTATTCACTATTCCCTGAATGTCGCACTCATAGTCGCGAACCTTCATCTGAAGTTCATAAATATATTTGTCCATATTTTTCGTTCTATTATTTTAATTTAAACAGCAAGTTTTCAATGGTTTCTGCAAATACGGGATGTATAGCCCGAGGCGCAATCTCAGCCAAAGGTTCCATAACAAACAGACGCTCGTGCATAAGCGGATGAGGAAGCGTGAGAACATCGGTCTGCACCACCAAGTCGTCATACATTAGAATATCGATATCTATGAGTCTGTCGGAATACTGTCCGCCGACCGACTTGTGCATGCGCCCCATCTCGCGCTCAATCTGCTGCGTCTTTTCGAGAATCTGTAATGGAGAGAGCGACGTCGTGACTTTTACAGCCGAATTCAGAAACTTGTTTTCGGACTGAAAGCCCCACGGCTCAGTCTCGTAAAAAGCGGACTGGGCATCAACGTGCCCAATCCGCTTTTCGATATGCAGAATTGCCTGCTTCATAAGAGCGTATTTTTCGCCAAGATTTGTACCAAGACTGAAATATACTACACTCATATTCGCACGGACTTTTTAATCTACAATAAGCATGGCGTCGCCGTAAGTGGCAAACGAATAATCGTTCTTCAGAGCCTCGTCGTAGGCGTTCATAACCACGTCGTAGCCTCCGAATGCGCAAACCATCATCAGCAATGTTGACATTGGAAGATGGAAGTTCGTAATCATTGCGTCGGCAAGCTGGAACTCGTATGGAGGGAAGATGAACTTGTTTGTCCAGCCCTCGAACGGCTTTAGGCGACCGTCGGTGCTGACGGCTGTCTCGAATGCGCGCATAACGGTTGTACCGATGGCGCAGACCTTTCTGCCTTCCTGCTTGGCCGCATTTACGATGTTGCAGACATCATCGCCAACGAACATCTGCTCAGAATCAGTCTTATGCTTTGTAAGATCCTCAACATCAATGTCTCTGAAGTTTCCAAGACCTGCATGAAGAGTAAGGAACGCACTTTCGATGCCCTTGATTTCCATACGCTTAAGAAGCTCGCGAGAGAAGTGCAAGCCGGCTGTCGGAGCAGTAACCGCACCTTCGTTCTTTGCAAAGATGCACTGGAATCGCTCCATATCTTCCTCGTCGGCATCTCTTCTGTCCTTCAGAAAATCAGGAATCGGAGCCTCGCCAAGTGCATACAAAGCAGCCTTGAACTCGTCGTGAGGACCGTCGTAAAGGAATCGCAGCGTACGACCTCTTGATGTTGTATTGTCGATTACCTCGGCAACCATCGAGTCGTCCTCGCCGAAGTAAAGTTTGTTTCCGATACGGATTTTTCGGGCAGGATCTACCAATACATCCCACAAGTGGAACTCCTCGTTCAGTTCGCGCAGCAAGAACACCTCGATGCGTGCGCCAGTCTTCTCCTTGTTTCCGTACAGACGGGCAGGGAACACCTTTGTATCGTTAAATACGAATACATCTTTCTCATCAAAATAGTCGAGCACATCCTTAAAAACCTTGTGCTCAATATCACCAGTCTTCTTATGTACAACCATCAACTTACACTCATCACGATGATAAGAAGGACGCAAAGCAATCCTTTCCTCAGGAAGCTTAAACTTGAACTGTGATAACTTCATATATTGAAAATTTTATTCTGTTTTACAAAAATCATGCCTCTTCGGGCATTTCTATCTTCTGATTGTTGAGCCAGTCCTCGAACTCCTCGAGCTTAAGACAATCCTCAACCTTTACGTCGCCAACCCTTGTGCGACGGAGCGATGTAAGATAAGCTCCGCTACCTAGAGCCTCGCCGATGTCGCGCGCCAATGCCCTGATGTATGTGCCCTTGCTGCACACAACGCGAATCTTGATGTAAGGCAGCTCGCACTCGAGCAACTCAATCTCGTCGATAACCAGAGTCTTTGCCTTGAGCGGAACGTCCTTGCCCTTGCGAGCCAGTTCGTATGCACGATGCCCGTCAATCATGCAAGCCGAATAAGCCGGCGGCACCTGCTGAATCTCGCCCACAAACTTCTGGAGCGTTTCTTCTACCAACTCCTTGGTAATGTGCTCAACAGGGTAGGTCTGGTCTTCGGGATGCTCCATGTCGAACGACGGAGTTGTGGCTCCGAGTTTCAGACCTGCGATATACTCCTTGGTATGAGCCTGCAACTGGTCGATTTTCTTTGTTGCCTTGCCCGTGCAGATTATCAGAACTCCCGTTGCAAGAGGGTCTAACGTGCCTGCATGACCAACCTTTAGTTTCTTTACACCAATCTTTTTCGAGATAAGATATCTTACCTTCGCTACCGCCTTGAATGAGGTGAGACGATAGCCCTTGTCGATATAGACAATCTCTCCGTTAAGAAAATTCACCTAATAAATATTGTTTTATGTTTAAGCAAAAGCAAAGCCAAGAGCAACCACTCCGATAATTGCGCAATATATTGCAAAATATATCAGTTTGCATTGTTTAACAAACTCAATCATCCACTTGCAGGCAAAACATCCGCTTACAAAGGCGGCGATGAAGCCCACAACGAGCGAAACTGTAGGAACGGCAACCATCTCAGAGCCGTGCTCGGCAAGATACTCGGCAGATGGGGCAAAGAAATGCTTGAAGTCGAGCAGAGCCTCGCCAAGTATCGGCGGAATAACCATCAGGAAAGAGAACTGAGCCAGTTTCTTCTTGTCGTTGCCCAGAAGCAAGCCTGTGGCAATGGTAGAGCCCGAACGAGAGAGTCCCGGAAGGACGGCTACAGCCTGCGCAATTCCGATGATGAACGCATGAAGAGGAGACAGTTTCTCCTTCACCTTCTCGTCGTTCACTCTATAAAAATGAGTAAGAGACAAGAGCAATGCCGTTACAAGCAGGCATGAGCCTACGATTGCCAACTTTGCGCTCTGGCTGTGCTCATACAAGGCCTCGATAGAATCCTTGAAACACAATCCCACGATTCCCACAGGAATCATTGAAACCAAGATGTTTACAACGTACTTAGTCTCGTCGTTCCACTGGAACTTGAAAAAGCCCTTGAAAATCCAAGAAACCTCTTTCCACAGAATAACGAGGGTAGAAAGAACCGTTGCAACATGCACCACAATATCGAATGTAAGCCCACCAGCCTCTGCCTGTGGACCAAGAATAACCTTTCCGAGTTCGAGATGTCCGCTCGAACTTACTGGCAAATATTCGGTAAGTCCCTGAACAATACCCAGAATTAAAGCCTGAATCCAATCCATTAGTCCTTAATCTCCTTTTTATCTTTTTTCTTGAACATTATTGCATAAATAATAAACAGGAAGCCGAAAAGACAGCACAAAGGAGCAACCTTTATTCGTCGGGCACTAAAAATGTCGGCATCGAATGTTCCCTCGGCAGAGCCAGAACCAGACATCAGAATGAAGCCGAGAACGACAAACACCATACCAACAGCCAACAAGATGAAGTTCATCTTACTGAAAGCATAATTTGATCTATCCATTTTTGATTTTAAATATAATACAAATCCTTGTCCTTCAATTTCAGGTATCTGTTTACAGAGAAATAAGAAGAACATAATGTTATTATTATTCCGAATATGAATACGCTTGTGCAGACAATAACAAGCATAAGCGGAGTTATGAACTCTTTCAAGTCAGGGTCGAACTGATACATGGCATAAGCCGCGCTAACAAGCATTGCGTTTGCCACGGTTGCAGCAATCAGACCAATCCAAAGACTCTGAATAAGGAACGGACGGCGGATGAAACTCCAGCTTGCGCCAACAAGTTTCATGGTGTTTATTACGAATCGCCGCGAATAAATCGAGAGTCTGACCGTGTTGGTTATAAGACTAACCGATATCATCGTCATAAAGAACGCAATAACCAACAACACAAGGCAGAACTTGTTCGTATTCTTGTTCACCACATCAAGAATCTCCTCCTGATAAACCACATCAAGCACCTTAGGCTTGAGCTTAAGCTGCTTCTCAATCCACTTTATACTGTCGGAATTTGCGTAGTTCGATTTCAGGCTGATTTCAATCGATGCCGTGTAGGGATTATGTCCAAGAAAATCCTCGGGATCGGCTCCGAGGGCTATTGCCTGCTCTTTGGCGGCATCTTCGCGCGAGATATAATCCTTGCTGCGGATAAAGTCGTATCGGCCCAAATCGCGCAGCAGAGCCTTTGCCTCGCCAACCGATGTCTCGTCGCTCAACAGAAGCGAGAACTTGATGTTCTCCTTTACGTAGTTCGACAGACTATATGCCGAAATTACAGAAAACACAATAACTCCGAGCAACAATAACACCATAGTGGTACTGATGCACGAAGTTACAAACTGTACATTATAGTATATAGCGCCTTTCTTCTTAGACATGTGGCAAAGTTAAAAAAAAACAGTGTAAAACCCTAATTTCGAGTTACTTTTTTTAGTCCGTCACCTCAACGCCCTTCAGAGTTGCCGAACTAGATTCGAACACCTTAACCTTCACGAAATCGCCAATCTTGTGATTTCCGCGGTCGAACACGACCACCTTGTTCTGCTCCGTGCGACCGAAGAACTGCTCTTTAGAACGCTTGCTGAAGCCCTCTACAAGCACCACGAACTCCTTGCCTATGTCCTTTTTGTTGCTCTCGGCAGAAAGCTCGTTCTGCAAGGCGATAAGTTCGTTCAAGCGGCGTATTTTTGTTTCCTCCGGAATGTCGTCGGGAATGTGCTTTGAGGCGTATGTTCCTTCGCGCTCGGAATATTTGAACATGAAAGCCGAATCGTAGCCGCAAATCTTCATAAGCGACAGACTTTCCTGATGATCTTCCTCAGTCTCAGTACAATATCCGCAGAAAATATCGGTACTCAATCCGCAATCTGGAATAATCCGGCGGATGGCATCGACTCTGTCGAGATACCACTCGCGAGTATATTTGCGGTTCATCAGCTTAAGGATGCGCGAACTTCCGCTCTGAACAGGCAGGTGAATATGCTTGCAAACGTTAGGAACTTCGGCAATAACGCGCAAAGTTTCGTCGCTCATATCCTTAGGATGCGATGTAGAGAAGCGCACACGCATGTTCGGGATGGCTTCGGCAACCCTTCGTAAAAGGGTAGGGAAGTCGATAACCTCGCCGTCCTTCTCGAACTTGTAGGAATTAACATTCTGACCCAGAAGAGTTACTTCCTTGTAGTTTCTTTTCTGCAAATCGAGGCACTCGTTGATGATGCTTTCGATGTCTCGGCTGCGCTCACGTCCGCGAGTATAAGGAACGATGCAATAGTGGCAGAAATTGTTGCATCCGCGCATGATGCTTACAAATCCCGACACGTGATTCGTACATATACGTTCAGGTATAATATCACGATAAGTCTCTGTTGTTGAGAGGTCTACATTTATAGCCTTATGACCGGTTTCGACCTGAGCAATAAGATTAGGCAATTCGAGATACGAGTCGGGACCGGCAACTAAATCGGTGTGATGATTGTCCATCAAATCGTTTTTAACATGCTCTGCCATGCAGCCGAGCACGCCGATGTGGAAGTATTTTCCCTTGTTGCGCATAACGTTAAGCGCCTCAAGACGGTTGTAGATTTTCTGTTCCGCATTGTCGCGAACGGAACAAGTGTTAAGGAAGACGGCATCGGCATCTTCTATCTTCTCACAAACGTCGTAATCTGCCATTTTCATGATTGAAGCCACAACCTCGCTGTCGGCAACATTCATCTGGCAGCCGTAAGTCTCTATAAAGAGTTTCTTCATTATAATCGATTATAAAATAGTGTGCAAAGATAATTCAAATAGTAGACAAACGCAAATAAAGCTGCGATTTTTCGTGTTTTAGGGCTGCAAGATGAAAAATCTGCAACTACAAATTTTATTCAGAATAAGAGGCAAGAATAGTGGTGTATTTGTTAACAAATGTTAACAAACGTTAATATTCGTAAATTACTCTCTAATTTTCTTGCAAAAATAAGGATTATTTACGATTTTTGAAACTGAAAAAAACATTAGATTTTTTCATAGTTAAGGTTTAGGTTAAAAATGGAGAGAAGGATCGCTGCGAAGCTGTCCTTCTTTTTCGTTTTTATTGTTTTTTCCGTTTCAGATTATTCAGAACGCATTTTATATTGCGCTGAAGCCCCTCGAACTTGGCGCGCTTTACTGCCGAGCCTTTGAAAATCTTGCGATAGGTTTCGACATCGAGGTTTTCCCAATCGGCTGGAGTCATATTCATGAACGCTTCGTTTGGCATCAAGCCTTCCTCGCGGGTTGGCGAGGCGAATCGGTTCCACGGACATGCCTTGATGCATCGGTCGCAGCCGTAAACGCAACTTTGCATTGCCTCGGAAGCCTCTTCGGGAATATTTTCTCTGTTTTCGATGGTGAGATACGACAAACATTTTCGCGCATCAAGCATTCTGTTTTCCTTCAACGCCTTTGTAGGACAAGCGTTTAGGCATCTTGAGCATTTTCCGCAGCGTTCTTTTAACGGCTCGTCGGGCGAACATTCAAGATTTATCACCAACTCTCCTAGAAATACATAACTCCCAACAAACGGAATTACGACCTGCGTATGCTTTCCAATCCAACCGATGCCAGATTGCTGCGCCCAATATTTTTCGAGAATCGGAGCTGTGTCGCAAAAGGCTCTTCCGCTAAATTCGGTAGCATCGCCGAGAAGTTCGGCACGGATGTTGTCAGACTGCTCGTCAAGATATTTCGCAACGCTTTCGAGAAGACGGCGGAGTTTTTCCTTCATCACATCGTGATAGTCTTTTCCGTAGGCATAATATGCAAACTGAAGCTGGCTGTCGTCGAGTTTCTTCTCGGGATAATAATTCAAGGCAACGCTAACGACGGTTTGCGCACCATCGACAAGCAACTGTGGATTTGTCCTGATTTCGAAATAGTTGCGAAGATAGTCCATGTCGGCACAATAGTCCTTGTCGAGACTTTCGCGCAACTGCCTCTGCGCCTCGATGCTTACGGGCTGCGCCTTGGCAAGTCCACAAGCACAAAAGCCGAGGCGCTTGGCTTCGGCTTTTATGAATGCAGATATTTTCTGTTTACAGTCCATCAATCAAAAACTTTGAACTCGTAACCCTGCTCCTGTAACCATTCGATTGACTGCGGAAGGGCAGTCTTGAGCTTGTCAATGCTCTTCAGCGAGTCGTGAAAAGTTATTATCGAACCGTTACGGGCATAACGTTTTACGTTATTCAACACATCCTCGGCAGTAAGGCGTCGGCTATAGTCGCGCGTAACCAAGTCCCACATTATCACCTTGTAATGCCTTCTAAGCACCTCGTAGTGAATGAGTCGCATCCATCCGCGCGGCGGACGGAAGAGGTCGGTTTTCAGCACCTTGTTTGCCTTATCAACGTTTTTCAGATAATTTACGGCAAGCAAGAACACTCCGCCGATGTGGTTGTAAGTATGGTTTCCGATGCGGTGACCATGGCTCTTAACCAGCTCGAACTCTTTGGGATGCTTGCGCACATTATCGCCCACCATGAAGAAAGTAGCCTTTACGCCGTAGCGTTCGAGCGTTTCGATAATCCATGGAGTGGCTTCAGGGATTGGACCGTCGTCGAAAGTCAGATAAACTGACTTCTCCGACGGGTCCATTCTCCAAATAGCCTTTGGATAAAGCCAACGCAGATATTTTGCCGGTTGCTCTATAATCATATCAAGTTCAGAATTTCGTACTACTCGCCTTCCTCAGTAATGCTGTCGGAATCTACATTACTTTCGACGCTTTGCTCTGGCACGCCAGAAGAGCCCATCTTCTTGTAATACAGATTGACGTAGCTGTCGAGTTTCTTAGCCACATTGTCGCTGTTGCTGAATCGCTGGTTGCGCAACAGGCTTACAATCTCGTTGAGGATATAGATGTGATACTGATAATCCTGAGCATTCATCTTGAAGCGGTCAGAATTCAGGCTGAGATAGAAATCGCAGTATTCGAAGCTCTTCTTTTCCAACTGATTAAGAATCTTGCTTGCCTTATCCTTTTGTCCTGAGAGGGCATAGATCTTGGCAATTTCGAGCGAACCGCTCTGGAAGTCGTGAGGCACGTTGTAAGCAGGAATGTGCTTCTCTACATAGTCAACAACCTTCACAGCCTTGTCTCTCTTGCCCTCGGCAAGCAGATTCTTGGCAAGCTCTCCGAACAGACGACGGTGAGTGTAACACATGCGCATAACTGTCTCGTCGAGATAGAGTCCCGGAGTTTCAAGACCGCCAAACTTAAACTTGTTCATCAGCGTGTTGTAAGTCTTCTCTGTATCCATTCTGATGCACTTTGTTGTGTTGAACGGAGTGATACGATTTACAAGACCTTCCTGAATGAAGTTGTCGCCAAGATTCATGTAATTGTCTGAACCTACGGTAATTGCAACATACAGAGGACGACCCCAGTTTGTCTGAGCCAAAAGCTCGAGCATCATCAAATCGCTCTTGTAGAGTGCTCTCTTGCCAGCAAGCGAGATGCACATTTTATCAGGAATAGAGTCAGAAGGCATCATCATTCCGCTCTTGCGAACGGCATTCTTGTCGATAGTGATGTAGAGCGTATCGGTTGGAATGAGGTGAGTCTCCTCGTTTGTTGAACGAACCCAGTATTTCAGAACGTTCTTCAATTCGAACGGATCCTTTCCGAAAGCCTTTTCAGCCTCTGCTCTGTTCTCGGCATACATCTTCACGATAGCCTCCTTGTATTCTGGATGGATTGAGATGTACTCGTTTGTACCGCTCTCATATTCATATCGTTTCCAGTTGATTGGAAGGGCAGGAGAATCGTAAGCCTGACGACGCATCTGATCTATGTACCAATCGGTTTGCAGATAGCTGAGGTTGCAGACGCGTGCGCTTGTTCCAATGCCCTCGGTTTCCTGATTGTACCACAATGGGAAGGTATCGTTATCGCCGTTTGTAAAGATGATCGGATTCTGTCCGTTAAGACTGTTGAGATAATTCTGTCCGAAGTCGCGGCAAGTATATCGTCCGCTTCGGTCGTGGTCGTCCCAAGTCTGTGAGCACATCTGAATAGGAACGAGCAGACACAAGCATCCAACAACAGCTGATGCAAGAACGCTTTCCTCCTTCTTCAAAACAAACTTGTTTACATTCTCGACAAGAGCGGCAACGCCAAGACCAATCCAAATTGCAAACGCGTAGAACGAGCCGGCATACGCATAGTCTCGCTCACGAGGCTGCTGAGGAGTCTGGTTAAGATAGAGAACGATGGCGATACCCGTCATGAAGAATAGGAAGAATACAACCCAGAACTGCTGAATGCCAGCCTCTTTCTTCTGGAATGCCTGCCAGTAGATGCCAAGAAGTCCGAGAATGAGAGGCAATGCAAAGAACACATTGTAACCCTTGTTCTCCTTCAGTTCGCTCGGCATCTTGTCCATATCAATGCCAAGAACATACTTGTCGAACGGCTTGATACCAGTAAGCCAGTTACCGTGCTCAATCTCGCCGTTGCCCTGAATATCGTTCTGGCGACCGGCGAAGTTCCACAGGAAATAACGCCAGTACATAAAGTTAACCTGATAAGAGAAGAAGAACTTCAGGTTATCAAGCTGAGAAGGCATCTTTACATATATATTCTCGCCGCAACGGTCGTAAGGGACCTGAGTTCCCTCTACGCCACCGAGCCAGTCTTCGTAAGCCTTAGCATGGTCGCTCGAATAAATTCGAGGGAAGAGCATGTTCTGCGCATACTCATACTCATATTTGTTACGGACCACGAAATATCTGTCAGGTTCGCTGGCATCATGCTTCTCCTTGCGCTGATAAACAGGCGCGCCCTCCTTTGTTACAGGAACGCAGAATCCGCCATTCTCATCAACCTTAAGCTTAACCTGCGAAGTGTAGGCCTGACCGTAGAACAATGGACGAGAACCGTACTGCTCGCGTCCAAGATACTCGCCAAGAGTGAAGATATCCTCCGGAGAGTTCTGATCCATTGGCGGATTGGCTGCCGAACGGATAACAATCAGAGCATAAGACGAATATCCGATAATCATCACAAGCATGCTCAACATTGAAGTGTTGAGGATTCGGCTGCTGACGATGCTCTTGCCTTCTTTCTTGAAGTTTACGGCAAAGTACAAGGCAATAATCACAACAATTCCGATTACCACGCTCAAGGCACCATGTCCGTAGAACGGAATTCCAAGAAGAGCCACAGACAATACGAACGAAATGTTCTGACGGACGCGGCTCTTGTCATTCTGGCTCTCGTAAACGCCCCATACTACTGAAGAGCAGAGCAGAACAAGGTAGATAATAAGACCCGTATTGAAGCCGAAGCCCAAAGTATTTACAAACAACAGTTCGAACCATCCGCCAACTTTTACGATTCCCGGAACAACGCCGTACAAAACGGCTACAATCAGAATCATAGAAGCAGCAAGCGCAAGAAGCGAACCCTTCAGCTCGGCATTAGGATTCTTCTTGTAATAGTAAACAAGAACGATTGCCGGAATACAAAGAAGGTTAAGCAAATGAACGCCGATACTCAATCCGACAAGGTACGACAGCAGAACGAGATAGCGGTCGCTGTGAGAATTGTCGGCCTGAGCGTCCCACTTCAGGATAAGCCAGAACACAACGGCGGTAAACAGCGAAGAGTAGGCATAAACCTCGCCCTCGACTGCACTATACCAGAATGTATCGCTGAATGTGTAGCACAATGCTCCAACAAGGCCCGAAGCCATGATTGTCCACATCTTTGAAGAGTTCATCTGCTCCTCGTTAGGGCAGACAAGCTTCTTTGCCAAGTAAGTGATGCTCCAGAATAGGAACATGATACATGCGGCACTCAACAACGCCGACATGGTGTTTACCATCTTGGCAACGGTTGTTGGGTCACTTGCAAACTGCGAGAAAAGATTTGCAGTAAGCATAAAGAAAGGTGCGCCTGGCGGGTGTCCGATTTCCAACTTATAGCCTGTGGTTATAAATTCAGGACAGTCCCAAAAGCTTGCCGTCGGCTCTATGGTAGAACAGAACACGAAAGCAGCAATGGCAAATGTAAGCCAACCAAGAAGGTTGTTTATCAATTTGTACTGTTTCATTTGGTTATAATGTTATTAACTTATTTTATTTCCTTTTTTATATTCAAACGCACAAAGATAGCAGTTTAATGCCATACAATGAAATTTGTTGACTTATTTTAAGTTCCAATGATGCGCCTGGCCGTGATAGCCGAGCATCCGGTGAGGCAATCCGCCATGACCGATAAGTTCGAGAGGGCAGTCGAAATAAGCCTCGAGTTCCTTGGCCGATATCTGAGTATCGGGATGATAGCAGACATCTCCGTTTACGCACGCAATCGTCTTTACGTTCTGAAGAACCGTTCCGATGTCGTGGCTCACAAGCACGATGGCGCAACTCTCGTTTATCTTCTTCAGAAGGCGGTAGAGAATTCCCTCGAAATGCTTGTCGATATAAGTGTTCGGCTCGTCGAGAAAAACCACATCGGGATTGCTAACGATGGCTCTGCCAAGCAGAACCCGCTGAATCTGACCGCCGCTGAGCGTTCCGATGGAGCGTTGTTCCAAGCCCTGCAACTCCATCTGGCAAACAATCTCCCTGACTCGCTCGTGATGCTCCTTTGAATAAGGGCGGAAGAGCGATTTCTGCTTACTCAGTCCCGACAGGATGACGTCGTAGACCGAGATAGGGAACTGCTTGTCAATCTGCGTGTACTGCGGCAGATATCCGGCATTTATGCTCCTAACTTCTTTACCGTTCTTGAAAAATCTGATTTTTCCGGCTGTTGGCTTTACAAGCCCTAAAATGGTCTTGGACAGCGTTGTCTTTCCTCCGCCGTTTGGACCGATGATGCCCAGAAAATCCTTCTCGTAAATGGTAAGGTTTACGTTTTTCAGCACATATCTCGAACGCGCATCGTACCTTACATCCACTCCTTCGAGCTGAATCAACGGAAGTTTGCTACTCATTGGCCAGAATGTTTGTAATGTTCAGCATTTCCTTCTCCCAATCGTAGGCAAGAGGATTTATCCGGTGAGGCCTTGTCTTGGTCTCGCGACTTATAAGGTCGATGTTTCGGGTATTGAATTCTTCCTGCAAGAAGATTGTCGAAATCTTTTCGTTTCTGCACACATCGATGAGCGAACGCAACTGCTGCGGCGACGGCTCTTTTCCGTCGGTCTCGACAACATACTGCATCAGTCCGTAATCGTGAGCATAGTAGGTAAGGGTAGGGTGGTAGATGAGGAACGAGCGACTCGTCTTGTCCTTCAGCGAAGCATGAATCTGATGGTCGAGATTCTCAATCCGCCCCACGAATTTATCGAGATTACGGCGATATTCATCGGCATGAATGCTGTCAATTTCGATTAGGGCATTGCAGATGTTTTCGGCAATAACCTTAACGTTTCGAGGCGATGTCCAAGTGTGCGGATCGGTGCTGCCATGATGCTTGTCTGAACTGTGAGAGGCAAGAAAATCGATGCCCTTGCTCGTATCGTACACCTTTATAGAAGGAACATTCTGCACAAGCTTGTTCATCCAGCTAATTTCGAAGCCCAGTCCGCCTGTTTGCAGATAAGCCTTGCTGTCTGACAGCGAAACCATCTGCTGAGGCGTTGGCTCGTAAGTCTCGGGGCTGCTTCCCTGAGGCACCATAACCTCTACGGCCACAAGGCTGTCGGCTATCTGCTCAACAAAGTAGCGCATAGGCTCTATGGTTACAGTTACGGTAATCCTGTTGCGCTTGGCATCGCCGCAGCCGACAAGCATTACCGATGAAACCATCAGCAGAACGACAAGTATGTTTGATGCAAAATGCTTCATTTACAATACAACTTTAAACATTACATAAACTCCAATAACAATGGCATATCTTATAGCCTTGCCCAAGAAAACCGAAGTGGTTGTAAGCACCACGTTAGAGCGCAACATTCCGAGGGCGATGGCTATTCCGCTGCCTAAAATAGGCAAGAAACAGAAGAAGCCAATCCACGCTCCGTGTCCTCCAACAAAACGCTGTGCCCTTTCGAGGCTCTCGCGCTTTACGTGCAGATATTTCTCAATCCATTCTATACGGCCGAATGTTCCAACCCAATAGTTGAACATGCTGCCAAGAACATTGCCAACCGTTCCGAAGATGCCAATCTTCAGAGGGTCGAGACCGAGGGCAAGCAGTCCGAGCATCACCGCCTCCGAACTGAACGGAAACACGCTTCCGGCAATGAAGGCGGCCACAGCCATTCCCCAATATCCGTGGTCTAAAAAGAACTGAGTAACGGCTTCCATATAGAATAAGTTGCCATAAGCAACACGATTATTATTGAAAAGTAAAACAAATAAACACAGAATTTGCTGGTATTCAGCGCAATATTATGAGCAATCATCGGACTCGCATTGAGCAGAAGAACAGCAAACCATACATTGAAGTATATCGGGTATAACCCGATGAGGAGGAGCATCGCAAAGACCTGAGTCATCATTACTGCATAAAGGACTCTCGTCTTTATCTTGTCGAAGAAGATGTTGTGCAGATAGTGCGCCCACGCCATGATAAGCTCGAACGCCACCACGCCCAGACAAATCCACTGATATCTGTCTATTACAGAATAGTCGAAAACAGGCTTTACAATTATTCTGGTGTACATCTCGGCCAAGGCATAGGCATCGCCTGCAACAATCTCGTAAGCACCGACAAACCAGAACGGCGCAATAATTCCGATGAGCATTGCAAAGAACGTGCGCAGCGTAAGGCACTGCAACAAAAACATCGAAACAAGCAGGAACGGAAACATATACAATATCGGCGGAAAGAACATCAACGCCACTCCGTAAGCCATGAAAGCGTTGAAAATCCATCCGACAGAATTGTACTGCTGATATGTTGGGAACAGACAGTGATAGAACACCAGAAGCAACACTACAACAACAGCATAAGGCTGAAGCGTGTGCAGAAAAACGCTGCACGATGCTAGCAATACAAATACAGCAGATGCCATGTGAGTTCGCGTCCTGATTATGTTGTAGCGGTTGTTAAGCTCCATAATCAGATAAACGCACAAATAGTTGAGCATCAACATAAAGACGCTGCCCAACATTCTGTTCGAAGCAAAATGCTTCGACAGCCAATTCCAGTATCTGCTATATTCTGCGCCCGTGGTTGTTGTCTCTGCCGAGAGGGCGAACCACACCAGCGCAGACACAAAGCAGACAACAGGCAGGGTAAACCTGCTTGCTGCCACCTCGTTCTGTATTCTCTTTATCGACATATATTACAAATCCTGTCCTATGTCTGTACGATAATAGCTCTTGTTAAACTTAATCTTCTTGGCACCTTCCATAGACTGTGCCAGAGCCTCTGCCTTGTCCTTGCCGTATGAGCTTACGGCAATTACGCGTCCGCCGTTTGTAACAACCTCGCCGTCCTTTAGCGCCGTACCGGCATGGAAGACGATGCTGTTGCTGATATTCTCGATGCCTGTGATTGGGAATCCCTTCTCGTAAGCCTCTGGATATCCGCCGGATACAAGCATCACGCACACAGCCGAACGCTCGTCAATCTCAAGATTCTTTTCGTTGAGGTTGCCGTTTGCCACACCTTCGAGCAAATCAACAAGGTCACTCTTGATTCTAAGCATAACAGTCTCAGTCTCAGGGTCGCCCATACGAACGTTGTACTCGATAACCATCGGCTCGCCCTCAACATTTATCAGTCCGAAGAAGATGAACCCCTTGTAGTCGATGTTCTCTTCAGCCAAGCCTTCGACAGTTGGGCGGATGATGCGGTCTTCAACCTTCTGCATCCACTCTTTTGTAGCGAACGGAACAGGAGAAACGCTTCCCATACCGCCGGTGTTGAGGCCTGTGTCGTGCTCGCCAATGCGCTTGTAATCCTTAGCCTCTGGCAGAATCTTGTAATTCTTGCCATCGGTCAGGACAAAGACAGAGCACTCGATTCCGCTCAGGAACTCCTCGATAACGACTGTTGCCGAAGCATTTCCGAACATACCGCCAAGCATCTCCTTGAATTCCTTCTTTGCCTCTTCGAGAGTTGGAACGATGAGAACGCCCTTTCCGGCGCAGAGTCCATCGGCCTTGAGAACGTACGGAGCTTTCAGCGTTTCGAGGAACTTCAATCCCTCCTCGATGGTATTTCCGTTGAAAGTCTTGTATGCTGCTGTTGGAATGTTGTGGCGCTGCATAAAGCCCTTTGCAAAATCCTTACTTCCCTCGAGCACGGCACCCTGCTTTGATGGTCCGATAACTGGGATTCCGGCAAGCTGAGGATCGTTCTTGAACACATCGTAGATTCCCTTTACCAATGGGTCTTCAGGACCAACCACAACCATGTTTACGGCATTTTCCAGAACGAATGTCTTGATTGCCGCAAAGTCATCGGCCTTTATAGCCACGTTTTCTCCCACGTTGGCTGTTCCGGCGTTGCCCGGGGCAATAAACAGTTTCTCTACCTTCTTGCTCTGTGCTATCTTCCAAGCGATTGCATGCTCGCGACCACCGCTTCCTAACAGTAATATTCTCATTTTTCTGAAATAGTATTTTATTTTAAAAAGTCGTCAAAATATCGTGTAATGTGTTCGTGCAAGTGAACTCTGTCGAGACCTCGCATATTGTGTTCCTGTCCAGGATATACGAACAGGTCGGGATGTGTTCCGTTGTCGATGCACGCTCTGATGAACGAAAGCGTATGCTGAGGCACGCATGTTGGGTCGTTGCCTCCGTAAACAAGTAATAATCTGCCCTTTAAGTTTGCGGCTTTGTTAAGCAGACTTGTATTCTTATAGCCCTCCGGATTTGCTTCAGGAGTGTCCATGTAACGCTCGCCGTACATCACCTCGTAGTATTTCCAGTCGATAACCGGACCGCCGGCAACACCAACCTTGAAAACATCGGGATATGTTGTCATAAGGCTCGTTGTCATGAATCCGCCGAAACTCCAGCCGTGAACGCCGAGACGGTTGGCATCGACGTATGGGAGAGACTTCAGGTAATCAACACCCTTCAACTGGTCTTTCATCTCCTCAACGCCAAGTTGACGGAACGTGCAGTTTTCAAACTCGAGTCCACGGTTCTCGCTGCCTCGGTTATCAACAGAAAAGACGATGTAACCCTTGCTTGCCATATACAAATCCCATCCGCGGGCTCCGTAGAAGCGCGAATCATCAACAAGATGGGCATGAGGACCGCCGTAGACATAAACGACAGCCGGATATTTCTTGCTCTCGTCGAATCCGACTGGCAGAACAATGCGATAGTACAAATCGGTAACGCCATCGGCAGCCTTTATTGTACCAACCTTAATTTCAGGCATTTCATAATCCTTCATCGGCTCGGCAGCGGTGAAGATGTTACGCTGTTTGCCTGATGCTGTATTGATGATATCTGCCTTGAAAGGCACTTTTGCCGAATTGTACTTGTCGGTTATGAACTTTCCGCTCTCTGACAAAGCCACGGTGTGGATTCCTTCGGCATCGCCAAGCGGACGCTTCTTCAAAGTGTTTACGTTCAGGGCGAAAGCATTCTGCTTTAACGGACTGATTTCGTTGCTGACATAAAAGATTTCCTTTGTCGCGCTGTTGAATCCACAGATTTCCTTCACCTCGAACTTGCCAGATGTCAGCTGCTTAACAAACTTTCCATCAGCATTATACAGATAAAGATGGTTATATCCGTCCTTTCTTGTCTGATAGATAAACTGACCGCTGTTCCATGGCAGGAACACGATTGGATTACATGGCTCTACGTACTTTTCGTGCTTCTCGTCGAAGAGAACGGCTTCCTTGTCGCCGGTAGATGCGTTGTAACGAACCAACTGTGCGTGATTCTGGTCGCGGTTAAGCTCGATTACAAACACGCTCTTCTCGTCGGGACTCCAACTGATGTTTGTAAAGTATCGGTCGATGCCGTCACCAGTTTTCAGATAAACAGTCTTGTCGGTTGCCGGATTGAATACTCCAACGCTAACCACATGACTCTTGCAGCCCGCCATCGGATATTTGTCGGGAACGAGAGTTGCGATGCGTGTGCTTATATCAACCTGCGGATAATCGGGAACCATGCTCTGATCCATGCGATAGAATGCCATCAGACTGCCTTTCGGACTCCAGAACGTGCCTTTTTCGATGCCGAACTCGTTGCGATGAACACTCTGGCCGTAAACCAAGTCGTGAGAGCCGTCGGTTGTCACCTGATGAGAATTTCCGGCATTGTCAACAACAAAAAGATTGTCGCTGCTGACGTAAGAAAAACAGCCCGATTCCTTGCAGAATTCAAAATCCGATGCGCCAGCCGGCATAATCAGCTCCTTAACAACTGTTTCCTTGACCCAGTCGACCAAGGCATAGAACTTTCCGTTAGTAACCATCACCTGAGTCTTCTTTCCGTAAGGGAAAGCAGCATAAAGCAAGTTGCGGATTTTTCCGGTCTTGTTCTTCTCAAGAATGCTGTTTATCTTGTCGATATTAAAGAGCGGAGAGTGCGCGCCGGTCTTCTTGTCAACCTTGCTGCACGCATCTACCGTAAGTTCAACACATTCGTCGCCCCACCAAGCGGTGTAGACATATTCTGGCCGCAGATTTCTGAAGTTTGTTCCTCCGGGAATAACATCGTTAAGAGTTATAGCCTTTTTTGTTTGAGCCATGCCATTCATTGAAGCCATGAGACAGAATAGAATTATCGCTACCTTTTTCATCATCACAACACAAATTAATCCTCGTCCTCTCTGCCGCGACCGAATGACTTTCTGTCGCCTCTCTTGAAATCTTTCTTAAAATCCTTCTTGAAACCGCCACCGCGCTTAAAGTCAGACTTTCCCTTTCGGTCGAATCCGCCTTTTCTGTCTCTGTCTCTCGAGAACTTGCGCTCGCCGCCTTCCTCGCTGTTGTATCTTAGCTTGCGCGGACGGAAGCTGTCCTTGTCTCTGCCGCGCAGATGATGTCCGTGAACGCCTTCTGTCTCCTCCTGACTATCGTCGCCACGGCGGTTGAACTCGCGCTTTGCACGGAACTTGCGCTCGCGGTTGCGACGACGCTCATCGTCGGTTTTGATATCGCCGCCTTCGCCACGGAAGTCGCTCATCTTGCCATCGAAAAGCTGATATTTTCTGAACTCACACTCCAATGCGCCATTAAACAGCGGAATACGGGTTGAAGGCTTCAGGCCGATTTCGTCGAAACACTCCTTGCGATAGCTCAGAATCCAAGCATCGTTGCCCTTGAACTCATGCTTCAGACGCTCGCCGATAGTCTTGTACAAGCCAAGCAAGTCAGGCGAAGAAATTCGCTCGCCGTAAGGAGGATTAGTAACCATCAGAGCCTTTTCTCTTGGCTCCTCAAAGTCGGCTATATCCTGCTGCATTATTGTAACGTACTTGCTAAGGCCGGCAGCCTTAACGTTTCGGGTTGCAATTTCAACAGCCTGATTCTTAATATCATAGCCATAAATATGATGGATAAATTCTCTTTCCTGAGAATCGTCGTTGTAAATGCTCTCGAAGAGTTCCTTGTCGAAATCAGGCCACTTCTCGAACGCAAATCCCTTGCGGAACACGCCCGGAGCAATATTCAGAGCGATGAGCGCAGCCTCGATAGGAAGAGTTCCGCTACCGCACATAGGGTCGATGAAATCGGTTGAGCCGTCCCAGCCTGTCATCATCAACATTCCGGCAGCCAGAACCTCGTTTAGAGGAGCTTCGACAGCCTCTTGACGATAGCCGCGGCGGTGCAGGCTTTCGCCCGATGAGTCGAGCGAGAGGGTACACTTGTCTTCGGCAATATGTATGTTTAGCTGAATGTCCGGATTGCTCAGACGAACGTTTGGCCGGTCGCCAGTCTTATCGCGGAAATAGTCGGCAATGGCATCCTTAACCTTGTATGCAACGAACTTTGAGTGGCGGAATTCTTCAGAAAAGACAACGGCATCGATGGCGAATGTTGTCTTGTTATTAAGAAAGTCGCTCCACTCAATCGATTTAACAGCATCGTAAACATCCTCGGCACTCTTGGCCTTGAAATGTTTTATAGGCTTAAGAATCCTGATTGCCGTACGCAAAGCAAAGTTGGCACGGTACATAAGTTCCTTGTTACCTTTGAAAGCCACCATTCTGCGGCCTATCTCAATTTCGTTGGCGCCAAGTTGAGTCAACTCCTTAGCCAATACTTCTTCCAGACCTTCAAATGTCTTGGCAATCATTTCAAATTCTTCCATTTTCTATTTTGCTTTTACGTATTTCGTTATTTGTTTTTATTTGCTCTCTTTGCTTCGGGCTCAACGTCTTGCGTAACCCACACGTTTGCCCCGATTACCGCACCTCGGCCTATGGTTATTCGTCCAAGGATTGATGCGTTTGAATAGACAACCACATCGTCTTCGAGAATAGGGTGGCGCGGAATGCCCTTTATCGGATTTCCGTCCTTGTCGAGCGGGAAGCTCTTTGCACCGAGCGTTACACCCTGATAAAGTTTTACGTTGTTTCCGATGATGCAGGTTGCGCCGATAACAACACCCGTTCCGTGGTCGATGGTGAAGTATTCGCCAATCGTTGCTCCCGGATGAATGTCTATTCCGGTTTCAGAATGAGCCATCTCGCTGATAATTCGCGGAATGAGCGGCACTCCCAGCTGAAACAGCTCGTGTGCCAAACGATAGTTTACCAGAGCCTTTATAACCGGATAGCAGCTGATAATCTCGCCGTAATCCTCGGCTGCTGGGTCGCCGTTGTATGCTGCAATGACATCCGTTGCAAGCACTCTTCTTATCTCCGGAAGTCGCGCTATCAGCTCCGAAGCAATCTCCTTAGCCTTCACGCGGTTGTACTGAACGCACGTTTTGCAGTTGAAGCTCAGTCCGGCCTCAATCTGCTCAACCAGAAGGTCGAACATTCGCTCAACCTTTACGCCGAGCGAGTACTGAACCGTCCGGCTGTTTACCGAGTTCTCGCCATAATATCCGGGGAAGATGATGGCTCTTGCAAGCTCGATAATCTCGTTCAGAATCTTTCCCGACGGCAGTGGAGTGCCGTCCTCGTGCTGATGGAACAGGTCTTTGAGCGAGTTCATGTCGCTCAGCTGCTCCACGCTTTTTACGAGTATCTCAATATATTTTTTGTCGTCCATCTTAGTTTTTGTTTATGTTAAGACTTTCGGCACTAACAATCTTGTAGAGTTTGTCGCTTGGGCGAATCTTGTCGGGAACGACGAACGAAACGTGCTGTCCCTTAGTTGCCTTGTCAACAGGTTTCAGATCTACTCGCAGTTCGTCGGCATTCAGATACACGGCTCCGGTTGTAGGGCCTGTAATCAGAAGTTTGTCGCCCTTGTTCAGCTCGCCGGCCTCGACCTTGAATTCGGCCACTCCAATCTTGCTGAAGTATCTGATTCCCTTGGCAATGTAGACTTTTCTCTCGGTAGCCTCAGAGCCGTAGTGTCTGCTCCATTCGCCGAGTTTCTGACCAAGATAGTATCCGTTCCAGAATCCGCGGTTGAAGACGGTTACGAGACGGGCATCCCAAGCGTCTTTCTTTTCCTCGGTGAAAGTTCCTTCGATAACGCTGTTGATAGCCTCGTTGTAGCAGCTAACAACGGTGTGAACGTATTCCGGACCTCTGGCGCGGCCTTCAATCTTCAGCACTCTTACGCCAGCCTCCATCAGCTCGTCCATAAAGCGGATTGTCTTCAAGTCTTTAGGGCTCATTATGTATTTGTTGTCAACCTCGAGCTCGATGTCGCTCTCACGGTCCTTTACGATATATCCTCGTCGGCACACCTGCATGCACGCGCCTCGGTTTGCGCTGCGGTTCATGTTGTGCAGACTTAGGTAGCACTTGCCCGAGATTGCCATGCACAATGCTCCGTGGCAGAACATCTCGATGCGAATAAGCTCGCCCTTCGGTCCGCAGATATTCTGTTCGATAATCTGATCGTAAATTTCGCGAACCTGCTTTAGGTTGAGTTCGCGCGCAAGAACAACTACATCGGCAAACTGTGCATAGAACTTAAGAGCCTCGATGTTCGAGATGTTCAGCTGGGTAGAAAGATGAACCTCCTGACCAACCCTGTTGCAATAAGCCATCACTGCTACATCCGATGCGATTACAGCCGAAATATTGGCCTCCTTTGCAGCATCAATAATCTGACGCATGAGCACAAGATCCTCTCCGTAGATAATGGTATTAACAGTCAAATAGCTCTTCAACCCATTATCCTCACAAATCTGCGCCATCTCTTTCAGGTCGTTAATAGTGAAAGTGCTGGCAGAATGCGATCTCATGTTCAGGTTTTCTATACCAAAATAAATAGAATCAGCTCCTGCTTTTATTGCCGCTGCTAATGACTCCCTTGAGCCAACCGGCGCCATAATTTCAAAGTCCTTACGAATCATACATGTATAAATAACGTTGCAAATTTAATGAATTTCTTTGATAATCGACATATTACAATGTATAAATCAACTTTCTACGCTTGCATAATTTGAATAAAAGGCGTATTTTTGCGCCACTAAAACCTATTTGTTCATGACTATAATACAATCAAGACATACATTCGCAGCATTGCTTTTTCTGGGCACGATGATGTGCCACGCCGGAATTCCGTGGAATCCGTTCAAGAAAAAAGCAAAGAGCGACTCTACAAAAACCGAAATCACTGCCATGCCGAAACACACAGTCGAGTATCTCGATTCGGCCGCAGTAATCGGCATTGTCGACAATGCCATTGCCCTGAAAGTAAATCCGTGGCAGAATGATTTCAGAATCAACACCTTAGACACTCTTGAGTTTTGCGGCGAGAAAATAAGCATGAACAGATACGACTTGCGCGAACGTCTTGACCGTGAGCTGCTTGCATTCCAATACGGACATACAAACACTATGCTCACAATAAAACGCGCAAACCGACTGTTTCCGATAATAGAGCCTATCCTTGCCGAAAACAACATTCCCGACGATTTCAAGTATCTGATGTGCATCGAAAGCAGCTGCAACATCTTTGCACGCTCAACCGTCGGTGCATGCGGATTGTGGCAGATAATGGAAGCCACCGCCAAGGAGCACGGACTGACTGTAAACGAGATGGTTGACGAGAGGTACGACATCGAAAAATCGACCAAGGCGGCATGCGACTACTTTCACAAGGCTTACGACAAATATCACGACTGGCTCACGGTGGCGGCAAGCTACAACGCCGGAATGGCGCGCATCACGCAACAGCTTGAACGCCAGCAATGCAAGACGGCTCTCGACCTTCACATAAACGAAGAGACTTCGCGATACATGTTCAGAATTCTCGTGATGAAGAAATTTTTCGAGAATCCAAAGGAATTCGGCTTCAAAATCAGAAGCATAGACCTCTATCCGCCAATGGAATATACAGAGGAGTATGTTTCAGAAATGGACAACTGGGCCGACTTTGCCCTAGGGCAGGGAATAAGCTATTCCGACCTCCGCCAGGCTAATCCTTGGATAAGAAACATCTATCTGAAGCAGGAGAAAAAATCGTCATCATCTGCAAAGAAAAGCCGACACCACAAATCGTCGCGCAGCAAGAAGAGCCGAAGCCACAGCCGAAAGAGTCGTCACGGCAAGAAACTCGACGATGTGAGTGCCGTTTCATCATCAACCAGCGAGTCGGTATCGACAATAACCGCCGAGGTTGATACGACAAGCAATCCGTCGGCAAAGAAATACAAGGTTCTGATACCAACAAAAGAGTCAATCTACTACGATCCGCAGAAGACAAAGGCTCACAACAAACATTGGATAACTGAAGAATAAGAAAAAAATGAAGATAGGTAATATTGATTTGGGAGAACAGCCCGTTGTCCTTGCGCCGATGGAAGATGTAACCGACATCGCCTTCCGTCTGAAATGCAAGAAGTTCGGTGCATCAATGGTATACACCGAGTTTGTATCGAGCGAGGCGCTTATCCGCTCGGTAAACTCAACCATGCGCAAACTAACCATCAGCGACGAGGAACGTCCTGTTGCAATACAGATTTACGGACGCGAGAAAGATGCCATCGTAGAGGCTGCAAAAATAGTTGAGCAGGCAAAGCCCGATGTCATAGACATAAACTTTGGATGTCCCGTGAAAAAAGTAGCGGGCAAGGGCGCAGGCGCAGGAATGCTGCAATATCCCGACAAGATGCTTGAGATAACAAAGGCCGTAGTCGATGCCGTAAAACTACCCGTAACCGTAAAGACACGACTCGGATGGGACAACGACCACAAAATAATCGTCGACCTTGCCGAACAACTTCAGGACTGTGGAATAAAGGCACTCACCATACACGGACGCACACGCTCGCAGATGTACACGGGCGAGGCCGACTGGACTCTGATAGGCGAGGTGAAGAACAATCCGCGAATGTACATCCCAATCATCGGAAACGGCGATGTAACCACTCCCGAAAGGACAAAAGAATGTTTCGACAAATATGGCGTCGATGCCGTGATGATTGGCCGTGCCACATTTGGAAATCCGTGGATATTCAAGGAAATCCGCCACTATCTCGACACAGGCGAACATCTTGAGCCGCTATCTTTCAGTTGGAAGCTGAATGTTCTGCGCGAAGAGGTTCTCGACAGCGTAAACCGCCTCGACGAGATTCGCGGAATACTCCACATCCGTCGCCATCTTGCAGCTTCTCCGCTGTTCAAAGGCATTCCAGATTTCCGCCAGACACGCATCGCCATGCTTCGCGCTGCAACCGTAAAGGAATTGTTTGACATTTTCGATGTAATCGAAAAACAGCTTGGCGACAATTAAATAGTCCAAATATCAGATTTAAAGCTTATAACTATCAATAAAAACAAAAAGAAAAAAATATTCAAAATAAAAAGTCGGCAAAGAAAAAAATTCCAACTTTTTTGAAGATTTTTTCGTAAAAATATTGCAAAATTCAAAAAAATAAGTAATTTTGCATCGTGTTTTTCATAGTATTAGATTTAAGGTTAACAAGGTTGGGTGCAGGCGTGCACCCTTTTTTTATGCCCTAAAATCAACCGCAAAAAATAAGTCGCTCGCCCAACTAAGAGCGAACGACTATATTACTGATTATTAGCTATAGCTTACAGACCAAAAGCCTGTTTTATTTTGTCAACATAATCAAGTTTTTCCCATGTAAACAGTTCAACTTCCATCTCCTTTGTTGGAAGATATCTCGAAGTGAACACCTTCTTCACAACCTCAGGCTGACGTCCCATGTGTCCGTATGCAGCAGTCTCGGTGTAGATAGGATTTCTCAGTTTCAGACGGTCTTCGATAGCCTTTGGACGCATATCGAACAACTCGTCAATCTTCTTGGCAATCTCGCCATCGGTCATGTTTACATTGCTGCGACCGTAAGTGTTTACATATATGTTAATAGGCTTGGCAACACCTATGGCATAACTTACCTGAACAAGCATCTCGTCGGCAACACCGGCTGCAACCATATTCTTTGCAATATGACGAGCAGCGTAAGCAGCACTACGGTCAACCTTAGAAGGGTCTTTTCCTGAGAATGCTCCACCACCGTGAGCTCCCTTGCCTCCGTAGGTATCAACAATAATCTTACGGCCAGTAAGACCTGTATCTCCATGAGGACCGCCGATAACGAACTTTCCTGTTGGATTAACATGATACTTGATGTCGCCGTAGAACAGCGACTGAACCTTCTTATTCTTAATCTTCTGAATTACGCGAGGCATCAGAACGCCGATAACATCCTCCTTAATCTTTGCAAGCATAGCCTCGTCGTTGTCGAACTCATCGTGCTGAGTTGATACAACAACCGTGTCGATGCGCTTTGGCTCGCCGTTATCGTCATACTCGATAGTAACCTGACTCTTCGCATCCGGGCGGAGATAAGTCATAATCTTGCCTTCCTTGCGGATGTCGGCAAGAACACGAAGAATAAGATGCGCAAGGTCGAGAGCCAGAGGCATATAGTTCTCGGTCTCGTTAGTGGCATATCCAAACATCATACCCTGGTCGCCAGCGCCCTGCTCCATTGGCTCTTCGCGCTCTACGCCACGGTTAATATCGGCACTCTGCTCATGAATAGCAGAAAGTACGCCACAAGAATCGGCCTCGAACATATACTCACCCTTTGTGTAGCCGATGTTGGTAATGGTGCGGCGAACCACATCCTGCAAATCGACATACGCATCACTTTTTACCTCGCCAGCAAGAACCACCTGACCGGTAGTGACAAGTGTCTCGCATGCAACTTTTGATGTTGGGTCGAACGCCAATAGCTCATCAAGAACTGCATCTGAAATCTGGTCGGCCACCTTGTCTGGATGTCCCTCAGAAACTGATTCGGAAGTAAACAAATATCCCATTACAATAAAATTTAACAGTAAATAATTATTACATGGGGAGAGAAATTGGGGAGAAATGCAACATAGCAGATTGTATCCGCTACGATTTTAGCATTTTTTTTCGTGGTTGCAAGCAGCCCAAATCTGTCCACATTTCTAAAGCGGCTGCAAATATACATCATTTTTATCAAACTTTATACATATCTTCCATTTTTTTTATCTATCTTTGCAACCGATATAATATATTATATAATAACGTTTTAGAAGATATGAAAAAACTGCTTTACTTGCTTACGGGTATTGTGGCAAGCACTTTTACTGCCTGCGTAAGCATGAATGAAGATAACTTCCCTTCGGGAAGAGAATTGTCGGGAGACGAAGGTATCCTTGTCTATGATGTTGCATGTCCTGATGATGCGTTGAACTTTATGGATTTGGAATTCACATACGTTGATTTCGACTCTGTATCACTCAAAACAGTTACAAAGACTGAGAGAATCAGCAAGCGCAGCGAGAACAATAAGATATTCTATCTTATAACTGGCAGCGCACGACAAGATACAATCGTAAACGAATTGTCTCAGAACACAATAGAGACAGTTTATCTTAACACAAACAACTCAACATATACAAAGGAGTATATGGACAATTACTTTGCGTACAGCAAGTTTATAAAAGTTCCTTACGGACGCGAAGGTTTTGAGTTGAGTGTGAAATATACAACAAAGACTGGCGGCGAGATTGCATTGACAAAGAAGTCTGACGACGCAAATGCCGAAATAAAGGCTTGTATTGGCAGAGCAAGCGGTCTTATCCACCGCCGTGCTGCAAACGATGGTCTTACACAACTCGACTATCCTCCATTCCTTGTTTATGGTCTTGCAAACATTGCACCAGAGAATGCAGTTAGTTATTTAAAGTCGATGGAAGATTATGATTGGCTGAATTCATACAAGACATTCCCATCATACGAGTTTGCAAAGGCTCACAAATACATCATGTCGAGCGTTAAAGCATACGAAGATTGTTACGGTGTAAACTACACTCAGAAGAACGATCTTAGTAAACTTTTGCAATAAATTATTTTACAAGATAAGATGATAATCCCTCTGTTTGTTTTCTCAAACGGAGGGATTTTTATTTATAAACAACCTAAGACCTAAAAAGTTTTTTTCTTTAGGAATACTAATCAGAAGAATATTTGCGCCGTACACATTTATTTATAATACACAAGTTCGGCATAAGTAATTCATCTATAACATGTAAAACAAAGAATCATTATGCAAAAAAGCCTAAAAAAACTTCAAGCTACGGGGTAGTAAGTTTCAAATAAGCCGATAGCAAGGGGGTAACAAGGGGATAGTAAGCTGGAAAGTAAGGAGAAAATACGGGGTAGGTTCGGGCAAGGTACGTTCAAGATACGTTCAAGATACATTCAGGGTACGAGGAAGGTACGAGGAAGCAAGCCACATATAAGCCATACCTGCTTATTATTATTTAGCAAAGGTATACGATCCATAGCTAATAAAAAGCCATTAATTCCTTTACAAGATAACGTAAAATTTAGCCAAACACAATAGGTCATTAGAAGCCATAAAATAGTACACCTGATAAAGATATGAAAAATGAGATATGTATAAATGGTGGTCATTAGAAAATACCATTTTCAAAAAAACTCATTTTCAGATATTTACAAAGAAGATTCTAACAACATATTTTTTATAAATCAATACATATTAGAAGAGCTGCATAAAAAAACAGAAACGTCCAAGAATAAAGCCTCTTGAACGTTTCTATTTGAGAGTAATATAATTGTAGTTTCTAATGGGTTCTCTGAGAATTTTAGTTTATCAAAGTAAATATAACCTCGCCCTTTAGTATGCCCAAGTAGTACATTGTACCTGTTGTTGTATGCTTAGGACTTCCAAGAGCATTTGTCAAGCCATCTACCTTAGAATTCTTCAATCCGTTGTAGGCATTCGTTGCATTAACATAAGGAACAACATCGTCGCCTTTTGAATGGTAGAACTTAACAACTGTTGTCGGACTCCATCCCTTTGTAAGGTTGTTTTTCTCGAGACATTCAGAAATGAGTTTGTACTCCTTACTGCTGTGATCGAAGAACTTGCTGCTCATAATCTTAGACAAGCGACGTGAGCCAACCTTATTTTCAATCATCTCGTTAAGTTCGTCAACTGTGTAGTTTTTGCTTGCCACAGCCTGAAGAATGCCTGCATTCAGAAAAGCAGAAGTGAAATAGTCTTCAACCTTAACATTCTTCATAAGGGTTGGATAACCAGCCTTCATACCCATCACAATGAGCGGCAAAACGCATGGATAAGTAATTTCATCCTGCTGAACATAAGTGTTCATCGTTGCCGTTGGATCGTAAGGACCACCACCACAATAAGTCTTCTTTAATTTAAGGAGCTGTTTCGTTGCGTTGTCGCAACCATTCTCGATGTACTTCTGAGTGGCGAGTGCTACCGCGCCACCCTGAGAGTAACCGATTGTATAAGTATAATAGTCCTTTTCCATCTTCATCTTCTTAGTCTTTATGAAGGCGAGGGCAGCCTTAACGCAATCAACGTTGTTACGCGCCGTAAGCTCTTCGCAAAGGTAAGGATGAGTAAGGTTAGATGTGTAACCGTAACCAATATAATCGGGACATACTACGAGTGCGTCGCCACTGCACAGACCCAATGAATAAGGGTCTTTCTGCGATGGACACTCCGAATTGTCACACATAGTGTAGTGGCAATCCAAGCAGATATAATCAGGGTCATGATAACCGTAAATGACACCTTTTGGATAAGCGATCTTGGAAGAAAGTTTGATTGTGTTTCCATTAGCATCGACACTATTATAATATAGTGTATAAGTTTCGTACCTCCAAGTAACGCCTCTTGATGTCTTTACGTTTGCGTTATCAAGCTCAGAGTATATCTCCTCGCCCAATTTGGCACTTTTCTGAAGAAATTCTTTCTTCAGTTGCTCTACATCTTGCCCCTCCTGAGTAAGGCGAGTAACCTTATTACTATTACCGTACAGATGTTCGGCAAATTCCTCAGGAGTGTAAGACGCAGAATCAGCAACCTCGAAATAAACGTCATCAATACCAGACATCACGTCTGCTTCTGCCGTCTGTTTTTCATTTTCATAACTAACTTCTGTGTACTCATCGTTGGCACAAGAAGTAATTGTAAGTGCAGCAACAAATGCCGCAACATACATGATGTTTCTCTTCATAAAATTTCTAAATTCTTAAATTAATTGGTATTATAAGGTAAAGCAAGATTGGGTTTAGAACCTTTTTCTTTTTTCTTTGTCGGTGCAAATTTACACTATTTGAAATTTCAAGTACAATATTATCGAATCATATAATTGGTAAAATCTGTTCACAGAGAACATTTGAATAGATTTTACTAATTTTACGCACCAAAAATCCTACAATTTATGTTAATATTGGGTATTTTTGCAGCAGAATTTAATTTTGAATAAACTATAATTGAACAAACTATGGATAGAATTGTAAAAATTATTCGCTATTTTATTTTATTTAATGTGCTATTTACCGCTTTTAAGGGTGTGAATATTAAAGCACAGACAAGTACAATAACATGGGACGAATTTGTACAACAACTGATTGACGATGATGAATCAGAAACTCAGGGAATCGAAACTTTGGTAGAACAACTTTATGAAATTCACAACAACAAGATTGACATAAACAAGGCTACCCAGAACGACTTGAGACAACTTCCATTCATCGACGAGAAAGACATTGAGAACATTTTGCAGTACGTTTATGTGTACGGTCCTGTGAAATCGCTGTCGGAACTTCAGCTTGTTAACAAGCTCGACTACAAGAAACGTACCTTCCTCGAACTCTTTCTGACAACATCGGGCAACAACACGGCAGATGTTTCCTACCCATCGCTTCGTCAGATTCTGAAATATGGAAGAAGCGAACTGGTGGCGCGAACCGACATTCCCTTAGGGTACAAAAAAGCCGGATACAAGCATTTTTCGGATAGTATTCTGAAAAGATATCCGAACAGAAAGTACAATGGAAACGCTCTCTACCATAGCATAAGGTACAACTTTCACTATAAGGATAACCTCTACCTTGGATTCACGGCAGAAAAGGATGCCGGCGAGCCTTTCTTTAAGGGCAGCAACAAGACCTTCGACTTCTATTCGTTCTACCTGATGCTTCAAAACATCGGAATTGTGAAGCGCGCAATAGTTGGAAGATACAAACTCTCGTTTGGACAGGGATTGGTTCTTAATTCAGGCTTTCAGTACGGAAAAAGTTCGGCACTACGCTCACTTAATAACAACAACGGAATAAAGAAACACTCGTCGACAAGCGAATACGGATTTTTCACAGGTGCAGCAGTAACTATTAACAATAAACACTATGAACAGACTGTTTATTATAGTTATCAACCCATGGACGCAACACTGACGAATGACTCGTTGATAAGTACGATAAAAGATGACGGTCTGCACAGAACCAAGTCGGAAATTGACAAAAAACATAACATATATAATACACTTGCAGGCAGCAACATAACATTTACTTTCAACAATCTTAAGGTTGGAGCAACGTTTGTTTACAACCATTTCAACACTGCGTTTAAAGAACCTACACTATATTATAAGGAATTCGACCCAGTTGGAAGTACTTTTTATAACGGTAGTGTTAATATTGAGTATGTTAACAGATTTGTTAATTATTCGGCAGAGATAGCAACTTCAAACAGCGGAGGAATAGCCGCAATAAACTATATCAACATCGCTCCCGTTCTGGGATGGAACATCGTGTGCATTCCGCGATTTTACTCGTACAGATACAATGCCATCTATTCTAACTCATTCTCGGCAGGAAGCAAGGCAAAGAACGAGAGAGGATTGTATCTGGGCACGACTTTCGACATAAACAGATATTTCAAGCAAGAACTCTACGGCGACTGGTATTATTTTCCGAAGCCCAAATATCTGGTAACAGCTTTATCGCACGGAACAGATGTATATTCGCTTACAACGTGGGAGCCAACACGAAGCTTCAGTCTGTCGGCAAGATACAGAGGAAAACGCAGTCAGAAGGACTACAAGATTGACAAAAACGAAAAGGTTCTGGCAACATATTGGCTTCACACAGCCAGACTTCAGGGTACGTTGAGCGTTAGTCAGTTTAAGTTCAAGACAACAGGCTCATACAGCCTTTACAGATCGAAATATACATCGAGCAGAGGCTTTCTTGTTCAGCAGAGTGTAGGCTATGCAACGAAGAACAACAAGTTCAAGACAAATCTCGATGCTACTTTTTTCAACACCGACGACTATGACAGCCGAATCTATGCATACGAGCATAATCTGCTTTATACCTTCTCTTATCCTTCGTTCTACTCGCACGGATGGCGATGCGCGCTTACAAGCAAATACACTCCGCACAAGAATATAAGCATTCTTCTGAAGGCTGGAATGACTCGCTACACCAACAAAGACACAATAGGAAGCAGTCAGGAAGAAATAGATTCCAACCACAAGCAAGATCTTCAGGTGCAAGTAATGTATAAATTTTAGAAAAATAGCTATTTATTGTTTTATTTCGATAAAAAATTATACTTTTGCAGATAAATGTGTAAGTATCTTAAAAATATTGTGCTAATAGTATTTTTATCACTCTGTTTGCCGGCTACAGCACAGAGTGATAAGGAAAAATACGACCCTGGAGAACCTATCGCTGCGCCAAGAATAAAGATTGGCAAGTGCTTGTATAGGGGCGATACCATTGCATATGTTGAGTTACAGAACATTTACATCTACCCTAAATTGGTATTTAAGAACGACAGGGAGATGGCTCGGTATTACAAGCTTGTGCGAAACGTTAAGAAAACTCTTCCTATAGCCAAGCAAGTTAATCAGACAGTAAAGGAAACATACGAGATTCTGGAGACTCTGCCAAACAAAAAAGCAAAGGACGCTCATATAAAACGCGTAGAGAAAGGCATAAAAGAGCAGTACACTCCGCAGATGAAGAAACTTACATACGCGCAAGGAAAATTGCTTATAAAACTGGTTGACAGAGAGTGCAACCAGCCAGCATACGAACTTATAAAAGCGTTTATGGGACCATTCAAATCGGGTTGCTATCAAGCATTTGCCTCGGTTTTCGGCGCAAGTCTGAAAAAAGAATACAAGTCGGAAACAGATGACAGACTCACAGAACGAGTTGTTCTTCTGGTTGAAAACGGACAATTATAAAATAAAAAAGAGTAACACTTTTTCTTGTGTTACTCTTTTTTTATTTATTACTTGTCGTAAGCATGTTTTGGATAATCGAGAGTGTAGTGCAAACCACGGCTTTCTTTTCTCTCAATTGCCTGACGAGTAATGAGATAACCAACATTTATCATATTACGCAACTCGCAGATATCCTTTGTTGCCTTTACACGCTTGAACAAATTTTCTGTCTCTTCGTAAAGAATGTCAAGACGAGTCCACGCACGCTTCAGACGAAGGTCGCTACGGACAATGCCAACGTATGCGCTCATTATCTGGCCAACTTCCTTAACATCTTGAGCAATAAGCACTTTCTCCTCGTTGGTAAGAGTTCCCTCGTCGTTCCATTCAGGAACTTGGTTGTTGTATTCGTATTCGTCTATATGCTCTATGCTGTGCTTTGCTGCTGCATCGGCATAAACAACAGCCTCGATAAGCGAATTTGAAGCCAGACGATTTCCTCCGTGCAAGCCTGTGCACGAACATTCGCCAACGGCATACAAGCGCTTGATGCTTGAACAAGCGTTCAAATCCACCTTTATACCACCACACATATAATGAGCGGCTGGAGCAACAGGAATATATTCCTTTGTAATATCAATGCCGATGCTCAGACACTTTGCATATATGTTAGGGAAGTGCTTCTTTGTTTCTTCGGGATCCTTATGGGTTACGTCCAAGCAGACGTGGTCGAGTGCGTGAATCTTCATCTCGTTGTCTATGGCGCGAGCAACAATGTCGCGCGGTGCAAGACTAAGACGCTCATCATACTTATGCATGAATTCCTCGCCATTTGGCAAGCGGAGAATACCGCCATATCCGCGCATAGCCTCGGTAATAAGGTATGCAGGATGAGTTTCGGAAGGATTGAAGAGAGAAGTTGGATGGAACTGCACAAACTCCATATCCTGAACCGTTCCCTTGGCACGATAAACCATGGCTATACCATCGCCCGTTGCAATGTTAGGGTTTGTTGTGGTTGAGTAAACGCTTCCTGTTCCGCCAGTGGCAATAAGAGTAACCTTACTTAAATATGTATCAATCTTGCCAGTCTCGGGATTAAGAATATAAGCACCAAAGCACTCAATGTCTGGAGTGCGGCGCGTTACCTCTACGCCAAGATGATGCTGTGTTATAATCTCGACGGCAAAGTGATTTTCGAGAATTTCTATATTCTTGTTGGCACGAACGGCGTTCATCAGTCCGCGCTGAATCTCCGCACCTGTATCATCGGCATGATGAAGAATACGAAATTCAGAATGTCCTCCCTCGCGATGCAGATCGAACTCTCCGTTTTCTTTCTTGTCGAAATGTACTCCCCACTTAACCAACTCAGCAATTTGCGAAGGTGCATTCTTCACTACCTTCTCGACGGCAGCCCTGTCGCTAATGTAATCGCCAGCCACCATTGTGTCTTCAATATGCTTTTCAAAATCATCTACCAGAAGATTTGTTACCGAAGCAATGCCTCCTTGCGCCTTGGCGGTGTTTGCTTCCTCAAGGGTAGTCTTACATACGATGGCTACTTTTCCTTTATTAGAACGTGCTACTTTTAAAGCGTAGCTCATACCGGCTACACCTGAACCGATAATTAGAAAATCGTATTTTTTTATCATGATGATAATATAAAGTTGGTGCAAAACTATTAAAAATAGTTGGAAAATTTGTAAATTGCCCGCCAAAATTCACATTTAAAGGACTTATATGAACAGAATATTTCATATTAAAACTAATTTTTACGTCTACATATACATAATAGTACTTGCAATATTAGTTTTCGCAATGTTATGGCACAAGAAACCTTTAATTGCATTGGCCCTCGCCGTTATGCTTAT
Source organism: Bacteroidaceae bacterium (assembly GCA_017617315.1). Taxonomy (GTDB): domain Bacteria; phylum Bacteroidota; class Bacteroidia; order Bacteroidales; family Bacteroidaceae; genus Ga6A1. The sequence continues at coordinate 46,063 of JAFZWM010000003.1, forward strand.
TATGATAATAGACAAAACCATAAAAGGCACTTACACAATAACCGCCGACGGCAATTTAATAGTATATCAAGGCACGTTTAGAAGCAAAATTATATTACCTTTGCAGTCTATTACAAAAATAGAGCGGATACGAAAATATGGAATAAGCGTAGTGGTTCTGCACTACGACTATTGCAAACATATAGGACTAACACCGCTGAAGGAAGACGAATTTATTAGAATGATAGAGAAATACAATAAAAATAATGATAAAGAGATTCTTTAGTTTTTTTATTGCCTTTTTAGCTTTTGCAAGTCATACGTTTGCACAGCTTAAACATAACAATCCATATAACGATTACGAGACCACAGCCGATACCATCGAGACGCTTATCGACCGCATTGACAGCGACGGCAACCTAAAGTGGCCTCAGAACTTGCAGTACAAACTCGCAAAACTTATAAAGAGCGACTATCTGCAAACATCGCAGATTGGTATCTGCGTCTACGACCTTGATTCAGACTCGCTTCTTTTCAGCGTAAACAGCCGACAACTTTTCCGACCGGCATCTACCGAGAAGGTTATCACAGCCGTGGCTGCCCTCTCGCAGCTCGGAAGTTCGTACCACTTCGACACCACTCTCTATGGAAAAGGTATCCATTCGGGAAACACATTCAACGGAGACATTTATATTGTAGGCGGATTCGACCCTGCATTTGGCGACGTAGAGTTAAACTCGATGGTTCTCGCCGTTCAGAAAACACTCGGAACAAAGGTGAAGGGCAGAGTTATTGGCGACATCACGATGAAAGACACTCTATACTGGGGCGAAGGCTGGTGCTGGGATGATAATATGCCTCGTCTGGTTCCGCTTCTCTATAACCGAAAAGACAACTTTCTACCTTCTTTCAAAAGCAAGATGAGAGAGAAGCATATAGAATTCTCGGGCTCTTTTAAATACGGTTCTTGTCCGAAAGACAGCAGCATGATTTTGGTGAAAAGATGCAGCCATTCTATTGACGACATCCTTACGCAGATGATGAAGAAGAGCGACAACCTATATGCCGAGGCAATGTTCTATCATCTAGGCAAGACGAGCGGAAAAAAGCAGATTAGTTACAAAGACTCGCAGAAAGCAATAGAACACACCATAACTCTGGCTGGCTATAATCCTAAGAATTACCGAATTGCAGACGGAAGCGGCGTGTCGTTATACAACTATGTATCTCCCGAACTTGAGGTGGGAATTTTACGCTACGCATATCAGCACACCGATATTTATCAGCATCTTTATCCATCGCTTCCTATTGCCGGAGTTGACGGAACGCTTGCAAAAAGAATGCAATCGGGCACGGCCTTCAAAAACGTAAGAGCCAAGACCGGAACGGTTACAGGCATCAGCAGCCTGGCTGGCTTCTGCACCGCAAAGAACGGTCATCTGCTTGCCTTCTGCATTATAAACCAAGGAATAATGAAGACCTTCATCGGGCACAGATTTCAAGACAGTGTGTGCCAGATTTTAACAGAATAAAAAAAGAGCGCAGAAAAATTAAATTCTGCGCTCTTCTTTTTATCTAATGAACTGATCTTTCTCAGGAATGATTATCGCCATAGCTATATACAGCAAAATTGCCGTAAAACACGATGCCACGGTTATAACTACATAACCAATGCGAACAATAGAGATATCAATGTTCAAATACTCGCCCAAACCGCCGCAAACGCCTGCGATTACTCTGTCGTTGGACCTCATTAGTTTCTTCTCCATAGTAATATATATTTTTTAGATTCCTAATTTTGCAGAAATGTCGAGCATCTTCTGAATTGGCTTTACCGCCTCCTTTGCCACGCTTTCAGAAACCTCTATAACTGGCCACTCGTACTTGAGAGTGTTATAGAGCTTCTCGAGAGTGTTTAGACGCATGTAGTTGCACTCGTTGCAAGCGCAGCCGGCATCATCGGGAGGTGCAGGAATGAATGTCTTCTCTGGACACTGCTTCTGCATCTCGTGAAGGATTCCGCTTTCTGTGGCAACGATAAATGTCTTCTTGTCGCTCTTAACGGCATATTTAAGCAGAGCGGCAGTCGAACCTATTACATCGGCACATTTCTGCACCGCGCCCTTACATTCTGGATGAGCAAGAATAACGGCATCGGGATTCTCGGCCTTCAGCTTGAGGATTTTCTCGACGCTGAACTTCTCGTGAACGTGACATCCGCCGTTCCACAGAAGCATGTTTCGGCCTGTTACGGAGTTGATGTAGTTTCCGAGGTTATAGTCTGGACCGAAGATTAGTTTCTCGTCGGCAGGGAAGCTGTCAACAATCTGCTTTGCGTTCGAAGACGTAACAACAACATCGGTGAGAGCCTTCACGGCAGCCGTTGTGTTTACATAAGAAACAATCTTGTATCCCGGATGCTCGTCTTTGTACTTTTTCAAATCCTCAGCCTTGCAACTGTCGGCAAGAGAGCAGCCGGCGTTCAGGTCGAGCACAAGAACCTTCTTGTTTGGACAGAGAATCTTGTTTGTCTCGCCCATGAAATGAACACCGCACATCACGATGATGTCGGCATCGGTTTTGGCAGCCCACTGAGCCAGAGCCAGAGAGTCGCCCACGAAATCGGCAATGTCCTGAATTTCGCCTTCGGTGTAGAAGTGCGCCAAGATGACGGCGTTCTTCTCCTTGCACATCTTTCTTATTTCAACCTTTATATCTGTTCCCTCGTTGATGGGTTCGTTTACAAAACCACTTTTCAACCATTCCTCCTTTATCATATTATTATATAATTTTATTTATTTTATTTTGAAGAAAAATTTATGATGATAATGATTGTCTGTTTATATGGTTTAAAAAAAAGCAGCGTGAAAGTTGCTTTTTCGGTTATTGTTTCGGGAGTGAGAGTTATGAAATAATTCTCAACATGGTTAAAGTGCCGTATGATGGGGCGTTGGACCGATGTTTTCCCTATTTTTAACATAGTGTTAATACGCTGCAAAGTTAAAATCTTTTGTAGAAAGAGGCTAATAAAAATCCAATATTTTTGGGTTTAAATTTCATTTATATTTTTCTTCTAACTTATTTGGATATGTTGTGCCGATGATTGTATATAATATTTTTCGGTATCAGCAAGAATAGTTGTTTTTTTCTTTTAATAAGTTTTGAATGACTTTTTAACTTCTTTTCAACTATAATTACTATCTTTGCTTCGTCTTTAATTTAGTATCATAAAAGCTATACAGCATTAAAATGAAAAGAAAACTTTTATTAGCACTGTTGTTTGTATCGTTGTATGCAAAAGCACAGGAGCCTGAGATTGGTGTGATGCCTGATGCTCCGAAAATTGAATGTCATTTCGACAAGTATTTGGCTGCGCCATACTACTTCGACAAGGAGATGGCCAACATTGATAGAGGCACTATCAAGGAGATTGAATACAAGTCTTTCACCGTTGGAACAACTCGAAAGGCTACAATCTATCTTCCGCCTCATTATTCAAAGAAGAAGAAATATCCAGTTCTTTACCTTTTGCACGGAATTGGCGGCGACCACAAGGAGTGGATGCTCGGTGTACCTAATATAATAATGGATAATTTGTATGCCAACAATAAGGCAAAGGAGATGATAATTGTGATGCCTAACGGACGTGCCATTCCGAATGACAAGGCTGAAGGCGATATCTTCAGTGCCGATAAGATAAAGGGCTTCGAGATTTTCGAGAGAGACCTCTTGACTGACCTTATACCTTATATAGAAAGTAAGTTCAGCACTTACACCGACAGGGAACATAGAGCCGTAGCCGGATTGTCGATGGGTGGCGGACAGTCGCTTAATTTCGGACTAGGCCATATGGAAATGTTTGCCTATGTTGGAGGATTCTCTTCGGCACCAAATACAAAGATGCCCGAGCAGCTTATTCCTGATGTAGCCAAGACAAAGAAAGAAAACAAACTTTTATGGATGGTCTGCGGAAATCAGGACGGACTGATGTTTAACAGTTCACGCCTGAAGAATTTCTGCGACAAGAACGGAGTTCCATGCACGCTTATAGAATATCCAGGAGGAAAGCACGATTTTGTTGTATGGAAATACGGACTTTATAATTTTGCACAGCTTATATTTTAAATAAAAAAGAGGAATGAACAAGTATTCATTCCTCTTTTTTATTATTTGTTTTCGTTCTCTGCAATAAGTTTGAGCAGACGCTCAACGGCTTCTTCTTCTGGAATGTTTTTCTCTATACATTCTTTCTTTTTGTAGAGTGAAATTTTTCCTCGTCCTGCGCCAACATATCCGTAATCGGCATCTGCCATCTCGCCCGGACCGTTAACAATGCAGCCCATAATTCCAATTTTCAGACCTTTAAGATGCGATGTTGCAGCCTTTATCTTGGCTATCGTCTCTTCAAGATTGTATAGAGTTCTGCCGCAACCCGGACACGAAATGTATTCGGTCTTGCTGGTTCTGAGTCGTGCAGCCTGAAGAATACCGAAAGCGGTAGCATCAACATCATCTGCCGACAGATTTCCGAGGTTGAGAAGCATAATTCCGTCGGTAAAACCATCGAACAGAAGTGCGCTCATGTCAGCGGCACTCTCAAGCTGGAAATCGCCCTTCTCTTCCTGGCTCTTGTTGTAGTGCTGGAAGAAAACTATCGGATTCTGCAATCCTTCGCTCATAAGCTGGTGGGCGAGGGCGCGATGTTCGCCGATGCGGTTCTGATGATTGCTCTGCGAAATTACTACAACCTCTGGGTGATATTTTAGACAGGCAATAGCCTCGTCGGTGCAAGCCATGTAAGGCAGGAACAAGAATTTAAGCGGAGCCTGACACGCGCTTATGTAAAGCAACTGGTCGTAGCGGAACACAGGCCATGTGTTAGCTTCGCCGTCCCATCTGTCGGCATCTACAATGTAATCCTTGGCAATGCGTTTTTCTGGTGCTGGCAGATTCTGTCCGCAGTAAACATAGTCGGGAGTGAAGTCGGCATTTGCAACCGAAGTTCGCTTTCCTTCAATATCGGCAGCAATAACCACCGGCTGATTGTCTCCGCCAATGTTGCGGACGGCTTTTGTGGCGCGTCGCGATGGCTTTGTAAAGTTGAAGTTCTTGTCGGCTATTCCTGGAATGTACTGATGTCCGGCTCTCTTGCCTATGTATTCTACAAGATGCTTGGCCACAGGAATTTCAGCCTCGGGAGCCTCGCTCAGCGAAACTCTTATGGTGTCGCCTATGCCGTCGGATAAAAGTGCACCAATTCCAACGGCACTCTTTATTCGTCCGTCTTCGCCATCGCCAGCCTCGGTAACTCCAAGATGGAGAGGGAACTTCATGTTCTCCTTCTGCATAACCTCGACCAAGAGGCGCATGCTCTGTACCATAACGACTGTGTTGCTCGCCTTTATTGAGATAACGACATCTGTGAAATTCTCCTTTACGCAGATGCGAAGGAATTCCATGCAGCTCTCAACGATGCCTTCGGGAGTGTCGCCGTAGTGGCTCATAATTCTGTCGGAAAGCGAGCCGTGGTTTACTCCAATTCTGATGGCTGTGTGATTCTGCTTACATATATTAAGAAAAGGAACGAACTTATCTTCAATCTTCTTCAGTTCCTGAGCATATTCCTCTTCGGTATATTCAAGATGCTTGAATGTTCGGGCCGCATCTACGTAGTTGCCTGGATTTACTCTTACCTTTTCGGCATAGAGGGCAGCCACGTCGGCAACATGAGGGTTGAAGTGAACATCGGCAACCAAAGGCTGATTGTAGCCCTGCGCACGAAGCTTTGCGTTGATGTTCTTAAGGTTTTCGGCCTCTCTTACGCCCTGAGTTGTCAGACGGACAAGTTCGCCGCCGGCATCGATGATGCGCTTGCTCTGCTCAACGCAGGCATCGGTATCCATAGTAGATTTGTTTGTCATGCTCTGAACCCTTATAGGATTTCCTGCGCCAAGACAAATATTTCCTATGTGAACCTCTACAGATTCTCTTCGCGAGTAGTTAAAAAAATCTGTTTCCATTAGTTACACTTGAACTTATATTTTATTTCGCTCAACTCCTTGTTGGCATTTACAATCTTCTGCTTCAGGCCTTCTTTGTATTCGGCCAGATTATTTGCAAGATTTTCGTCGGAAAGCGCAAGCATTTCGGCAGCCAGAATTGCTGCGTTCTGTGCTCCGTTTACACCAACGGTAGCCACCGGAATGCCCGGAGGCATCTGAATGATGCTAAGCATTGCGTCGAGACCGTCGAGCATTCCCTTGATAGGCACGCCGATTACCGGAAGGGTAGTACTTGCTGCAATAACTCCCGGAAGGGCAGCCGCCATTCCTGCGCCGGCAATGATAATCTTAACGCCGCGGCTCTTGGCATTTCGTGCAAACTCCTCAACTTCGTTTGGGGTGCGGTGAGCCGAGAGTGCGTTCATCTCGAAAGGAATCTGCATCTCTTCCAAGAATTTTGCAGCCTTCTCCATAACCGGAAGGTCGGAAGTGCTGCCCATTATAATACTTACAATTGCATTCATATTTATTAAATTAACGTATATTTATAAATTATACAAAATGCGCTGAAAAATCCCACGAAGAAGCCTACAAGAATCTGTCCGAGCGAGTGCTGGCGCAGAATCATTCGGCTTGTGCCCAACATTCCGGCAAATATTATTGCACAGCACATCCACCATGTCATGTTGTACTCGAACGACATGCTGAGCGGAATCAATCCGCCAATCAGTCCGCCGATGCCTGCCATGTGTGTGCTGATTTTCCACCAGAGGTTAATGGTTATGCAGATAACGAGAACTATCAGTCCCGCCATTATTATAGCACTCAGGAATCGTGGCATTGCCAAACTGTACATAAGATAAAGGCATGCAATATAGCATGTTATGGTAAGCAGATATGGTACAACACGGTTTTCGCGCTTGCTTGCCTGTCTTAGAGTCCAGCCGTTCATCTTTCGGTAAAGAAGAATGGCAAATTTTGGAAGAATGATTGTAAAGCTTGCAACCATGCCGAGCACCACAAGGCGGAAACCCAATGTAAGCAGGCTGAGATAGCTGAAGGTGAATAGAATTGCAAAGGCCAGCAATGGCACACACAAAGGTGTGAACATTGTAGACACTAATTTTGCTGTTGTGATTAAGTGTTTATCGCTCATCATCTTTTTATGTTTTTTCGTACGCTGGCAATAGGATAACCCAGTTGTGTACGGTGTTTTGCCACAGTGCGTCGGGCAAGAACTATGCCCTTTTCCTTTAATTTCTCAACAATCTCCTCGTCCTTGTACGGATTTTCGGTATTCTCGTTGTCTATTATCTCTTTTATTGCACTGAATACATCCTGGATAGTCTTACTTTCGTTGTCGTTGGATGTATAAGTGCGTGAATAAAAGTATTTAAGCGGAAGAATCTGACCATCGAGCGTTTCTACAAACCTAATGTTGCTTACTCTCGAAACGGTTGATATGTCGAGATTTGCGAGTTTTGCCACATCTTCCAGAATCATCGGCTTCAGCTTCGTTTCGTCGCATTCTACGAAGAAATCTTTCTGAAGGTCGAAGATTGCCTTCATTGTCTTGTATAGAGTGAGTTCTCTCTGCCTAAGCATTTCGATGAGGTTGCGCGCGTTCTCAATCTTCTGCTTTTTGTTGTTAAGCCATTGCTTGTCTTGCTTGCTCTTGTCCTTCTTGTCCTCGATGTACTTTATCTCTCTCTGAACTTCGGGATTTAGCTGAACCTGCGGAATGTGGCTGTCGTTAAGAACAACGTACACTTCGCCCTCCGAATTTTCCTTTATGATGAAATCGGGTTCGGCAAGCGTGCTTCCGTGGTCGGCAAGACCCTCTTCCGAGCTGAGCGGGGCAGGAATGAACCGCGTGATGTGCTGGCGTATTTTGTTGCGCATCTCGTCGTCAACCTTGAGGCGTTGCTGAATTACATCCCATCTCTGATGCAGAAAATCATCGTACATCTTTTCGAAGATGGCTATGATGTAGCCTCTGATGGCTTCCTTCTCGGCTGTGTCGGCATGCATTCGCTGTGCCTGAATAAGCAGGCTTTCCTGATAGCTTCGTGCGCCAACTCCAGCCGGGTCAAACTCCTGAAGAGTCTCGATCATGTCGAGAATATCGTCTTCCGATGCGTTTATGTTCTGCTCAACATTCAGTTCGTAAGACAGTTTGTTGAGCGGCGTGAGCAGAAGTCCGTTATTCTCGAGTGAGCCGATGATGTATCGCAGAATAGTACTTTCTTTTTCCGTCAGACTGTATTCGCCCATCTGCTCAACGAGGAGGTCTATTTTCGAGTTCTCGTTGTCGGGCTCTGAGCGGAACGAGTTTTTGTCAGAGTCGGTCGTGCCTTTCGACAAAGGTTCGCCGTCATCGTCCTTCATGTATTCGTCAACGATGTCGTCCTTCTCCTTTATATCCTCGCTCACGCTGTCGCCGTAGTTGTCGGGCGCATTGTCGTTATCGTTCTGATTACAAAGAGCTTCATTTTCATCAACAGCATTCTTCACCCACTCTTCCATACCGGCCGACGGTATTTCAAGAAGGTGGGCGAACTGAATCTGCTGAGGGCTGAGAATCGTCGTCTGTTTCTGAACCAGCCCTTGCCTTATTTCTGCTCCTTGTTTCATACAATGTGCAAAGATAGTGCAATTTTAATAATTGAAGCTACTGCCGCCCAAGAATTCTCTCAGAAGCGATGTTGGAGGAAGGTTTTTACCCTCGATGCTTCGGATGTTAAGCAAGAATCTGAACAGTCGGAACGCATCGGCATACTCTGGAGTATTTTCCGGCACGTTTATGAGTGCAGGAATTGCCTGATTGCGGATTACGGCAAGTTCGAACAGAAGCGCGCTGTTGAACATGGCATCGGCATTCTCCTGATAAGGGAAAATCCACTTGTCCTCGCCGGCTCTTACGCTAGGCCAGCGGCGAATTGTTTCCTGAGCCGGGCAGCCGCGGTATTTGGTGTCGCGGATGATGCGGCGCAGCAGGCGGTTGTCGGTTGTCGGAATATAGTTGTGCTCGTCGAGCAGGATTGATGTAAGGGCAGAAACATATACGCGGAACTTGTTCTCCTCTGGAATCTGCGAAGTCAGTTCGGGATTCAGTCCGTGTATTCCTTCAAGCACGAGGATGTTGTTCTCGTTCATCTTAATCTTCTTGCCCTTGAACTCTCGTTCTCCCTTCTCGAAATTGTATGTCGGAATCTCAATCTCCTTTCCGTCAATCAGTTCTTGCAGCTGCTTGTTGAAGAACGGCAGGTCGAGTGCGTAGAGCGATTCAAAGTCGTAATCGCCTTTCTCATCCTTCGGAGTCTGTTCGCGGTTCACAAAGTAGTCGTCGAGCGAGATAGCTATCGGGATAATGCCGTTTACTGCCAGTTGCACACTAAGACGCTTGCTGAATGTTGTCTTTCCGCTAGATGACGGACCGGCAATGAGGATTACCTTAACGTTTCCACGCTCAACAATCTGGTCGGCAATAAGCGAGATTTTCTTTTCCTGAATAGCCTCGCTTACGGTTATTAGCTGACTTGTGAAGCCCAACTCGCAAGCCATGTTAAAATCGCCAATCGTGCTGATGTTGAAGATTTCCTGTCTTTCGTGATGCTCCTTGAAGAGTTTGAACATCTTGTCCTGCCTGATGATGTTTGGCAGCTTGCTCGGATTCTTTGGATCTGGAACACGCACAAGCAGTCCGTCGTAGTACGAATCTATTGCATAAAGATTCACCATTCCGGTTGTAGGCAGAAGCGAGCCGTAGTAGAAATCAACATAGTCGCCCAGCTTGTGATAAGCCGATGTAACGCTCTTTATTGATTTCAGAAGCTTAACCTTGCTCATCAGTCCGCGCTCCTCGAACAGTTTTATGGCCTCTTCGGTGGTACATTCAATGCGTTCTATCGGAATGTTGGCATCTATAACCTTCTGCATCTCGGTGCGTATTGTGGCGATGTCATCTTCGGTAATGGTACGACCAATTACAAGTCGGCAATAAATTCCTTTAGAAACTGGGTTTTCTATAATTATTCGTCCGTCTGGAAAAATATCCGAAACAACCTTGCACAAAATCATCAGCACGGTGCGAGTGTATGTTCGCAGAGCCGAAGGGTGGGTAAGGTCGAGAAACTTTACGAGTTTGTCTTTGTAGCACTCGTAAACAAGCGATTTTTCCTTGTTGTTAACTATGGCACTAACAGGGCCGTATTCCATTTTCAGGCCTGTTGCCTTGTATATGTCCATCAGATTGCTGCAAATCGGAACTTCGTACGTTTTGCCGTTATTTACGCAGTGGATTTTAATGTTACGGTTCATCAATAAAAGGGTTTTATTCTTTAGTTTTCAAATTTTGCGAGTGAAATTATAAAATAAAATTGAAAATTGCACTATCTTTGCCGAGATTTTTTTGTATGAACAGTCTAAATCCTAACATAGAAACCGACAGTCTGGTTGGCGCACACCACTCAGAACAGCTTGATTCGGCAGAGCTTGCATACATAAAGGCTATGCAAGACAGGGCCTATCGCGACAGTATGGCAAACCTGCCGTCGACGGGTCCGCTGATTAACATTGTCGAGAAGCACGATTCCATTCAGAATCTGCATATTCAGGTAGGAAAGCTGAAGACTTATTACAAAGACAACTACTTCTCTAACAGCGAGTTCTATTCAGAGGCAAAGGCTTCGAACATCGACGGAATGTCGGGCGACCCTGTTCACTATCATCTTATGGCCGATGATGCCATAACAACCATCGTTCTGATGTGTTTCTTCCTCTTGTCGCTCGTGTTTGCTAGCGGAAAGCGATTCCTTATTCAGCAGATAAAGGAGTTCAACGTTGTGAGAGAGAGATCGAGCATCTTTTCAACTCACAGCGGCTCGGAACTCAGATTCCAGATGTTCCTTACTTGTCAGACGATATTCATTCTTGCCGTTCTGTTCTTCGACTACTCGATGGACAGTTTTCCTGAGGTTTTTCAGAACATATCGCCATACGTTCTTCTGGGGTTGAATACGGGAGTCTGCATAGCATATTTCTTCTTCAAGTTCTCAATCTACTCGTTCGTTAACTGGGTTTTCTTCGAGCGGCAGAGGCGAAGAATCTGGCTCGAGTCGTACTGGCTTGTAGTGTCGCTTGCAGGTCTTGTAATGTTCCCGCTTCTGCTTCTGATTGTGTATTTCGACCTTTCGATTAAAAATGCATTTATATACCTGTCAGTAAGTTGGATTTTATCAAAATTGATGCTGTTTTACAAGGCATATAGCATCTTTTTTAGCAAAAAAGGCGGTATTTTGTATTTAATTATGTACTTTTGCGCACTCGAACTGATGCCGGCTGCCTTTTTGTGGCAGGCTTTGGTGTTAGCAAATAATAGTTTGATTATAAAAAATTAAATGAAAGTAAGTAAGATACTTGTTTCGCAGCCTAAACCAACTTCGGAGAAGTCACCCTACTTCGATATTGCTGCTAAACACGGGGTCGAGATCGTATTCCGCCCCTTCATTAAGGTAGAGGCCGTTACTCCAAAGGAGTTCCGCCAGCAGAAAATTTCTATACCCGACTACACTGCTATAGTTTTTACTTCACGTCATGCAATCGACCATTTCTTCGGACTATGTCAGGAAATGCGTATTGAAGTACCCGAAACGCTGAAGTATTTCTGCATTACAGAAACCATAGCATTGTATATCCAGAAGTATGTACAGTACCGCAAGCGCAAGGTATTCTTCGGAAAAACCGGAAAGATTGACGACCTTCTTCCATCTATGATAAAGCACAAGACAGAGAATTTCCTTATCCCTATGTCAACTGTTCACACCGACGATATTGCCAACATGATGGAAAACAATGGCCTGAGCCATGCCGAAGCCGTTATGTATCGCACCGTGAGCAACGATTTTACCGAGGATGAGGCATTCGACTACGACATGCTGCTGTTCTTCAGCCCTGCCGGAATCGACTCTCTGAAGAAGAACTTCCCAGACTTCAAGCAGAACGATATAGCCATTGCTACATTCGGCCCTACAACGGCAAAGCACGCAAAGGATTCAGACCTTCGCGTTGACGTTGAGGCTCCTACAAAGGAATGTCCGTCAATGACTGCCGCGCTCGACAAATTCTTGTCAGAACTGAAGTAGTTTGATGAACAAGCTTAACGGATTTTGTAAAGAGGAACGCCTCTGCAGCAAGAAACTGATAGAAGAACTGTTCTCGAGTGGCAGCAAGTCTGTATCAGTTCACCCGATACGGGCTGTGTATCGGATAGGCAGATATTCTTCCGATTCAACGGTCTCTGTAATGATGTCGGTATCGAAAAGGCATTTCCACAATGCCGTAGACCGCAACAGAGTTAAGAGACAGCTGCGCGAGTCGTACCGGTTGCAAAAGTCGGTTTTGCTGAAGGCATTCGAAGGGCATCCCGACGAGCGCATGATAATATCCTTCATCTGGCAGGACGGCAAGAAATACGACACCAATGTTGTGATGAACAAGATGAAGGTGGTGCTTCAGATATTGGCAGACAAGGTTGCAAAGAAATACAGCCTTGACGAAAAAAATAAAGATGAACAAGGTAATTAGAATAGTAAAGAAGGTGCTGTCGCAGTGCCTTCTTTATCCTATATATTTCTACCAAAGGGCAATATCGCCGTTTCTGCCGCCATCGTGCAGATTCACGCCCACATGTTCGCAATATGCCGTTGAGGCTATACGCAAGCACGGTCCGTTCTACGGATTCTATCTTGCCGTCAGGCGAATTCTGAGATGCCATCCTTGGGGTGGCAGCGGATACGACCCTGTGCCATAAGTTTAGGACTATGAACATTTTCTACGATATACATACCCATAGCAACTGCCATTATGAGAATGTTATATCCGTACGCAATGTATTTGTTTCGAACAGCATTCCTGCCGAGTTGCCGACGCTTTACAGTGCATCGGTACACCCGTGGTATGTCCGTAGTGACTGGAAGAAGCTTCTTGAAGACAATATCGGAATGATTGAGCAGTCCGCTTTCATAGGAGAGTGTGGACTGGACAAGTTGCGCTCGCATCTTGACATGGACGAGCAGATTCTTCTGTTCTCGGAGATGGCGCAGATTGCCGAACGCATGGGCAAGCCTATGATAATACATTGCGTAAAGGCTTTCGCCGAACTCCTTGCCGTTCATAAGCAGATAAAGCCGTCTGTGCCGTGGATTATCCACGGATTCAGAGGAAAGCCGCAGCAGTTGAATCAGCTCATATCCAAGGGAATGTATATCAGTTTCGGAATAAATTTCAATGCCGAAAGCCTTGTCTTGTGCCCTACCGACAAAATTCTGTTCGAGACTGACGAATACGGCGGAAGCGTTCTCGACGTGTATCGCAAGGCTTCGGAAGTAACGCATATTCCGTTAGAAACGCTCGTTCAATTTATTGCACATAATTATTTGGAAGTGAAGAAATAAAGTCGTATTTTTGCACTTGATAATGTAAAAAATAATAAAATAAAAATAACTCATTCGATGAATTTTGTTGAAGAATTAAAGTGGAGAGGCATGCTCCATACAATGATGCCGGGTACAGACGCACTTCTTGAAAAAGAAAACATAGCCGGCTACGTGGGTTTTGACCCTACTGCCGATTCTCTTCATATTGGTCACCTTTGCAGTATTATGATTCTCCGTCATTTCCAGAAGGCTGGTCACAAGCCTATCGCCCTTGTAGGCGGTGCAACTGGTATGATTGGCGACCCTTCGGGCAAGAGCACAGAGCGTAATCTGCTTACCGAAGAGACACTCCGCCACAATGTAGAGTGCATCAAGCAGCAGCTTTCAAAGTTCTTGGATTTCGACAGCGATGCTCCAAACAAGGCTGAACTCGTAAACAACTACGACTGGATGAAGGGCTATTCGTTCCTCGATTTTGCTCGCGAGATTGGCAAGCACATCACCGTAAACTATATGATGGCAAAGGACAGCGTGCAGAAGCGTCTTAACGGCGAGGCTCGCGACGGCTTGTCTTTTACAGAATTCACATACCAGCTTCTTCAGGGATACGATTTCCTTCACCTTTACAAGGAGAAGAACTGTAAGCTTCAGATGGGTGGTTCTGACCAGTGGGGTAACATCACTACCGGAACAGAGCTTATCCGCCGTACACTCGGCGCAGAGGCTGAGGCTTTCGCCCTTACTTGTCCGCTTATAACAAAGGCCGACGGAACAAAGTTCGGCAAGACCGAAGGCGGAAACATCTGGCTTAACCGCGAATATACTTCGCCTTACGCATTCCTTCAGTTCTGGCTCAACGTGAGCGATGAGGATGCTAAGCGATACATCAAGATATTTACAAATCTCGGAAAGGAAGAGATTGATGCCCTTATTGCCGAGCACGACGAGGATCCGGGCCAGCGCAAGCTTCAGAAGCGTCTTGGCAAGGAAATCACCGTTATGGTTCACTCTCTGGAGGATTACGAGGCAGCTGTCGAGGCAAGCAACATCTTGTTTGGCAAGGCTACAAAAGACAGCCTTCTGAAGCTCGATGAGCAGACTCTTCTTTCTGTATTCGACGGTGTTCCTCAGTTTGAGGTTTCCAAGGATTTGATTTCGGCTGGCGTTAAGGCTGTAGACCTTCTGGCTGAGCACACACAGTGCTTCCCGTCAAAGGGCGAGATGAGAAAGATGGTTCAGGGCGGCGGCGTTTCTTTGAACAAGGAAAAGCTCACAGCATTCGACCAGACAATTACTTCTGACGACCTTCTAAACGGCAAGTATCTGCTTGTTCAGAAGGGCAAGAAGAATTACTTCCTACTCATTGCGAAATAACAGAAAATAGGCAAGAATATTTTGCTATATAAAGAAATAGTATTATTTTTGCACCCGATTCTTCCGAAAAAAAGGGAAGTTCATAGTGATTGTGCTATGGTGTAATGGCAGCACTAGAGTTTTTGGTTCTCTCAGTCCAAGTTCGAATCTTGGTAGCACAACCTCAGAAAAAGTCAGTTTGTTTTTACAAATTGACTTTTTTTGTGCCCACACGAAACCAAAAATGTAATCTATACTTGCCAATTTTTGAGAAAATTTTATTGCGTTTCAAAATTGTTTTAATATATTTGCAACAAACAATGTTTATATAAAATAAATAGAAATGAATAAGTTTTTGAATTTTTCACTCGAAGGTAAGGTAGCTTTGGTTACTGGTGCTTCTTACGGTATTGGTTTTGCCATCGCATCTGCATTTGCAGAGCAGGGTGCAACAATCTGTTTCAACGATATCAATCAGGAGTTGGTTGACAAAGGTCTTGCATCATATAAGGAGAAGGGAATCGCTGCTCACGGCTTTGTTTGCGACGTAACAAACGAGGAGGCTGTGCAGAAGATGGTTGCTACTATCGAGAAGGAAATCGGTACTATCGACATCTTGGTTAACAACGCTGGTATCATCCGCCGTATCCCTATGCACGAGATGGAGGCTGCTGATTTCCGTCGTGTTATCGATATCGACCTTAACGCTCCGTTTATCGTGGCTAAGGCTGTTCTTCCTTCAATGATGAAGAAGCGTGCAGGTAAGATTATCAACATCTGCTCAATGATGTCTGAACTTGGCCGTGAGACAGTTTCTGCATACGCAGCTGCAAAGGGTGGTTTGAAGATGCTTACTCGCAACATCTGTTCAGAGTACGGCGAGTACAACATCCAGTGTAACGGTATCGGCCCTGGTTACATCGCTACTCCACAGACAGCTCCTCTTCGCGAGAAGCAGGCTGACGGCAGCCGTCATCCATTCGACTCATTCATCTGCGCAAAGACTCCAGCTGGCCGTTGGTTGGATCCACAGGAACTTACGGGTCCTGCTGTATTCTTGGCTTCTGAGGCTTCAAATGCAGTGAACGGTCATATTCTTTATGTTGATGGCGGTATCCTTGCATACATCGGCAAGCAGCCTAAGTAAAAAGGTCTGAAAAAGATATTTTTTATATACGGGCGGCAGCGGGGATTTGATGTTTCCGTTGTCGCTTTTTTACTTTTCTGAATTTATGAAGATACAAGTTTCATTCTTGCTTGTGGGCGCTATGTTTGCAGCGTGCTCGCAACCTCGCACATCTATTGATGTGAAGATTACGAACAAGTTAGACACTCTGCGCAGCAACGAGCTGGTGGAGATTCCGTTCAAGCATATCATCGACGAGTTTGGAGAGAGCGATTCCGTTCAGTTTGTTATTGTTGACAAGAACGGGAAGGAAGTGCCGTATCAGATTTCGTATGACGAGAATGTAATCTTTCCGGTTAGCGTCGGAGCTAATTCGTCGGTTGTCTATACCATCAGACACGGTGTTCCAAAGACGATAGAGCCGCGCGTTCAGGGGCATTTCTATGCCTTCAGAAACGACGATATAACTTGGGAGAATGAACTTGCCATATACCGATGCTTCGGGCCTGCTCAGCAGATGACGAAAGAGCCGAAATACGGTTACGACTATTGGTGCAAGGATACGACCGACCTTGTGAGCGAGGACAGATATATCAGGGCATCCGACCCCGAACTGCAAAGTCGTATAGACCTGCTCGAGACGAAGGGGCAGATTCGCAAGGCAAAGGCTCTGAAGGATTCGATGGATTTCTATCACGACCACGGCGACGGCCTAGACTGCTTTAAGGTTGGGCGCACGCTCGGCTTGGCTGGTACGGCTCTGATGGCCGATTCGGTAACTCTTATTCCGTCGAATGCTTACAGCACTTACGAGATTCTGGATAACGGTCCGCTGCGCTTTACCGTTGCGCTTACTTATCCTCCGCTGAAGGTTGACGGCGATTCAACCATCGTCGAGAAAAGAATAATCTCGCTCGATGCAGGCTGCTATTTCAACAAGGTTCAGCTTTCGTTCAGCAATCTGAAGGAGGTGAAGAACATTTGTACGGGAATTGTGCTTAACGAAAGGCGCAGAAACAAGATAGAGGGTAGTGTAGACGATGGTTTCATGGCTTTTAAATATCGCACGCAGAACCATTCTAAAACGGGCGACATCTATACGGGTGCAATCTTTGTTCACCCGGTTCTGAGCATCGAGGAAAATCTGTTTAAGACAAGCAAGCAGAGGACTGAGCACGATGGTAATTTCGGTTATCTGCAAGCCGTTTCGCAATACACTCCGGGCGATAGTTTTGTTTATTATTTCGGAGCATCGTGGAGTAAATACGGATTTAAGTCGTTCGACGAATGGGTTGAGCATATAAGGCAGTTTAACCGCCGACTTGTAACTCCGCTGAAAGTATCGTTTGTGGATAAGAAATAAGGAAAAAAGCTGAGTCGTAACAGATTGCGACTCAGCTTTTTTGTTTTGTTATGGCATAGGTTTCAAACCTTCCCACATTACGTTCCATTTTCCGTTCTTCGGGAATCCCGGATTCTCGGTGTTGCAGCCATCCCATCCGGCGCACATCAGCGCAACGGTGGTAAGAAGTCCGCCGTTTCCCGGCAGATAGATTCTCAGACGTTCGTCCTGATAGTTATGTCCGCTTACCAGATAGGTGTTTGTCCGGTTGTCGAGAAGGATTGCCTCGATGGCTTTCTCTGGCTCTCCCAATCGGGTTGCGTTCATGGCAACCATCGGATAATCCCATCCCCAAGTCTTGTTCCAGTTCCAGTTGGCAATAACCCAGTCGAGCGTTTTCAGCATGCAGTTTTTGTTTATAATATTGTTCATCGGCAGGATTCCGACTGCGCCGAGAAGGGCTGGATGGTCGGATGTGCATCTGATGTCTGAATAAGTCTCTGTTGCGCTTTCGGCTGCCAGATATAGGCTGTCGCTGTTGAATGCCAGGGGCGAGAGTTTCTCTACGAGCTCGTCCCATTCTTTAATGCGAGGCTCGCCCTTCTCTTCTCTCCATCGGTTGGCAACCTGCATTGCGTAGTGCCAGTAAGACAGTTCGAAAGGTGGATTAACGGTTACGTTGGCCTTAAGGGTTTCTTGTGCCGGAATGCAGCCTTTCAGAACATATCTGTCTTTTGCCTTGTCGTAGGTGGCAAACGAATACATAAATTTGGCTGTTTCCTGAACCAGATTGTAATATTCGTCTTTTATCGCCTTGTCCTTGCTGTTGCGGTAGAGCAGTTCGGCAAGATAGATAAGGTGCGGCTGCTGCCAGATAAGGAAACTTCCGACATTGCTTGGGGCTTCGAGACCGTCTGGGTCGGTCATCTTCATCCATCTAAGTCCGTCAAAGCCCTGACGGCGAGCTATTTCTGTTGCAATAGGCGCAACCTTGTGATACCAATGAAGCGAGTGCGCCAGTTTCTCGGGATGATTCCAGAGGGCGAACTGCGCCTGATGCCACCAAATCATTTCGAGATGGAATTTGCCGTACCACGAGTTGTATGTCAGTCCCGTTTCCTGCGGAGGAGTGTCGCCGGCGCAGTTTATTGCAAGCAGATACTGACTAAGAACTACGCGTCGCTCAAGTTCCTTTGCGCGAGGGTCGGTACATTTCGAGAAATCTACGATAGCTCCTTTCTGCCAATAATCCTTCCAATATTCGGCTGATTTAGCGAAAGTCTGCTTAGCATCGTCCGATTTTGCATCGGGCTTCTTCTCCGAAAATTCGCATGTTATGCTGAAAGAATCATCTTTTGGAGAAAGAATGAACTTGTTTCTGCCTTTTCTTGAAAGTTCGGCCTTGCCAGTCCACTTCAGAGTAACGAAGTATTTTGTGGCGTCGATGGTTCGCTCAAAAACGGCGTAGTTCGACTTCTGCTCTATGATTTCGGTGTTGTGCTTGTCATCGGCATTCCAGTTGCTGGCATCGTCGCAATGGCCGCCTGTTGCGTAAGGAAAACGCAGACAGAGAGGCGTGTGAGCCTTGCTTGCTATCTGTGCTGCAACCATGTCGGCATTGGGATGACAGGCCGTGGTAACGCTGTATTTCTGACCGTTCCACTTGTATTCGCTCTTTATCGTGCCCGAGTAGAGATCGAGTCTTTGCTTGATGTTTTCGGGCATCGCGCCCTTCATTTCAGAAATATCGAAACCCAATGTTCCGAGGTGTAGACGATGAGGATTTACGCGGAGATAGTTGCATGCATCTTGCTGACGGCCGCCCTCCTTGAACTGGCAGGCATACAGCTCTTTATGTCCGTGAAAGTCGAATTCCTTCAGAACATCGTCGAGCTTGTAATCGCCCGTGTTCTCGAAGCTGTGCCAGCCCCAGTCGCTCATCGTTCCGAGCGGAACTCCGTTGCTGAATTTCTCTGGAAAAGTCTGTAATCCTGTGGCATCTACGGTAAAGGCAAATCCGCCGTTTCCAACAGATAGTGACGAAAGACTGTCGTTTTTTGTTACTACAGGCGAGTTGCGTTGCAGCAATGCCACTCTGTTTATTTTTCCTGTTGTTTTACTGCCTTCGCTTGCCATTATTGCCGTTGGAAGGAGTAGTGCAGTTAGAAGATAAAATAATTTTTTCATTATAATAATTTGTAGAAATAAATTCTGTGTATTAGTAATGTCCTAAACTTATTAATGATATGATTTTATTTTTTGATAAAATTTTATTTACCATTAGCGATAAATAGATCATTATAATAGCTAAAGGTATGGATATTAATATTTGTATAATCAAGGATGAATATGGTATTATTTTATTTGCTTCAATAAGTATAAATCCAATTTGAGGTGTACCTAATAGTATTGAAAATATGTAATGTATAATATAAATTTCTTTCGTTTGGGTACCAATATTAATAAAATAGTTCTCTAATTTCTTTAAAGAATGAGAATATTTCATGAATAAAGCCCAAAAGAATAAAATTTCAATAACTGCCTCAAATACTTTTGGATGAAAAACATCATTGTAATTTTGAGTAGGATATTTTATTATGCAAAAGCAGTTGTCGAAAAATAATAAAAGAGAAAGTACTCCCAATGTTGTAAAGACATATTTCTTTCTAAGGAAGTAAGCAATGATATTATATTTTTTTAAAGTTATTCCCAATACTATAAATGGAAAATATCTGATTATTGGCATCATTTTTAATAAGTCGCCATAAGTGTATAAAAATTTGATGTAAACAGTATTATATAAAATTATGTATACGAAAAAAAACTCTATATATAGAATGATACTTTTTTTTATATGTAACATACTATTTATTAGTTGTATAAATAGTATTATTATGTATATTTCATATAATGTATAAAGATACCATAAAAAGTTGAATGGATCTCTTGGCCCATTATAAATCATATAATAAAACAACGACATTGTTAGATATGGTAACAAAAGCTGTATTGTTTTTTTATATATTTGTGTTATTGTATAATTTATGGTATAATCCTTTTGGTTGTAAATAAAATATCCTGATATTACGAAAAATAATGGCATATGAAAAGAATATATCCAAATATTAGTGTTTGGATAAGGCTCTATGTCTGTGAATAAATTAGGAAGAATATGGCCAAGAACAACGAGTAATATGCCAAATCCACGTAATGAGTCTATATATAAAATACGTTTCATTTTATTATGAATAATTTAGCTACAAAGATAGTAAATATATAATAAATTTAAAATCGGAATCATAAAGAAAATAAAAACAGAAAAGGAAGTGACCTCACGGCGACTTCCTTTTTATTCTGTACCAGTGTTAAAGGCAAAAAGATTGTCCTAGGATAACGGTTGCAAATATAACGTGTTTATATTCAAATACAAAAGTTTTTATTATGCCTTGCAACATCTTTTTTCCTTATTTTGTTTAAACTCTGCTTTTTTAACTTTTATTCACATTTCGTTATTGTCATTATTTTGCTTGGGGCATCGGCAAAAAAGCAACTCGGCTTTGCAAATTTTGGCGTCGGACGGAAGCAAAAAAGAAAAAATAAGCGTGTTACAGATTTTTTTATGTTATATTTGCAAAAACAACATTGGCTTATGAAGATTTTGATTACAGGTGCCAGCGGTTTTATTGGAAGTTTTTTGGTAGAAGAGGCACTAAGGAAAGGGTTCGATACTTGGGCTGGAGTGCGAGGCACCAGCAGCAGAGAGTATCTGAAGGATGCCGACATAAATTTTGTGGAACTGAACTTTGCCGATAAGGTTGTACTTCGTCAACAATTACAGAATTTTAAGGAGGAGCACGGAACGTGGGATTATATTGTCCACGCAGCCGGCGCAACGAAGTGCAAGTTCAAGCGCGATTTCTATGCCGTAAACTATTACGGAACAAAACATTTTGTCGATGCCCTCAAGCAGCTTGGCATGATGCCAAAGCAGTTTATCTACATCAGCACGCTTAGCGTCTTCGGAGCGATACACGAGAAGGATTATGCTCCTATCTCTGCCGACGATGTTCCGAAGCCAAACACGGCATACGGCGCAAGCAAGTTGCAGAGCGAGCAGTACATCAAGAGCATTGCCGAAGTGCCGTACGTCATTATGCGCCCAACGGGAGTGTACGGCCCTCGCGAGAAGGACTATTTCATCATGGCAAAGAGCATAAAGCGCCATATCGATTTCTCTGTCGGATATTCAAGGCAGGACATCACGTTCGTATATGTAAAGGACTTGGTAAAGGCTATATTCCTTGCCATTGACAAGCAGGTTGTGCGCCGCGAATATTTCGTTACCGACGGCAGAGTGTACACAAGCCGCACGTTCAGCGACTTGCTTCAGCACGAGATTGGCAACCGCTTTGTTGCGCACATCTGCGCGCCTGTGTGGGTGCTGTGGATGGTGTCGCTCGTTTCAACCTTCATTGCAAGGCTGAGAGGCGAGACAACGACGCTTAATCTCGACAAGTACAAGATTCTGAAGCAGCGAAACTGGCAATGCGACATCAAGCCTATTGTTGATGAACTTGGATATTCACCCGACTATATCTTGGACGAGGGTGTAAGGGAAACTGTTGAATGGTATAAAAAAGAAGGATGGCTATAAAGACATTTGTTGACAGAGAAGAGAATCCTCGCGAAGGATTGCTTTTGATTGAGAAGGCGATGCTTGCCTATCTGGCTTTCACGCTCGTTCTCGTAATTGTTTTTTGGAATAGTATAAACACTCCGCTGATGCAGGTGGCAAACCGGGCCATGATTCTGGCAATGACCATGGGCTTGTGGCTCGTGTACCGTAAGTTTCCTTGCCCGTTGACGAGGTATGCGCGCTCCATCGTGCAGTTTACGCTTCTGCCTTACTGGTATTCGAATACGTACGACTTTAACAGTCTTCTGCCAAACCTCGACCACATAATGGCATCGGCAGAGCAGAGTATCTTCGGGTGCCAGCCAGCCTATCTGTTCAGTCAGGTGTTTACGGGCAGTTTCTGGAGCGAGGCTTTCAACCTTGGATATGTAGCCTACTTCCCTATGATAATGGCAACCGAGCTGTACTATCTCTTCGGACGCACGCACAAGTTCGAGCGTGCCGCCTTTGTGGTTATGGCATCGTTCTTTATCTATTACGTCGTGTTCATCTTCGTGCCTGTGGCAGGACCTCAGTATTACTATTGTGCCATAGGGCTCGACAGCGTGGCGCAGGCTAACTTTGTTGATGTGGGCAACTATTTCGCATCGCATACCGAGATGCTTACCGCGCCGGGCGATAGCGACGGACTGTTCTACAACCTCGTCCTCGGGTCGCAGAATGCCGGCGAAAGGCCAACGGCGGCGTTTCCAAGCTCGCACGTCGGAATCTCGACGATACTGATGCTCATCTGCCTGCGCGACAAGCAGTACAAGATGGTCTTCGTTCTGCTGCCGTTCTACGTTCTGCTGTGCTGCGCCACCGTCTACATTCAGGCGCACTATCTTATCGATGTCATTGGCGGCTGGATAAGCGCGGTATTGGTTTACGCCCTCACGGCTCGTCTTTACAGGATGTATGCCAAATAAAATTTTGAAAAAAGTATGACTATTGAAAATAAATACTTTTCTTTGTAGAAACTAAAATTTATGACGATATGGGAAAAAGTGGTAAGAAAGCAGGCAAGCGCCTGACTAAAAAAGAGTTGGTAGACCGCCTTACGGCGATGTTCCTTGCCAATGTGGGAACGGTCTATTCGTTGAAAGATATTTCCCGTGAACTGAATCTCACAACGCATCCTTTGAAAATGCTTTGTGCAGACATTCTTAATGATATGACTCAGGAAGGCTTCCTGATAGAGCAGCCTTACGGAAACTTCCGCTTTAACAGCACCTCTCTGGTGTTCGAAGGTCAGTTTGTGCGCAAGTCTAACGGAAAGAACTCCGTTATTCCTGCCGACGGCAGCGAGCCTGTCTTTGTGGCAGAGCGCAACTCGCTCCATGCCATGAACGGCGATACCGTAAAGGTTTCGTTGTCGGCATTCCGCAAGGGCCACACCAAGGAGGGAGCGGTAATAGAGATAGTAAAGCGCGCCAAAGATACATTCGTAGGAAAGTTGCAGGTAAACAAGCAGTATGCCTTTCTGCTTACCGAGTCGGCCAATCTTGCCAACGACATCTTTATCCCGATGGATAAGCTTGCCGGCGGAAAGAACGGCGACAAGGCACTTGTGCGCGTTGTAGAATGGCCTACCGAGGCAAAGAACCCGATAGGCGAGGTTATCGACATCCTTGGCGAGGCAGGCGAGAACAACGCCGAGATGCACGCCATTCTTGCCGAATACGGACTCCCTTACAAATATCCCGAGGCTGTTGAGGCTGCGGCCGAGAAGATTTCGGCAGAGATTACAGCCGAGGACTATGCCGAGCGCGAGGACTTCCGCGATGTTACTACATTCACCATCGACCCTCACGATGCCAAGGACTTCGACGATGCCCTCTCAATACGCAGCATGGGCGACGGACTGTGGGAGGTCGGCGTACATATAGCCGATGTGTCGCACTACGTTAAGGAAGGCGACATCATAGACCGCGAGGCCGTGGAGCGTGCTACGAGCATCTATCTGGTTGACCGCACTATCCCTATGCTTCCCGAGCGACTTTGTAACTTCATCTGCTCTCTCCGTCCAGACGAGGAGAAGCTGGCTTATTCGTGCATCTTTACCATTACCGACAAGGGCGATGTAAAGGACTATAGAATTGTTCACACGGTTATAAAGAGCAACCGCCGATTCACCTACGAGGAGGCTCAGGCCATTCTCGAGGCAAACGGCTCGGCAAATCCCGAGGACTTGAAGATTGGCGGTTCGGCCATCAAGCCCGACATGAAGATTGACTGGACAGAGAAAGACGGTCTGAAGGGCGAATATGCGCTCGAGCTGGTTACTCTTAACCGACTGGCAAAGATATTCCGCGAGAAGCGTTTCGGCAACGGAGCGATAGACTTTGACCGTTGCGAGGTACGTTTCGACATCGACGAGAAGGGCAAGCCTGTAAGCGTCTACTTCAAGTATGCCAAGGATGCCAACAAACTTGTTGAGGAGTTCATGCTTCTGGCAAACCGCACGGTGGCTGAGCACATAGGCCGCGTGCCAAAGGGCAAGACTGCCAAGGTGTTCCCTTATCGTATTCACGACCTTCCAGACCCAGACAAGCTCGACAATCTCTGTCAGTTCGTGGGGCAGTTCAACTATAAACTGAAGACAACAGGCAGCAAGACCGATGTTGCCAAGAACATAAACAAACTTCTGAGCGATGTGAAGGGCAAGCGCGAGCAGGGCGTTGTTGAGATTGTAGCCCTCCGCACCATGCAGAAGGCGCGCTATTCAACCCACAACTGCGGACACTACGGCTTGGCGTTCGACTACTACACGCATTTCACATCGCCAATCCGCCGTTATCCCGACACAATGGTTCATCGCCTGCTGACGAAGTATGCCAACGGCGAGCGTTCGGTTTCGCAGACCAAGTACGAGGATTTGTGCGAGCATAGTTCGGCAATGGAGCAGCTTGCTGCAAGCGCTGAGCGCGCCAGCATAAAGTACAAGCAGGTTGAGTTCATGGGCGAGCGCATGGGGCAGGAGTTCGACGGAACGATAAGCGGCGTAACCGAGTGGGGACTCTATGTAGAGTGTAACGAGAACAAGTGCGAGGGTATGATTCCGATGCGCGAGCTTGATGATGACTATTACGAGTTTGACGAGCGCAACTATTGCATCCGCGGCCGTCGTACACACCGCATCTACACGCTTGGCGATCCTGTGCGCATAAAGGTTGCAAAGGCCAATCTGGAGCGCAAGCAGCTCGACTTTGCCATCGTCCACTACGAGGGCGAGGAGGTGCGCACAACGCCTTTCTACACAGGCAAGAAGACAAGCCTCACTCCGAAGGAGAAGATAGCCAACCACAAGAAGGCTAAGAAAGACAAGAAAGGCCACTCTAAGAGCTCAGGCAAGAAGGGCGGAAAGAAGAAGTCTAAACACTAAAAACGGGGCAGGCAGACGATGAAAGAATCGATGAGAAAGCTGAAGGTTACGGAGATGAACCGCATCAGCACCGACGAGTTCAAGCACAGCCGCAAGATGCCTCTGGTGGTGGTTCTCGACCATGTAAGAAGCCTCTACAACGTAGGCTCGGTATTCCGCACGGGCGATGCCTTCAGAATAGAAAAGATAATGCTTTGCGGCATTACCGCCACGCCGCCGCATCCCGAGATTCACAAGACGGCTCTCGGTGCCGAGGATTCGGTTGAGTGGGAATACTTCAGCGACACGCCTGATGCCGTTGCTGCCCTGAAGGCGCAGGGCTACAAAGTGTTCAGCGTTGAACAGGTAGAGCACAGCACGTCGCTCGAGACTATAAAACTTGATGCCGGCGAGAAATATGCCGTTATAATGGGCAACGAGGTTAAGGGCGTTCAGCAATGTGTTGTAGACAGTTCGGACGCTTGCCTCGAGATTCCGCAGTTTGGAACAAAACATTCTATGAATGTGAGCGTTACGGCTGGCATCGTGATATGGGAGTTTGCAAAACAACTGATTTTGAAATAAACAGAAAGGCAGTCTGATGAGGCTGCCTTTTTTGTTTCTGATGTGTCCGAATGTTTATTCTAAAAAGTACAATCTTCTGCAATCATTTTGGAAAGCGTCAAATGCTATTAGCTTGCCCTCATATTCAACGAAATAAACTCGCATGCACATCCCTAAACTACCATCGTGGTTAGAAAGATCCCAAATGTTGTTAACCTTTGGATACATTTTGTTTATTTTTGGATGTCGAAACCAATCATAAACAGATATAACAACAGGATAGTCTGATTCTTTAAAATGATGATCTAAAAAAAGAAGCAAGTCATCTTCCTCCACATCGAGGGGTTTGTCGAATTTTACATGTTCAAGTGGTGCATAGTTATAATGCCCGTAAAGTTTTTCGATATCTTGTAATGTTAATCCCTTGACTTGAAAATCGTTGATATCTGCATATCTGTTCTGACCAACAATTTTAACAGAATCAACGCGCTTTGCCTCTTCCACCCACTTCTTGACAGATTTCTCGGGCTGGGTACATGCTGTAAATAGCAGTAAAATTGAAAATATTGCTTTATTCATTCTTTAAATATGGTTAAGTATCTGAGTTTACAGAAAAAACGTTCGTCAGTTATTGACAAATAATACTAATATATCTACTGCATATTCCTGAGAACAGGGGTATTACTTATCCTCACAATATATCAGAGATGTAAGGGAATCTAATTCTTCGGGAGAGGGAACTCTCAGCCCCTTTACCAAATAGTGGCTTTTGTTGTCTGTGTATAGATAATAGTCGTTAAACTCTTCGTATTCAAGGAGCTTTAGCTTTAGGATTAAGGAATCCCCATCTTTGTAGTGCAGAATTACCTTGTTATCTTTAAAATCAAAAGTTCCTTCCTTAGCAATATAATTGCCATTTTTGTCATAATCGTTGAATACAAATTCGCCATTCTGATTTAAGGTAATGTTGATGTTTGCACAATGTGGTGTTCCCCAAACATCAACGAGGAAGTCGGGAATCGTTATTCTTGCCTCATGTTTGGGCTTAACTGTTGATTTATCAGATAGCGAATCGTTTGTATCTGATTTAGTGTTATTATGCATGCAAGATGTAAACAACGCCAAAGCAATAATAAATGTTATTTTATTCATCGTTCAATTATTTTGTTTAAGAAAAACTCGTCGGTAAAACCGACATAATTAGGATTTAAATCGGGATATACGGATGTGTATATGCATATTATTAAGTTCGACTTTCTCAATAACTTATAGTATAGAGGAGCAACTGATTTTGTTTTCATAAAACCAATTTTTAAAAGATTTCTTTTTGTTCTGCCGAGTTTAGGAATTTGGTCGGAATAATGCTAATAGATTAGATATACTTCCGTTAGCATGGGAAGCCTGCCTCCCTTTCTTAGATAGAATTTTGTATGTTTCATGCGAAGAAGAAAGTTTTTTCGGATGTCTGCGAGAATGCTGTAATCAAAGTCACTTTCTTTAAATTTATCCAACTTGCTTTTATATTGCATGTGGATGATTTGTGCTTTTTCTCCAGTGTCGAAATACTTCTTTATCAAAATGAAATAGATACCAATAGAGTCTATTGCTGTTTCGTCATTTTTACTATAATTCTTTTTGATGGTAAAGTTGTCTTGTATAAATACAGCATATTTTGGTTTTTTGTCTGCTATATTCTCATACCCAATAACTGGAGAGTAAGCATATCCAGAAAGTTCCATGTCTCGTTTTCTGTATTTTACGTTTGTTGTGTCGATGGTTCCAATGTTGGCTACGGCAACTTTGGCAAAGAAGGAATCGGGAAGAATGTACTTCTTTTCTTCGGTAAGAGTATTCTGCCGACTCTTGTGTGTGCTGTAATTGCACAAACCAGTTGATTTACAGCAGAATGAAATTGCCAGCAAAATGTATAATCTTAGAAATCTGTTCATGTAAGTTCTGTTTTTGAGTTGTTACTGATTAAAATTTTTCCAGCCACACTTTGTCGGGGAGGTATATTTCGCCATTTTCTTCTGTAAGTTTCCATAGCAGAGTTGAATCGTTTACTAAATACAAAACTGCTTTTGCCGATGAGTTTTCTCTGTAACTTCCTTTTATACGGACATATAGCGAGTCGTTGACGAGACGCCCCCAGACGTTGGCATCTACTTCATTTTCAAGGTCTCCATCTATTCTATCGCCATTAAACCAAATAGAAGTAAACAATCCTTTTACAGAATTCTTCCCGGTTTTTCTGAGTTCCAGACAGAATGATTTGTTTTGGTATGCGCTATCGTTTATCCATACCATATAATGCCATTTCCCGACATATCCGTCGATGCCCTTTGTTTTTGAAGGACTGACCGCGGCATTATCGCCCTGATGCGTGCCAACGGAAGGTTCGCGCTTGCAGCATGAAACCAATATGCATAGTAAGATTACGATGTATTTTTTCATTATTGTTCTGTTTAAGAAGTTGGCTTTGTCTTGCCAAAATTACGAATTTCTGCCGAAAGAAGAAATGTTTTGTTGCTGATAGTTTCATTCCCACTCTATTTCGGCTTTGGGCGAAACTGCCTTTGAATAACAGAGGCGAGTAGAGTCGTTTTCTAACCAAAGGATGTAAATATTGTCGTGAAAATACTCCACCTTTTGTAGGCAGACGGCATACTTTCCATTTAGTATATTCTTTGGAGCATCAATCAAGATAGAATCCTCTTTCTCTCCAATTACTTTCCACTTTCCTTTGGCATTTCTTTCTAATTCTTTTATCCCTTCATAATTCCTTGCAGCATTATCATTCGCCGAACGTATGGTTGGTAGTTCAACGTCTGACCCTTTGAATGTAAGGGTAAAACTTAAAGGGTTGAAGTCTGCACTTCTGCTTATATACGTTTCTTCCAAGAGAATATTATATTGCCCTTGTAATTTTTTATACAACTTGGGCTTGCTTAGGTGTTGAAACACGCAAGCAAACAAGATGAGTATTGTAGTGATAATTGAAAGACCAAGTAGCTTCTTAGTCTTTGATAAGTGGCTTATACTCTTTAGTATCATTGTCATACCTTTAATTTTGTCTTATTTTTGATTATGTTTTAAGTATAAAAATTCTGATGTATAGATAAGCAAGCCATAAGCAATATAGAATATGCTTTCGTATGGCATGGCTTTATTAACGCCCACCCATAAACCGCTATAAATGAACAGAAATACAACGCATGATATACCGCATAGTGTCTTTCTGATTTTTGAACTCCCATACAACATAAACGAGAGCCACAGTCCCACAAGATACAGTATTGTGCTAAAGCAATACAGAATGCCCGTTGCCGCGTCGTTACCATCTCTAAAGTAATGTTGAATGATGCACACAAATATACAATATAATAGGCTCATCAGACACAAAGACATTATTTTTTTCTTAATATCCTCTTTCATTTTCTTCATCTTTTTTGTTCTGCCGAATATCCTAATCCGACAAGGCTAAATCATAACCCTCGTTATAGTCGCAAAGAATGGCATCGTAAAGCGAATCTGACGGGGAGTACACGCAGAAGGTCTGAATAACACCATTGGGGAATGTGTCGTCGGGTGTAAATAATATCTTCAGGAAAAGGACCTCGTCAATTTGCATGATAAAGTCGAGGTCGTTTGTTTCCTTGATATTGTTTATTACATGCCACTTTTTATGCGGTTTAAGGTTGTAATTGTTGTACCGAGAGTCTTGATTGCCAGACATACAGAAACCGCCTCCGTTAAAGGTGAGATTCGTTTCTTCGCTATTGTCGAAAACGATATTGATAATTCCATCTGGCAGATGAAAATATCTTATGGTGTTAAATCTTATATTCATTACCTTTGGGAGTTTAGTAGAAATCTTCTATAGAATACGCCAGTTCGGGATAAGAAAAGGCCATAAAAAATGGTAATTTCGCTATTTATTTGTATCTTTATAGCTGTAAACAAACAAGTTACAAAACAAAAAGCGATGATTACCAATGACAAAATTACAGAAATTTTCTGTATTATCGACGAGTTTGACAAGAATTTGAACGAGGAATTGAAGAATAACCTCCGTTTGCCATCTCAACACAGTAGCGGAAAACGCCGCAGAAACCACAAGGGAAAACTCTGCGAAAGCGAGATTATGACCATCCTCGTGTGCTATCATTTCGGCACATACAAGACGTTTAAGGAG
>JAFZWM010000055.1 GCA_017617315.1 Bacteroidaceae bacterium
AATAGCATTTCCTTGCGCGGCAGACTTCCCATACCACTCTACAACCTTGGCATATTCTTTTTCTACACCATAACCATTGTAATAGCAATTTCCTAAGTTATTTTGAGCAGCAGCATTTCCTTGCGCGGCAGACTTCTTGTACCATTCTACCGCCTTGGAATAGTCTTTTTCTACACCATAACCTTTTTTATAACAAATTCCCAAATTATTTTGAGCTTCAGTATTGCCTTGCACGGCAGCTTTCTCATACCACTCTACCGCCTTGATATAGTCTTTTTCTACACCATAACCTTTTTTATAACAGCGTCCCAAGCATCTTTGTGCTTCAATATTGCCTTGCACGGCAGCTTTCTCGTACCACTCTACAGCCTTGACATAATTTTTTTCTATACCTTCACCATTATAGTAAAAGTCTCCTATTTTAAATTGTGCATATATATCCCCCTGCTGTGCCAACCTCATATATTTTTCAAAATCCGTTTTCGCTTTTTCAGCTACACTTTTAACTTCAAATATAACAGTCTGGCAAGTCCAGTTTTTTTCGGGATTAAGTTCGCCTTTTTCCAAAATCTTTGAGAATGATATGTTTCCGTCAATAAGGCTGGCAAACTTATTCATTCTTTGGTCTTTGTCGCTATAGCCGAAATACGGGTCAACACATACGAACTGGTTATAACCCACCAATTTGCTATTTATCAACTCCGAGAATTCCCGCAAATCGAAATCCAAATCCAGCACATTAGACAGAATATGCAAGGTTGGAGTATCCTCGCTGGTAGAAATATCGTTGTCGTCGAGTTCGTCGAATTTCTTGTTTATTGTTGTAATCTCAGCATCGGGAAAGAACACAGACGCATGTAGCGCGGCACGCTTCAAACAGATTTCAGACGGTTCTATAAGAGTTATACTCTTGATTTTCTGTTTATTGCCGCGCGCTTTCAGATAATCGGCATAGCACATTGTACCAACGGCTTGTCCGCAACCATAGTCGATGATGTTTATTTCTGACTGCTCCATAAATCCATCGGGGATTTTACTGAAAGCATAATTCAGTTTTGCTTGGTGCATTTTCCCGAACGAGTACAAATAAACAAGCATCGACGGCTCAGAATCGAGGAGGTCTGTTCCACGGTTAAGGCTGTCGTAGAGTTCGTCTCTCAACTCACTTGGCAATTCGTTGATAAAAGTATTGGCAGAAGCACGAATTCTGTCGAACGTCGGATTTTCAAGATATTTTAGCTTATAAGCGTACGTTGTTGTCTGTTCCTTCAGCATAATAACAAGATTTTCGGCAAATTTAACATTTTTTCACATCGAACGCAAGCACAAGAGGCAAAGATTACGCGAGTTCGGTATTAAAAACAATACATCTACTACCTTTGCGACGTATAACCCATTGATACACGAATTC
Organism: Bacteroidaceae bacterium; assembly: GCA_017617315.1. Taxonomy (GTDB): domain Bacteria; phylum Bacteroidota; class Bacteroidia; order Bacteroidales; family Bacteroidaceae; genus Ga6A1. The sequence goes on from JAFZWM010000055.1 coordinate 1,412, forward strand.
GGGATAAATTATTCATCTTTATCTATGCAATGCAAAGTTTGTTGTTTCTGTAAGAACAGAGCTTATTATCTGTGCATTATCCTCATTACAGACGCAGAAGGCGTCTCCGCTTAGTAACCGTAGGTCAGAACGACCTGCGGGATAAAACGCCATCAACGACAAGCACTATGAAGGAGTGCCCCAGCTATCGCAATGGGCGACCGCTTTCAGGGTCGATGATATTCTTTGTGTTTCTGTCCGCAAATCCTACGGATGCTGCGGTTACTGAGAGGTGACGCTTTCAGCGTCATTCCAGATAATCACTTCATGAAATAGAGAAATGAAGTTTCTTATCCCGAACTCGCGTATTGATTTTGTAAAACTTAATAGTGCTGACATACGTCGTTATGCCGTATTTCAGAATCATATAGTTAAGATTTGTCACGTCCTCATTCTGAATTATTAATTGTCGCTCCCCCTTGCTTCCCCCTTGCTATCCCCTTGCTACCCCCTTACTATCGGCTTGCTTCAAAGCCTCTGCCCATCATCTTCCTTCTATTTTCCCTCTTTCTACCTTCTTCCTACCCACTATTTTATATATACCAAAAGATAAATATGCCTACTTTTTCTACAAATTCGTATTATGCTCTGTAAAAAAGTTAAATAAATCGTTTGCGATATAAAATATTTTTCGTAGTTTTGCATCGTAAACGATAGAATACATATATATGCCACACAATGAACTAAAACTCGAAAATCAGCTCTGCTTCAGGCTCTACACGGCATCGCGCCTCATCATTCAGGCATACACGCCGATGCTGAGCAAGCTGGGCATAACCTATCCGCAATACCTGGTAATGATGGTGTTGTGGGAGAAAGAAACGCTATTTGTAAACGAGATTGCGATGAAGCTGCAACTCGAGACAAACACCATTACACCGCTCCTGCAACGAATGGAGAAGATGGGACTGATTGAGCGCAAGCGAAGCATCATCGACCGCCGACAGACGAACGTTACTCTGACACAGAAAGGCAAGGACTTGGAAGAAGAGGCCTTCGGAACAATTCCGCCGGGAATGAAGGAGCAGATGAACACCTGTCCGCTGAAGTTTGACGATTACGTTAATCTTGCCGCCGAGCTGGACTCAATCATCGACACACTAAAAAATAAAGCCAACGAATAGGCTTTCACGACCTCAATTTTTGTTATAAGCCAAAGACATCCCTAATTATGAGGATAAAATCTAACCATTTATCCTTATAATTAGGGATTGTTTCGTTTGATAATACAAGGTAATTTTGCAGTCAAAATATAGAGGTTTGAAAATTAAAAATGCGACAAAATATAATCGACAAGTATAACATTCCTGTACCACGATATACAAGCTATCCGCCGGCAAACTATTTCGGCACATTGGGACAGACTGAGTATATCGAAGCAGTAAAACTCTCAAACACAGACGAAAACCGCAACCTGTCGTTCTACTTCCACATGCCTTTTTGCAGGCATCTGTGCCACTACTGCGCATGCAACTCGTATGCCATGGGCAACAGCGCGAAGGTGAACGAATACATTGATGCCCTGCACAAGGAGATTGACCTGCTGCTGCCGCACATAGACAAAGACCGGCGCATATCGCAGATTCACTACGGCGGAGGAACGCCTACAGCAATGCCGGCGCAAATTCTGAAAGAACTGAACCAGCATCTTCTTAGCCACTTCGGCACAATAGACAAACCCGAGATAGCCATAGAATGTCATCCCGGCTACCTTACGCTGAACGACTGGAGCAGTCTTGTTGATGCGGGATTCACACGGTTCAGCATAGGCGTGCAAGACTTCGACGAGAAGGTACTGAAGGCAGTGAACCGCCGTCCAACGCTCGAGCCGATAGAAGAAATATTCGCCCTGCTGCACGAGACGGAAGCAAACATCAACCTCGACTTTCTGTACGGACTGCCGTATCAGACGGTAGAGTCATTCAGCAGCACGATAGAACGCGCCATCACCCTTCAGCCCGACAGACTGGTAACATTCAGCTACGCGCATGTGCCGTGGCTAAAGAAGCAGCAGCTAATTCTCGAGAAATACGGTCTGCCATCTGTTCAGACCAAGGAGACGATGTTCGAGACATCGGCACAACTGCTGCAAAAGGCTGGATATGTGCGAGTAGGAATGGACCACTTCGTCCGCCCTCACGACGAGCTTTACACGGCACTCTGCCAGCATCGTCTGCACCGCAACTTTCAGGGCTACTGCACGCTGCGCACCACGGCACAGGTATATGCCTTCGGAGTTACGGGCATCAGTCAGCTGAGCACCGCCTACGCACAGAACACCAAGGACATTGACGAATACATTTCGAGCGTAAACGACGGCATCCTGCCGATAAAAAAAGGCTACACGCTCACGGCAGAACAGCAGCTTATACGCACCGCCATCGACGACCTGATGTGCAACTACGCCGTAACACTCACCCCCGAGCAGAAAGCGGCGGTAAACTTCGACACAGAACGTCTGGCGGAGATGCAGAACGACGGAATAATAAACATAAACGAAAACACGATAAAAATGACAGAGGCGAGTTCGTCGCTCGTGCGCAACGTGGCGGCACTGCTCGACCCTCTGATGCAGAACACAAGCAAAACATTCTCAAAACCAATATAAAACATGACAACCGACATCGTAGTAATTGGAGCCGGACTGACGGGACTGACAACAGCCTACACCCTTGCCCGAAAAGGACGCGAGGTGCTGGTGCTTGAACGCATGGAGAGAGCCGGCGGACAGATACAGACACACTCTGAAGACGGTTTCGTGTTTGAGAGCGGACCGAACACGGGCGTTGTGTCAGTGCCCGAAGTGGCTGAACTGATGCAGGACTTGCAGGAGACATCGGGCGGAAAGTGCCGTCTTGAAGTAGCTCCGGCATCGTCGAAACGCCGTCTGATATGGAAGGGCAAGAAATTCCACGCCCTGCCGTCAGGCCCTGTGAGCGCGGTCACAACGCCGCTTTTCACCATGGCCGACAAGTTCAGGATTCTGGCAGAGCCGTGGCGCAAGAAGGGCGACGACTCTGACGAATCGGTAGGCTCGCTGGCACGCCGAAGACTCGGCAAATCGTTCGTTGACTATGCCGTCGACCCGTTTCTATCGGGAGTGTATGCCGGCAATCCCGACACTCTCGTAACACGCTTCGCCCTGCCAAAGCTGTATAACCTTGAACAGGACTACGGCAGCTTCATCCGCGGCGCAATAGCCAAGTCGCGCATACCAAAGACCGAACGCGACAAGAAAGCCACAAAGAAGGTATTCTCGGCCGAGGGCGGTCTGGGCAACATAACAAAAGCCATGGCCGACTATCTTGGCAACCGCATACTTCTGGGCCTCAACGACATAGAGGTGATGCCACAAGACGGACTCTGGAACATATCATACACCGACGCCAACGGAATCACCCAGCAGATAAAGTGCAACAAGGTGGTTACAACCTGCGGAGCATACTCGCTCCCTGCCCTCCTGCCTTTCGTAGACGAGGACACGATGAGCAAGGTAAACAACCTCAGATACTCGCCCGTGGTTGAGATAAGCGTCGGAGTGAAGGACACGAAAGGACTGGAGTTTCAGGCTTTCGGCGGTCTTGTGCCATCGAAGGAAGAGAAGAAAGTGCTGGGAATACTGTTCCCGTCGGCATGCTTCAAAGGCAGAGCACCCGAAGGCGGCGCGCTGTTCTCGTACTTCATAGGCGGAATGAAGCACGCCGAACTGCTCGACTACTCCGACGAACAGCTTACAGCCATTGCCGAGGAATATTTCCACTCGATGCTGAAATTCCCCGACTCGGTGAAGCCCGACTTCATACGCATATTCCGCCACCGCAAGGCCATTCCGCAGTACGAGATAACATCGGGCGAACGCTTCGAGGCGATAGAACGCCTCCAGAACCAATACAAAGGTCTGATTATAGCCGGAAACCTGCGCGACGGCATTGGCATGGCACACAGAATAAAACAAGCGGCAGACGTAGCCGACATAATCCTGAGAAATGACTAACATTTTTATTGATACCCTGAACGGAAAGGAATGCGACAGGCCGCCCGTGTGGCTGATGCGACAGGCCGGAAGAGTGCTGCCAAGCTACATGCAGATGCGCCAGTCACATTCGTTCCACGAGCTGATGTCTACTCCCGAGTTGGCTGCCAAGGTGACGATGTTGCCCGTAACCGACCTTGGGGTAGATGCAGCAATCCTGTTCAGCGACATTCTTACAATACCAGTGGCAATGGGCATGAACATCGACTGGACCGACCGCGGTCCAGTGTTCACATCGCCCCTATGCACAGCCGAGAAGCCGTCGCAGATGCTCGACATTCAGCCCGACAAGCTGAACCATGTGTACAGAGCCATCGACATCTTCAGACAACAGAATCCCGGCACGCCGATAATAGGCTTCTGCGGAGCGCCGCTCACCACCATGTGCTACATGCTTCAGGGAGCAAGCACTCAGGCCACCTTCCCACGGGTGAAGCACTTCTTCTACACCAACCGCGAGGAGATGATGAGGCTGACGGACGCCGTAACATCGCTCACAATCGATTATGCCAGGAAGCAGGTTGAGCACGGCGTTGATGCCTTCCAGATATTCGAGAGCCATGCCGGACTGCTTCCGGCCGATGCCTACAAGCAGTTCTTCCTCCCTGCCGTGGAGCGGATAAGCAAGGCGGTGAGAGAGATGGACGTTCCGGTGATATTCTTCCCGAAAGGACTGGGCTCTGGACTGAGATTCATCACGCCCGACATCTGCAACTTCGTGAGCATAGACTGGCAGATGCCACTCTTGGAGGCGCGGCGCATGGTTCACCCAGAGGTGGGACTGCAAGGCAACTTCGACCCTCACCTGCTCTTCGCCTCACAAGCCGACATCGCAGCCACGATAGAGGCATACAAGCCGTTCTTCAGAGAGCACGGCAACTGGATAGCAAATCTGGGGCACGGCGTACTTGCCGACACGCCTTTCGAGAAAGCTAAATTCATGATTAACTGGATAAAAGAAACGAACTGGAAATGATACAATATGAGTCAATCAACCACCAGAACACAACGCTCGGTGAACGTGAAGACTATTTCAAGAAGATAAACAAGACAGAAGCCGGAGCATCGGTATTCCTTCAGACCTGCAACCGCATTGAACTGTACTACGGCAATGGCGACATTCCCGACGAGGTGGCACGACACCTGTTCAGAGTGGTGTGCGGACTCGAATCTGCCATTGTGGGCGAGCGCGCCGTGCAGGGACAGGTTAAGGAGGCTTATCTCACCGCGCGCAAGGAGCAGAAGCTCCCAGCCGGAATGCACAAACTGTTTGAGTGCGCCCTCCAGATAGGCAAACGCGTGCGCACCGAGACTCAGATTTCGCACGGAGCGGTGAGCCACAGTCTGGCCACCATCGAGATTATAGAGCAGCAGGACATCAACCTGCAAGAGGCGCAGATAACCATAATCGGCGTAAACAAACTGACCGAAGACATCATCAAGTTCCTGAAGAACAAGGGCGCGCAGCATCTGCTCCTTGCCAACCGCACGCTGCAAAAGGCTGCCGACATTGCCCAGAAATACGACATAAAGGCATGCTCGCTGTGCAACAAGCAGGAATTCCTGAAATATACCGACATTCTGATATGTGCCACTTCGGCTCCCGATGTGGTGGTGCTACAGGAAGAACTGCCGTCAGACCGCCGTATGCTGGCCTTCGACCTCGCCTTTCCGCGCGACATCGACCCTAAGGTGAGCCAGATGGACAACGTAACGCTCTACAACCTTCACAACGTTGAGCGAAAGGTACAAAGCAACATCTCGGTAAGAGAAGACGAGGTGAAGAAAGCCGAACAGCTTATTGAGGAGGAGATTGACGAACTGCAAGAGATAATGGAACGCAGAAAGCAGTACGGCAAGGCGGTGAAGGTGATAGCACGCGACAGCCGTCTGTCGCAAATTCAGGTAGACGAGATAAAGAAGAGATTCCCCGAGATTCAGTTCGAGACGGTGCTCTGCAAGTCGTTCGGCGACAAGCACATGAAGATATCGCTCCTGAACGGCGAAGCACCCGACGACATATTCACGCGCGAGCTCGATGAGGCTCTGCTCAACGGCGAGGCCGACATTGCCATCCACTCGGCAAAAGACCTGCCCCAGCAGCAGCCCGAAGGCCTTGAGGTGATAGCACTCTACGAGGCTACCGACAAGACCGACTCGCTGGTGAGCCGCAACCACACAAGTCTTGCCGACCTGCCTGCCGGAAGCACCGTGGGCACAAGTTCGCCACTGCGCAAGGCCGAGCTTCAGAAGCTGCGCCCCGACTTGCAGATAGTGGGCATACGCGGCTGCATAGAAGAGCGCGTGGCTCAGGTTAGAAGCGGCAAGATTGACGCCGCCATCGTTGCCACATGCGCTCTGAAAAGACTCGGCATGGAAGACGAGATAACCGAGATTCTGCCATTCGCCACCCACCCTATGCAGGGACGTCTTGCCATCACCGCCCGAAAAGGCAGCGATGCGCTGAAGAAGATGTTTGCAAAAGACAACATTCTATGACAACGCTGTTTACAGGTCTCACACCGCCCGACGGCGAGTGCATACACACTCCGCTCATCGAGATTGTTCCGCCAGCCGATGGCGAGGCTCTGCGGCGTGCCGTGGCCGATGCAGCAAAGTACGACTATATTCTGTTTACGAGCAGATATGCCGTAAAATATTGGTTCGAAGCAGACTACGAGCCGCACATTCCCGCTGGAGTGAGTGTTGTAGCGATAGGAAAAACTACGGCTGAAGCCCTGAAGAAATTCGGCATCGCTGATGTAATTATGCCAGATGTCGACGATTCTTACGGCGTAATCCGTCTGTTCGAGCAACTTGACGGTGGCAGAAAGGTTCTGATTCCGCGTTCAAACATCGCGCTGCCCATCATACCCGAAGGTCTGCGGAATCTGGGCTACGAGGTTTCGACGGTCATCGCCTACATAAACCAGATGCCGAAAAATGTCAGGAAAATAGACCTCACAACCATCGACCGCATCGTTTTCACATCGCCCAGCACGATTGACAACTTCGTCAAGATATACGGCTATCTTCCACAAAATAAGGAGCTTGTGACGCGCGGCGCAATAACACAGAAAAGACTGGAAGAACTTATGACTTGCAGAATCAGAAAGATAAAAGACAACGAAATCCCGCTTCTCGACGATTTTCTATACGAAGCGATTTTTATACCCGAAGGCATTGAACCGCCATCCAGAGACATCATCAAAAAGCCTGATTTACAAGTATATGTAGAAGACTTCGGCAAACACAAAGGCGACTTCTGTCTGGTTGCCGAAACGGACGGGAAGATTGTCGGCGCAGTTTGGGTTCGCATAATGAACGACTACGGACACATTGACAACCAAACGCCGTCGCTCGCCATCGCGCTCTATCCGCAATATCGCAAGCAAGGCATCGGCACACGCCTTATGCAGCAGATGCTCCAACTGCTTAAAGACGAGGGCTATACGCAGGTATCGCTATCCGTTCAGAAAACAAATTACGCCTACAGAATGTACAAGAAACTTGGCTTCGAGGTCATTACAGAAAACGACGAGGAGTATCTGATGGTGTGCAAGGTGGACTAAGATGATAAAAAAAGTATTTGCCACACCGCCTATTATTCATATCTTTGCATCGACAACAAAAAACATAAAAAAATGCAACAATTTAAACGTTTCAGAACCTACCGCACGTCGCAGGATGTGCGCGACCAATATGCCGACGTGAAAATCAGCGTCGACGACTTCATTTACCCTTACTTCGTAGTTGAGGGCAACGGCGTGAAAGATGAGATTTCATCAATGCCGGGAATCTTTCGTTTCTCTATCGACACACTCATCACCGACATAAAAGAGATATACGCCCTCGGCATAGACAAAGTGCTGCTCTTCGGAGTGATAGAAGACAGTCTGAAGGACGAGAAGGGCTCGCTTGCATACGCCGAGGATGCCTTGGTTTGCCGTGCCGTGAAGGCGATAAAGGCTGCCGTTCCGGAGCTTATCGTTATTACCGACGTGTGCCTGTGCGAATACACCAGCCACGGCCACTGCGGACTGCTGCACAACCATGATGTGGAGAACGACTCTACCCTTCCGCTGCTGGCACAGATGGCATACGTCCATGCCAAGGCTGGAGCTGACTTTGTTGCGCCGTCTGCCATGATGGACGGACAGATTGAGGCTCTGCACAACAAGCTCACCGAGACAGGACTGCGCGACAAGTGCAAGATTCTGGCTTACTCTGCCAAGTACGCATCAGCCTTCTACGGTCCGTTCCGCGATGCTGCCGACTCTGCACCGTCGTTCGGCGACAGAAAGACTTACCAGATGGACTATCGCACTCACGACCAGGGACTTGACGAGATTGCAGCCGACATTGAGGAAGGCGCAGACTGGACTATGGTAAAGCCGGCAATGCCTTATCTTGACATCATAGCTCGCGGCGTACAGAAGTTCCCGAACATCCCTATGGTGGCATATCAGGTAAGCGGCGAATACTCTATGCTCAAGGCGGCTGCAAAGGCTGGCTATCTCGACGAGCAGCGCGTTGTTTACGAAAGCCTGATAGCTATCAAACGCGCCGGAGCGCAGTACATCATATCTTATTACGCTAAAGAATTCATGCAGAAATGGGCATAAACGCAAGAACAAAATCAGCCGAGGCCTTTAGACGGGCACAGCAGATCATCCCGGGAGGCGTGAACAGTCCGGTAAGGGCGCTTAAGAGCGTAGGCGCAACGCCTCTGTTCGTCAAGGAGTCGAAGGGCGCATACATTACCGACATCGACGATAACAAGATTATAGACTTCTGCATGTCGTGGGGCGTGTTCATCCTCGGACACAGCAACGAACGCGTGAACCGTGCAGCCATCGAGGCCATAAGCCACGGCAGCAGCTACGGCATACCAACCGAAAACGAGACAATACTTGCCGAGAAGGTGCGCGAGGCAATCCCTTCGATGGAGCGTCTGCGCTTTGTAAACAGCGGCACGGAGGCCACAATGTCGGCAATCCGCGTGGCTCGCGGCTTCACTGGCAGAGATGTCCTTGTAAAGTTCGAAGGAAACTATCACGGACATGCCGACCATCTGCTTGTCTCGGCAGGCTCGGGCGTGGCTAACATCAGCAACGCTTCATCGGCCGGAGTGCCCGAGGGCTTCACCAGATACACGGCCGTGCTTCCGTACAACGACATCGAGGCTCTGCGCAGCTATTTCAAGAGCAACGGCGACAAGGTGGCGGCGGTGATACTTGAGCCGGTGGCGTGCAACATGGGCGTTGTGTGCCCTTCGCTCGACTTTCTGAAGGCCGTGCGCGAAGTAACCGAGCAATACGGCAGTCTGCTCATCTTCGACGAGGTGATAACAGGCTTCCGTCTGTCGCGCGGCGGAGCACAGCAGCTCTTTGGCATCAAGCCTGACATGACCACCGTAGGCAAGATTGTAGGCGGAGGCTTCCCGGCTGCTGCCTTTGGCGGACGCGCCGACATCATGAAGATTCTTGCTCCCGACGGCCCTGTGTATCAGGCTGGCACGCTCAGCGGAAATCCTGTGGCGATGGCTGCCGGAATCGAGACGCTCACACAACTCTCTGCACCCGACTTCTACAAGAAGCTCGACGAGAAGAGCAGCCGTTTCATCAGCCGCCTGAAGGAGATTATCGCCGGAAAGGACATTCAGCTTAACCATTGCGGCTCTATGTTCACCCTGTTCTTCAACAGCAGCGAGGTGCGCAACTTTCAAGACACCAAGCGCAGCGACCAGGAGCGTTTTGCGCGCTACTTCAACAACATGCTTCAGCGCGGCATCTATGTCAGTCCGTCGCAGTTCGAGGGCAACTTCATTTCCGAGACTCACACTCCCGAAATCCTCGACTATGTACTTCAGTCAATCGCCGAGAGCATCTGACACACACAAACAACCAATTATATTTAGAGCAGTCGCAAACTTCCGCGCATAGTGCATAGGGAGTTTGCGATTTTTCTTTCTGATATGGCATGAAAATTCAGGCAGTAAAGTTCGTCGGTTTGTTAAGAAATTTCATATTTTTGCATAGACAATCAGATTTTTTTAAGAAGAAAATGACAATAAGACATTTACTTGTCGTGATGCTGATGTGCTGCCCTGTCATCGCAGGCGCACAACAGACAATAGGCGACTTGCCCCTACCGGCCGGCTACACACGGGTGCAATGCGACGGTTACGGCAATTTTCTGAGAAAGATTAAGCTGACGGGCGACAAAACGGTTCATGCCTACGACGGAAGAGTGATAAGGCACGACAACACATACGCCGTGCTCGACATAGACGTGGGCGACAAGGACTTGCAGCAATGTGCCGATGCCGCCATGCGTCTGTGGGCCGAATATCTGTACGGCATAAAGGCTTACAACCGCATTTATTTCACAGCCCTCGGCAGCGGTAAGCCGCTACGCTTCAGCACATGGGCGCAGAGGCACAAGTCGTACTCGTATGCCACCTTCCGCAAGTATCTCGACAACGTGTTTACATATTGCAACAGCACATCTATGGGGCGCGAGATGAAGCCTGTTGCCCCGAAAGACCTGAAGGTGGGCGACTGTCTGGTTTATGTGAACGAGAGATTTTACGGTCATGTGGTAACAATAGTAGACATGGCTGTAAACCAGAAAGGCGAGAAGATTTTCATGGTGGCACAAAGCTGGATGCCAGCCCAGCAGATTCACATTGTTACCGACGATGCCACCGGTTCGCCATGGTTCAAGATGACCGACGACGGCAGATACAGCATAAGCGGTTATCCCTTCGGAAAGGAGCATCTGAAACGGTTTCAGCAGTAAAGAAGATATTGGTTAGCAACATCAAAAATGACACTTGGATTTCCTTGCCAAGTGTCATTTTTGCATTGCCTGCAACAGAAACAAACTGCTTGTCTTAAATCTACATCAAACCACAACAAGCTGGCTGTGCTTGACAGCGTCGAACTGGTTGTTACTAATCTTAAATCTACATCAAACCACAACTCTTATCTCTACACAATGATTCAGGAGGTTGTTGTTACTAATCTTAATCTACATCAAACCACAACTTAAATTCGTTAAACACATCCGTTAAAACGTTGTTACTAATCTTTTGGGTGGTGATTCTGTTTTTTACATTCGCCAACCGTCCCCCTTACTTTTTTATCAACCGTACATTACCAAGTTTGTCTATCGTGAAATCAGAGTTCTCTACAAGAGCATGAAACTTGGATATGCTCCACCTTATCTGCGACCTATAGCCATCTTTAAGGCAGAAATCATTTGCGTTCGTTTCATTTTTCAGACCTTCTGATTTTCTTGCTTCCTGATGATTCCTCAAAAGCAGTCTTCCGTCAGCATTAATAACAGCTACATAGTAAAGCCTTTCAGCCACAACCTTTTTGTCGGTAACATCAATCACCTCGTCATCATTCTGCAAAAGCAGCACATGCGTACCCGTCATAACCTTGCATCTGTATTTCAGTCCGTTCTTTTCTTCGGGCACTATTGGGCTACGCCCTGCCCTTCCAGAACTTTTCTTATAGTATCGGGCAGCATCAAGCGTATTTACTACTTCAAACTTCCTCTGTATCTTGCCATTAACGATACCCTCGTATATAGCCATGCAATAATTGGAGTCGAGCACAACATGATACTGCAGCTTGTACTCCTTTTTCGACTCATCTCTGTGCCGGCGTATATTAAGCGGATTGGTAACGGTAGGAACTATGCACCTTACTTTCTTTATCAAGATGCCCTTATCCTTATTCATGTATATGCCATCGGCAACTGCCACACTCAGTCCCTTTTCCTTTACTGCCTGCCTTACTTTCTCCTTAACAGCCTCATCTACAATTTTATCGATGTCAGACTCTTTTAAGTCGGCAAGCGGTCTTCTGATAACATACTTTATTTGGCCATTGCGTTCTATTGCGCCGTAATATTTATCTTTGTGCAAGGCCGCTCTTGCCGAATCGCCCTGTGCATAAGCATTACCGGCAGACGTTTTTATTCTGCGCTTGCCTTGTTTTGGCATATTGTCGGGAGTGCTGTGCACAACAACAACCTCGTCTTTCAGTTTCTTCATGTCCTCGGCAAAAGTAGCCCACGGCTTTGGGAATGTAGGCTTATGGCCATTCTTGTCCCAATTAAAAGTTTCCTCGTCAAGATAGAAACTTGCCATACGGCTGTACTCCTCTGCCCCGATACATGCAATGGTTACGGCATCTATGCAATGATGAACATGATTGTCTCTCGACTTTGCCTCATACTCGTCTTGTATGCCCCACAGCCTTCTGAACTCTGCCGTTATCTGCCCTTTTATAGTACGCACATTGCTGCGATTGCGGTCGTTAGGCTTATGGAACAGCGACTTCAGGAACAGAGCCGCATACTTTGAAATCAGTCCGATGCCAGCCCCTTGTCTGAGGCTGAATCCCTCGGGCACTTCGGTCATAGTGAAACGGCTGTATTTGCCTTTCCAATAGTCCTGCTCTATTTTGAGCAAATGCCTCTTCTGAATTATCGCATCCTTTTGATTCTTAGCCATAGAGCCGTTAGTGTGCAAACGGTCTATCTTCCTCGCCAATTCGTCAATCTTATCCTTCCACCCCGAAATGCGCCTTAATATTTCTTCGTGCCCAGCCAACTCTGCCGGAAGCTTAGTTCTTTTAACCTCGCGGTTAAAGCGGCTGTTGCACAAGGTCAGATTCATTTCCGTGCTGTCTCCGCCAGCACTCTGAGGCACGGTATGCTCAATATCGTACTTCGGATTCTTGCAAAGAAAATCGGCAATACCGATTTCTTCGCCAGTATATATACATATATGGTTCTGCTCTTCCCAAAGCTCGAACTTTAGAATATCCCTCTTTGTCGGTTCTATCGTCTTGCCCGTTGCCTCTTTAAACAGCTTTATAATATCGTCCCTGTATTTGTCGTGCAGTTTGTTCTGACTTCTATTCCAATCAGACAGAGCCTTTCGCTTGTTGGCATCATTCAGTTCGCGCGCAAACTCTACATGAACCTCTGTATTCTGGTCGATAACCTTGTTTCGGAGCAACGTGTTAATGACCTTTCGCATCTCGTGCAACGAGCGCATTGCCATAGGGTTTCTTACAGAATCAGTTTTAGGCGAGCCCAACTGCAAGACTCCGTCTTTTTCCCTTGCATCGGGATATACGTCAATCATAGAAGGATGGTACAAACGGCAGACATCCGAAGCCTCAACGTTGAAATCATCTTCCAATATATCCTTGATACAACATTCAAGAGTCCTGTTAAGATTGATGTCCTTTGGATTGTAATTATAAATAACCTCGTCCATCTTTGCCATCACCTCATCTTTCCGGCTGTTCCATCTGTCGCCCATCACATAAGGCACGTTGGCAAGCAATACGGCACTATCGTATCTGTAGCCCTGTTCCAAGAACGGCAGTATGCGGCGTATAGCCTTCAAAGACAAAGATGCGAAACTACGACTCAGCCTTATCTTTGAAAACTTAGTGGCCAAATCATCGTCAAGTTGCAGATTCTTAACCGCAAATTCCTTCAGCTTATCTTCTGACGAGAAGAAATACAGTACGTTCCAAATGTCGTTCTCAATGTCGTCGAGCGACTTGTTGTCGGCCTTTGTATATGTTTCGGCCATAGCGTGCAAGTAGTCATCGCCGAATACAGAACGGAGAGCCGCTATTGTCTGACAGCCAGCCACTCCCTGCGACATTCTGTAATTAAACTTATACTCCTTGTCGCCGGCATCATTTATATACTGATATTTGCCCTTGCCGGCTATGGCTTTGGCAATATCCTCAAAATCGAATGTGGTCTTGCTCTTTCTGCCTCCCTTTAAATAGAATACCTGTTCGGCAATTTTCCTTTCTTCGTCATTCAAAGGCCTTAAATCAGAGTCGGCAGAGCGTTTAACCTTTATGTTGTTGATAAAAGACCACATTCTAAATCTCTCGTAAGCCGGATGTGAATCGGCACACCGTTGCTTATTTGGCTCGAACGTACATTTGCCTACGCCAAGCCTCTGCGACTTTAACGGCCTTTGGAAAAACAAAGCCCTTTCAAGTTCGCCGACCAATTCGGTATCAAGTTTCTGCTTTTCGCATATTGCATGGAACTCTTTTTTGTAATGTTCTTTTCGGTCTGTATATTTGGTTCTTATGCGCACGGCATTGCCATTTTCGCTATACAGTTTATAAAAGAAATCGCCAAGATACTCACATCCTGCTTTTTTCATTTCCTTTGTCAAATCAGAAATTCCTGACTTTACGACACCACTTTCTTTTTCATCTTCGTTCTGATCCAAGCGATTGCTCAAGAAGCCTCGTCTTTGCGCCAAATGATACAAAGCCCTGCCAAGAATGAAACGTTTCTGTTCGTCGGACATATCAAGCTCCTCGGTCAGACACAAATGGCGATAGTAATAAGGATTGCGCTCCGAGTTCTCGTTAGTCCGCTGCCACTCCATAAAGGCATCTCGCTTTGGGTATATCTTTTTGGTATGCCACAGATGCAAATCCTCTTCGGAAAGAGCAGGGCATAACCCGTGTTTTATCAAGACTTTCAGAAGTTCTATTTTCCGCAGCCTTCTACGGAAATATTGCCTTCTCAAAGCACGATAATCGGTACGTTCGGCGGCTCTGCTAACCTCATTGCCTTTCTCTTCCTTTACACCTTCCTGAAAAATAAGGCTTCCTTTGTCAATCAAAGTATAAGTGCCGTCGCTGTTCTTGTCAACAACAGCCCATCCAAGACTATTTGTACCTGTATCAAGACCAAGTATTCTTTTTCTCATGTTTTTCTGATTATTTAGTACAAAAATAAGAAGAAATATTGCAAAAACAAATATTATTTATATTTTTGCAGCAAGATTTAATCTACATCTTATCACAATAAGGCTATATGCCGAAGGTGTAAACCTAAAGCTCCTCTTCGGAGGAGCTTATTTTATATGTAGGTTCGGCTTTATTTCAATAAGCGTTATATTAAGAACTTTACTATACAGACGAGTTTTTCACTCAATTATCTCCAAAGATTTTTCAATTAAAGAAATTGTGAATTGTGAATTGTTATCGGCTTTCTTCCCCGTATCTTCCCCGTTGCTACCCCGTAGCTACCCCGTTCCTACTCCTTACCTTCCGGCTTGCTGTCGGCTTGTTATCCCCTTACTTGCCCCTTACTATCGGCTTACTATCCCCTTGCTTGCCTCAACCTTGAATCTATGTGGTTTTTCGGCAAAACTTTCGGGCTTTTGCTTGCATAACGATTCATCATCTTGCATATTATTACGACAAACTCGCGTATCTTATCCCATCACACATCCCTTTTATTTATCAGGAAACGGCATTTAGATAATCACACAAGGCTTTTTTATTCAAAATCTACACATCTGTAGAATTGAATGAAATCTACCCTTTTGTCTATCCTAACGCAAGAATCCATGTAGTGTATAATTCAGATGGATTGAAAAAAGTTTAAATTAACGCCTTTGCTACTTTACCACCGCATCGAGTTTCTTCTCCAGTTCATCGTAGAGGAGATTCATGGCGATAATCTTTCCGTCCTTGTCTATCAGGAAGTTGGCTGGCAGATTGCTTACAACGAAGTCCTTGACCATGCGGTTATCGTAGTGGGCAAAGTCGCAGCTCTCGTTCCACGTTAGCGAGTCGTAGCGAACGGCATTGCGCCACATCTGCTTGTCTACATCGAGGCTGACACCTATAATCTGGAATTTTGCCGACGGATATTTTTTGTAGAGCTTTCGGATATTGCGCTCGAGTGTGCGGCTGTCGGCATCCCACGAAGCCCAGAAGGTTATAAGCGTAATCTTGTCTTTCAAGTCGCTCTGTGTTAGCGTTTTGCCGTCTTTCGTCGTAATCTTGAACGACGGACATTTTCCGCCCACCTTTATCCGCTGCGCTTCCTTGGCAGTAGAGAGCATACGGTCTACCATCGCATTCTTCGGAAGTCCGCCCTTTATCACCTTCAGTAGACTTTCAACCTTGCCCCAATCGGTCTTTGGCACTTCGACGAAGTATTTGTTTACCAGATAGATGCTCGCCATCGACGTCGGATTATTCTTGATGAACTCCTCAGCCTTTGCCGGAATCTGCGACTCGTCGATGCTGGCAACCGATTTTCTGAAATCCGAGAAGCGTTCGTTCTCCTTGTCACCCGAAATCTGCATGTCCTTCAGACTGCTGCCGTCGCCTTCGAGCGATACCCTCGCGCCCTTGTCGGCAAACACAACCTGCTGGTATTTGTTCGGGAACACGAGTATGTAGTAAGTAGGCTGTTCAACCTCGGCGCGATACTCGAACGAGCCGCCGTTTACCATAACCGTGTCGAGGCCCTTTCCAAGCCCTTCGGCGTTGTAGATGTAAACCTCGCCCTTCTCAATGCCCTTGATGCTTCCCTTCAGTCTGAAGCCCTTGCCGCCTCCGCACGAGCACAGAAAAGCCGCCACGGCTGCTGCCATCAATATTTTCTTCATCTGCCTTATATTCTGAAAGTTATTACTTCGCCATCGCGAGTGTTTCGCATGGCATACACCTCGCCATCGACAACGCCCAACTCGTAAGTGTCGAGCCCCGTGTCGGAGTAGAGGCTGTCGGTTTCGATTCCAATCGTACAGTTATCGTATGTCGTAACTCTCTTTTCGGGAAAGAGAGTATGCAGTTTGTCCAAGGCTGCGCGGTGGCACTCGTCGATAACGGCGCTGTCGTCATCTGCCATAAACTTGCGGAACTTGAACAAATCGTTTGCGTTCTCTTCGTACATAAATAGTTGTTAAAATTATTCGGATTGCAAACTTAGTGTTTTTTTTCTATATTGAGATAAAAATCTGCCGTAAGTTGGCAATAATCGGCAGAATAAGAGCCGTCGGCATCGCGTATGCTCATCTCTCGGGATTCGTTCGGGATTCGTTCGGGATTCTTGATGAATTCGAGAAGCGAGCGGTTGGCCGGCTTTCTTACGCTGCCCTTCACATCGAGGCGGCGGCTCAGCCTAAGCCCTTCGGAAAGAGCCTCGCAGATGCAGTCGAGAGCGTTCTCGGCCGGAACGATGACGCTCAGTCTGCCGCCGTAGGAAAGCAGTCGGGCAGCCTTTCCGGCAAGACGTGAGAACGGCAGGGAGTCGGCATTACGCGCCCTGTCGCGCAGAGGGTCGGGGCACGAAAGGGCATTCTTGTAAAACGGCGGATTGCTTACGATGACATCGAATTTCTCATCGCTTTCGAAACTGATGAAATCGGCCTTCTCAATCCTTACCGAATCGCTCCAGATGCTCTGCCCCACGTTTATTTGAGCCTGTTCTACGGCGGTGTCCTCGATGTCTATGCCCAAGACATTACGCGCGCCACGCTGCATCATCATCAGGGCTATGAGGCCCGAGCCTGTGCCCACATCGAGCACGCTCTCTCCGCCGTCTATCCGCGCCCACGCGCCAAGCAGAACGCCGTCGGTTCCTACCTTCATGGCGCACTTGTCGTGATGCACCGTGAACTTCTTGAATCTGAAAAAACTATTAGACATGCTGTTGCAAGACAATAAATTATGTGCAAAATTACTACTTTGGCTCAAATTCACGCACAAAAATATTATTATTTCTTCTGTTTTTACTACATTTGCACCGCATTTCTCAGCCCTTACCGGGGGCAGAAATCCAAATTAAGTATTTTCTATACCAGAATTATGAAGAAATTGATTGACGATATTTTCCAGATGGAATCTGACTCGCATCCAGCAAGCATTTCCATCATATCAGACGGAGCAATAAATGTTGAAAGAACTACCAACTTTGACTTTGAAGGCGAGGTGCCAATCCTCCCGATGCGAAACATGGTACTCTTTCCCGGCGTGGTGACACCGGTAACCGTGGGACGCCCTTCGACACTTAAACTTGTAAAGAAGGCAGAGAAGACAAACGAGTTCATCGCCACTTTCTGCCAGAAATCACCAGATACAGACGACCCAAACTTTGACGACCTCTACACAGTTGGAGTGCTCGCCAAGGTGCTTCGCATACTCGACATGCCCGACAACTCTACAACCGTAATTCTTCAGGCTTACAGCGCGGTAGAGCTTCAGGAAATTACAACCACAGAGCCGTTCCTGCGAGGCAAGGTTATAAACAAGAACGAAGAGCCTATCGAGGACGAGGACGAATACAAGGCGGTGTTCGACAGCTGCCGCGAGCGCACTCTCACATACATTCAGGAAACACAGAACAACCCTGAGATAGCCTTCGCCATCAGAAACTCGACCGACGACAGAAGCAAGACGATGATTAACTTCATCTGTACAAACCTTCTGTTCCCTATCGCCGACAAGATTACGCTGCTGAAAGAGCCTTCTCTGAAAAAGCGCGCCATCAGCCTGATGTCTATCCTGAGCCGCGAGATTCAGCTCGCAAGCATCAAGAACAAGATTCAGTCAAAGACACGCGAGGACATCAACCAACAGCAGAAGGAATACTTCCTGCACCAGCAGATGAAGAACATCCTCAACGAACTGGGAAATTCAGAGGACATCGAACTTGAGAAACTGAGAGAGAAAATCGAGGAAAAGAAGTTCGACGACGAAGTACGCGAGATTGTAGAGCGCGAGGCAAGCAAGCTAGAACGCCTTAATCCGCAGTCGCCCGACTACAACATACAGTTCACCTACCTTCAGACGGTTTTGAGTCTGCCGTGGAAGACATTCACCAAGGACAACACCAACCTGAAGAATGCCGAAAAGGTGCTCGACAAAGACCACTACGGCATGGAGAAGGTAAAGGAAAGAATAATTGAGCACTTGGCCGTACTGAAGCTGCGCGGCGACCTCAAATCGCCAATCATCTGCCTCTACGGCCCTCCGGGAGTCGGCAAGACTTCGCTCGGACGCTCTGTTGCCGAGGCTCTGAAGCGCAAGTATGTCCGCATCTCGCTCGGCGGTTTGCACGACGAGTCTGAAATCCGCGGACACCGACGCACATACCTCGGAGCAATGCCGGGACGCATCATCAAGGGCATACAGAAGGCTGGCTCGGACAATCCGGTCTTCATCCTCGACGAGATTGACAAGATTACGCAGAACACGGTGAACGGCGACCCGTCGTCGGCCCTTCTCGAGGTTCTCGACCCAGAACAGAACAAGGCGTTCCACGATAACTATCTCGACATCGACTACGACCTGAGCAACGTGATGTTCATTGCCACAGCAAACAACATAAGCACGATTCCGGGTCCGCTGCTCGACCGCATGGAGCTTATCGAAGTGAGCGGCTACATAACCGAGGAGAAACTCGAGATTGCCAAACGCCACCTCATCCCTAAGGCGAAAGAGGAACTCGGACTGACGGAATACGACAAGCTGAAGATAGACAAAGCGGCACTCGAATACATCATCGAGAACTACACTCGCGAGAGCGGCGTGCGAAAGCTCGACAAGATGATAAAGCAAGTGTTCAGAAAGATTGCCGTGCAGATTGCCAAGGACGGCGACGAGGCCGTAAAGACCGTAAAGATTGCCGACCTCAAGGATTATCTGGGAAGCGACGAGATGAACCGCGACAAGTATCAGGGCAACGAATATGCCGGAGTGGTTACGGGCCTTGCATGGACAAGCGTCGGCGGCGAGATTCTGTTCGTCGAGACATCGCTCAGCAAGGGCAAGCAGGGCAAGCTCACGCTTACTGGAAATCTTGGCGACGTGATGAAGGAATCAGCAATGCTGGCTCTCGAATACATCAAGGCTCACGCCGAGCAGATTGGCATAGACCAGCGCATCTTCGACAACTGGAACATTCACATCCACGTTCCTGAGGGCGCAACGCCAAAAGACGGTCCTTCTGCCGGAATAACCATCGCCACATCTCTGGCATCGGCTCTTACACAGCGCAAGGTTCGCGCCAAGATTGCCATGACAGGAGAGATTACGCTCCGCGGAAAAGTGCTTCCGGTGGGCGGAATAAAGGAAAAGATTCTGGCAGCCAAGCGAGCAGGCATAACCGACATCGTAATCTGCGAGGAGAACCGACGCAACATCGAGGACATCCCGGAGATGTATCTGAAGGGCGTAACGTTCCACTATGTAAGCAACGTGATGGAGGTGCTCGACATTGCACTTCTGAAAACAAAGGTAAACAATCCGCTCGACCTCTCGATAAAAGAGGCAGAGCAAAAGGAGAAATAACTAAAGAATGAAATTTCAACTTCAACATACAGATTCTAAGTCAAACGCGAGAGCGGGACTGATTACAACCGACCACGGAGTGATTGAGACTCCGATATTCATGCCAGTGGGCACATGCGGCTCGGTAAAGGGCGTTCACATGCACGAGGTTAAGGACGACGTGAAGGCGCAGATAATTCTGGGCAACACATACCACCTCTACCTCCGCCCGGGACTCGAAGTGCTCGAGAAGGCAGGCGGTCTGCACAAGTTCAACGGCTTTGACAGACCGATGCTTACCGACAGCGGCGGCTTTCAGGTCTTCTCGCTCAGCGGCATCAGAAAACTGAAGGAGGAAGGATGCGAATTCCGCTCGCACATCGACGGAAGCAAGCATTTCTTCAGCCCTGAGCGCGTAATGGACATTGAGCGCACCATCGGAGCCGACATCATGATGGCTCTCGACGAATGTACACCGGGAACGGCCGACTACAACTACGCCAAGAAGTCGATGGAGATGACCCACCGCTGGCTAGACCGCTGCATAAACCGTTTTAACGAAACAGAACCGAAATACGGATACAGTCAGGCACTTTTCCCAATCGTGCAGGGCTGCACATATACCGACCTTCGCAAGCGAAGCGCCGAGTACATAGCATCTAAGAATGCCGAGGGAAACGCCATCGGCGGTCTTGCCGTGGGCGAGCCTACCGACGTTATGTACGAGATGATTGAGGTTGTGAACGAGATTCTGCCAAAGGACAAGCCGCGCTACCTTATGGGCGTGGGCACTCCGATGAACCTTCTCGAAGGCATTGAGCGCGGAGTTGATATGTTCGACTGCGTGATGCCTACCCGAAACGGCCGAAACGGCATGCTCTTCACCAAAGACGGCATAATCAACATGAAGAACAAGAAGTGGGAGTTCGACTTCTCGCCTATCGAGGAGAACGGAGCGTCTTACGTTGATACGGCATACACGAAGGCATATCTGCGCCATCTGTTCCACGCTCAGGAGCTGCTGGCTTTGCAGATTGCATCTATCCACAACCTCGCATTCTACCTGTGGCTTGTGGGCGAGGCACGCCAGCACATCATTGCAGGCGACTTCACATCGTGGAAGGCAGCAACGCTTAAACGCATCTCAACACGCCTGTAAAACGTTTTTTCAGGGATGATTTAGGAAAAGATGAAGAAAATCAAGCAATTTCTCGTAAAGATATTCATCGACAACCCCGTTGTCGGCAAGATAGACCGCTACATCATCAGGCAGTTCCTTGGCACTTACTTCGTGTCATTGGCACTCATCATATCCATTGCCGTGGTGTTCGACTTCAACGAGAACCTCGACAACTTCATGGCCAAGAACGCTCCGTGGAAGGCAATTATCTTCGACTACTATTTCAGTTTCATTCCCTTCTACTCCAACCTGTTCAGCCAGTTGTTCGTGTTCTTGGCGGTAATTCTGTTTACCACAAAACTTGCCGACCGCTCCGAAATCATCGCCATGATGAGCACGGGAATGAGCTTCAAGCGATTGCTCAGGCCTTACATCATATCTGCCATCATCATCGGCGGACTGTCGTTCTATCTCGGCGCGTTCGTAATTCCGAAGGGAAACGTTACGCGAATAAAGTTCGAGAGTAAGTACAAGAGCAAGAAGCACGTAATAACCGGCGCGAGCAACGTTCAGCTTCAGGTTGACTCGGGCGTTATCGCATATATCGAGAGCTACGACCTGCGTTCGCGCACAGGATATCATTTCTGCCTCGACAAGATTGAGGGCAAGAAGGTTGTTTCGCACCTCACCGCCACGAGCATTGAGTACGATACGCTTTCGGAAACACGCTACCACTGGATTATACGCGACTACAAGATTCGCGACATGAAGGGTATGCGCGAGAAGATAACCACCGGCTCGAAGATGGATTCGATTATCAAAATCGAGCCTAACGACCTTACGGTGGCAAAAGGCCAGCAGGAAACGCTTACCACTCCGGTGCTGAAGGAATACATCGACAACCAGCGCAAGCGAGGCTTCTCGAACATTCAGCCGTTCGAGATTGAATATCACAAGCGTTTTGCCGCTCCTTTCGCAGCCATCATCATGGCAATAATGGGCGCGTCGCTCTCTGCCGAGAAGCGCAAGGGCGGAATGGGTATGGCACTTGGCATCGGAATAGCGCTTTGCGCCGCCTACATCATGCTCCAGACAGTTTCGTCATCGTTCGCCCTGAACGCCGGCGCATCGCCAATCGTTGCCGTATGGATTCCGAACGTGGTGTTCAGCTTCATCGCCATCTACCTCTATCGCAAAGCTCCGAAATAGAAAGCTCTTCATAATATGGCTCAACAGAATATGTCTGGCTGGATAAAAAATGTCATCAGCCAGAAAAAGACAATAGCAATACCGGTTCTCACCCATCCGGGCATCGAGAAGATTGGAAAGACGGTGAAAGAAGCTGTCTGCGACGGAAACGTGCACTACGAGGCAATAAAATATCTGTCGGACAACTATCCGTCGGCTGCCGCAACGGTAATAATGGACTTGACTGTAGAGGCCGAGGCTTTCGGAAGCAGCATCATCTTTCCGGAGAACGAGGTTCCGAGCGTGAATGGCAGACTTGTCAGCAACGAGCAAGCGATTGACAATCTTGAAGTTCCGTCGCTCGAGGCCGGAAGAATTCCCGAATATCTGCGCGCCAACATCCTGGCTGCCCGAAATATTTCAGACAAGCCAGTTCTTGCTGGCTGCATCGGCCCTTTCTCGCTTGCCGGAAGGCTTTTCGACATGAGCGAGATTATGGTTCTGCCATACACTAACGAAAAGGCGGCACGAACGCTGCTCGAAAAGTGTACCGACTTCATTCTGCGCTACTGCGTGGCACTCAAAGCCACCGGCGCTAACGGCGTTCTGATGGCCGAGCCTGCCGCAGGACTTCTGAGCAACGACGACTGCTACAAATTGTCGTCGGTCTACGTCAAGAAGATTATCGATGCCGTTCAGGACGACAACTTTGCCGTTATTCTGCACAACTGCGGAAACAACGGGCAATGTACCGAGGCGATGATAAAGACGGGAGCAGCCGGATATCATTTCGGCAACAAGATTGACATTGTTCAGGCATGTCGCGATGTTCCGTCAGACTGTCTGACAATGGGAAACCTCGACCCTGTTCAGGTTTTCAAGCAGCAGTCGTCTGCCGAGGTCAAGGCTGAGACACTCAGGCTTCTCAACCTAACGAAAGATTTTCCAAACTTCGTAATATCATCGGGCTGCGACATTCCGCCGCACACTCCGATAGAGAACATCGACGCTTTTTACGAGGCCGTCGAGGAATTCAACAGATAAATCATGGAAAGCATCGTTCCATTCTCAAAGCTCAAAATATCGGCTGCCGAAATCTCGGAAAGCATGGGCTACGGCTCGGCCGTTCCCGACGACGAAGTTATGGCGGAAATAGACGTTATGATGAGCGAGATTGAACAGATTTGCGTTCCGAGATTCAGCTTCTTCATCGTGAAGGGCAATACCGACGGAGAGAATAACTCGCTCTGCATAAACGGAAACCAGTTCGGCATTGGAAAGATTATTGCGCGCCAACTAAAAGACAGCGAGGCGTTTGCGATATTCACCGCCACAGCCGGCAACGAGTTCGAGGATTTTCAGCAGCGGTTGCAGGCCGAGGGCGACATGGTCAGGATTTTCATAACAAACTCGATAGGCAGCATAATTGCCGAGAAAACCGCCGACGCAATGGAAGAGGCCCTGCAAGCGTTCATCGACAAGACGGGATGGAAGCACACAAACCGCTTCAGTCCGGGTTATTGCGGATGGCACGTAAGCGAGCAGCAAAGGCTTTTCTCGCTCTTCCCCACCGCCAATCCGTGCGGCATAAGGCTCACCGACTCGTCGCTGATGATTCCGATAAAATCGGTGAGCGGCATAATTGGCATAGGCAAAAACGTAAGGCATCTCGACTATTCGTGCGGTCTGTGCAATTATTCAAAATGCTACAAAAAGAGAAAACGGAACAATGCAACAGAATAAAATTATAAGGTTAAAAGCGAAAAAATGAAAAAAATTGTATTACTGCTAACTATGTTGGCTGCATCATTCTCACTTAGCGCAAAGGGCACCCGGACAGTCGAACTGAAGTTCGTCGAAACGAGCGATGTTCACGGAATGTTCTTCCCCACAAACTATCTGAGCAAGGAAGACGCACACGGCTCTATGGCAAGAGTGAGCAGCTACGTCAGGGCTGAACGAAACAAATACGGTAACCGTCTCATTCTTCTCGACAACGGCGACATTCTGCAAGGACAGCCCACAAACTATCTGTGGAACTATCTGCGCACCAACGAGATAAACATCGCGGCAGGCATCATCAACTATCTCAAATACGATGCCGAGACCTTCGGCAATCACGACATCGAGGCTTCGTACAAGGTTTACGACAAGTGGATTTCTGACTTGAAATGTCCTGTTCTGGGCGCAAACGTAATTTCAGATGCCACCGGAAAGCCTTACACATCGCCCTACATCATGATTGAGCGCGACGGCGTTCGCATAGCTGTAATCGGAATGCTTACATCGGCCATTCCAAGTTGGCTGAGCCACGATGTTTGGAAAGGAATACACTTCGACGAGATGGTAAGCTCGGCAAAGAAATGGGTGGATATCGTAAAGAAGACCGAAAATCCCGACATCATCGTGGGCATCTTCCACTCTGGTCTTGAGGGCGGAATCGTAACAGACGAATACAAGGAGAACGTTACAAAAATCGTTGCCGAGCAGGTTCCGGGATTCGACTTCATCTTCTACGGACACGACCACAACCCTTTCAAATCGACAATAACAAATTCCGACGGAAAAATCGTTCACATAGCCAATCCGGGCAACGATGCCAAGAACGTGGCAGAGATAACCGTAAAGGTGCGAATGAGCGGCAAGAAAGTCGTAGACAAGCATATCGAGACGAAACTCGTAGACATGGCTAACTACGAGATTGACAGCGACTTCATGGAGCATTTCTCGGGCGAGATTGCCACCCTCAACTCATACATCAACGAGAAAATCGCCGAGTTCGACTCAGACATGTACATGTACGAATACTACTTCGGCTCATCGGCTTTTGGCGACCTGATACACAACATGCAGCTGAAGATAACCGGCGCAGACGTGTCGTTCAACGCTCCGCTCCGATTCAACGCAACGATAAGAAAAGGCATCGTTACGATGTGCGACATGTTCAACCTCTACAAGTACGAGAACAAGCTGTATGTTCTGAAGATGAAGGGCGAAGAGATACGCAACCATCTGGAAATGAGCTACTCGCTGTGGACAAACCAGATGAAGTCTTCTGACGACCATCTTCTTCTGTTCAACGACGACCCTAACAACACGCGAGGCATGGGGCTGAAAAATCCGATGTTCAACTTCGATTCTGCCGCCGGAATAGACTACGAAGTAGATGTTACGAAGCCGAGAGGACAGAAAATCAGAATCCTGCGCATGAGCAACGGCAAGTCTTTCGACCCTAACGCATGGTACAAGGTTGCAATGAACTCGTATCGCGGAAACGGCGGAGGCGCGCTCATAACCGAGGGCGCAGGCATCCCGAAGGACAGCCTCGATTCGCGCATTCTCTTCCGCACCGATACCGACCAGCGTCTGTGTCTCATCAACGAGTTGAGACAGATGAAGCACATCTCTCCGAAGGCCAACAACAACTGGCGTTTCGTGCCCGAGGATATTGTTGCTCCGGCCATCGAGCGCGACCGCAAGATTCTTTTCGGAAAGTAATCATTTGGTTAAAATATTCAGATGAATTCTCTCTGTAATTCAGACAGATACATAAAAAGGATGCTTTTGGCATCCTTTTTTATTTTCATCAATATGCGAGTTCGACATAAGTAATTCTGCAACAATATGCAAAATAAAGAATCGTTATGCAGAAAAGAGTCCCCAAAAGCAACTTCAAGGTATGAGGAAGGTACGGGGTAGGAACGGAGTAGCTACGGGGAAGGTTCGGGGAAGATACGGGCAAGCAAGCCATAAGGTAGCTTATGCATAGCCACATCCAAGCCGCACCCAAGCCACACATAAGCCGTACCTACTTATCATTATTTGGCGAAGGTAGCCGCCAGCCAGTCAAAAGTCAGTCAATTAAAAATAAAAAAACGAAAGAAGATAAAAAGTAAATTTCAGATTTCGTTCGAGTTTGTAACTTTCAATTTCACATTTGATGTGAAATTCCACTTTTTCAAGTAGTTACTATCCTTTTTATTTGAGTTCGGGAATCAGCACTTCCAAAACTCTTAAAACTACTTTTTTCTTTCGGTTTGCTGCAAAGATAGTCAAATCTTACTTAATTTAGAAACGATGGAAGCAGAAAACAAGAAAAACCGGGGCGGTTCTCGGCCCAATTCGGGCAGAAAACGAAAGGGCGTAAAATATTACGGCTTTAAAGCTCCGCAAGAAATTTATGACATTCTGGAGAATATTCCAGACAAAACATAAAACATCTGCAATGCTATTCTGTTTTATGAGCAACACAAAAAGTAACAAAAAACAAATGCAGAATCAGTTCAAAGCCGATTCTGCATTTGTTTTATTATTCTTAGTCATTGAAACGCCTTTTCGTTTTGCGGTTTATACAATATATATTCCGCTATCAAGGTAACGAATATTATCGAAATTAAGCCGGACAGACGTATCAATACGAAGAAATAATCAAAGTCTTTCGGCCTTCAGAACCGAGCCGTCGAGCTGGCGGATAGAAACCTCGCCGTTGCTCAGCACGGCAAAAGTCGGCACGTTTCCGCCCTTCGGGAAGGTTACAGAGCCAGTGTTGCACACAAGCAGCCCGTCGGCATTGCGCTCAAGCTTCCACAAGTGCGTATGACCGCAGAACAAGGCATCAGCCCCAAGCGGAAGCGATATCTCGCCGTACTTGTGTCCGTGCGTAAGAAAGAGTTTCTTGCCTTCGTCCACCACGATGGTATAGTCGGCCATCATCGGAAACGAGAGTAGCATCTGGTCAACCTCGCTGTCGCAGTTTCCGCGCACCGCCACAATACGGTCGGCCATGGCGTTGAGCCTCTCTACAATGGCTGCCGGATTTATATCGCCGGGAATACGGTTGCGAGGTCCGTAGTTAAGAATATCGCCCAAGATAAGCAGCATATCGCCTTTCTCTTTCTCGAAGAAAGAAAGCACCTTGTCGAGCGCCGCGATGCTGCCGTGAATGTCAGAAACAATTATATACTTCATAATAGAAACACGTTTTTTCAAGAGTTAAAAAAAGAAGGAGTCATCATTTTGTGTGATGACTCCCTTCTTATTTCAGAAACAGATTAGTCGAGATATGTCTTTATCTGTTCGGCAGCTACATCGCAAGCAATAACCCTGCCCTCTTTGTCGAGGAGATAATTGTGAAAATTACGACCGAGATAATACTTGCGGTACAAAGGCGAATGAGTGCCTTTTGTATCAACGAAACTCAAATTCTTGTTGAGTCTGTCTTTCTTTACCACCTCATCAAAAATTGATGAATACTCATCAAACGATACAGACACCATTTTTATTTCCGAACCAAGCCCTTTCACGGCGTCACTGCAACGTACGTTCTGCAATCTTGATTTTGCATCGTAACTTGCCCAGAAACTTACTAATACGTAGTGGCCCTTTAAGTCTGTCAAGTTCATTTTTTCGCTACCTGCCGGACTTATCACGAAGTCGGGAGCAATCTCGCCAACCTTCAATCCGGAGATTTCGTGATCCTTACCTACAAACGAGATAAATGTCGTGAACAACAACAGAACAAAAATCCATCTAACTCTTTTCAAAATAAAAAACTTTAGTTATACATATCCAGCCTGACCGCAGCCATGGTTTCGCGTCTGGACGTTAATTATCCCAGAAAACACAATCAAATGTCTTCGCAGTATCAGTGAAACCCGTGGCAAAGATAATGTTTTATAGCATAAATCAAAGATGTTTTGGTATAAAAAGTATGTTTTCGAACACAATTCTTGACATTTGTCACTTTTCTGTACAATTTAAATTATATTATAACCGCCTATAATTGAGTATATTTAAATATTTTTTCATAATTTTGTGCACATTTTTACAAAGAACAAAACATTACGACACTGTGGATTTTTACGATTTAGATTTGGAAGATTGCGTTTTCGACGCACTCGACGCAATGAAATTCAAACACTGCACACCCGTGCAGGAACAATCTATACCTATAATTTTAGAAGGACACGACCTTATTGCCGTGGCACAGACAGGAACAGGAAAGACTGCCGCCTATCTGCTGCCCGTAATCAGCGAGCTATGCCGATATTCATATCCCGAACATGCCATAAACTGCATTGTAATGTCGCCAACACGCGAACTGGCCCAGCAGATTGACCAGCAGCTCGAGGGATTCTCGTACTACAACGACCTTACAAGCATTGCCATCTACGGCGGAAACGACGGCGACCGCTACAACAACGAGGTGAAGAGCCTTCAGCTTGGAGCCGACATCATCGTTGCCACTCCGGGACGACTTCTGAGCCACATAAAACTTGGAAACGTAGACCTCTCGCAGGTATCGTTCTTCATTCTTGACGAGGCCGACCGCATGCTCGACATGGGCTTCTACGACGACATCATGAGCATCATCAAGCTCACTCCGAAAGACCGTCAGACGATAATGTTCTCGGCAACAATGCCGCCAAAAATCCACGAGCTGGCAAAAAACATCCTGCACAATCCAAAGGAGGTGAAGATTGCCAACTCAAAGCCTGCCGAGAAGATTAAGCAGACAGCCTACATCTGCTACGAACCGCAAAAAATAAAGATTCTGAAGAGCATAATAAAGAGAGACGACCCTAAGCGAGTCATCATCTTCTCATCGTCAAAGCAGAAGGTCAAGGAGGTTACGCGCACGCTTAAGCAGATGCACGTAAACACCGCCGAGATGCACTCAGACCTTGAACAGGCCGAACGCGACGTGATTATGCGCGACTTCAAGAACAACCATATCGACATTCTCGTGGCTACCGACATCGTTTCGCGAGGCATCGACATCGACGACATCACGCTCGTCATAAACTACGATGTTCCACGCGACAGCGAAGACTACGTTCACCGCATAGGCCGAACGGCCCGCGCCAACCGCGACGGAGCAGCCATCACCCTCGTTAGCGAAGACGACCAGATTCGCTTCCGCCTGATTGAGAAGATGATTGAGAAGGAGGTTGAGAAAACGCCCGTGCCTGCCGAATTTGGTGAAACGCCGGAATACAAGCCGTTGCCCGAAAAGAAAGGCCGCGGAAGAAGAAAGAGCTACGGCAAGCCTAACAACCGCAACGGAAAGGGCAACGGCAACAAGCCAAAGCCAAATGGCGGTCAAGGTGGCGGAAAGCCTCACCCAAAAGGCAGAAGCGGAAAGCCACAAGGCAGCAAACCGCACACAAAGCCAGCCGGTAACAAGCCAAACGGCGCTGAAAACAAGCAATAAAAACATCTCGCAGAAAGATTCTATTCTTTTTGCGAGATGTTTTTTTATTGTTAGCTCCCCATTTCATTATTCCGAAAAAAGAGATTTCCAATAGCCAAAAAGATCATCATATTTCGGATTTTTCTTTCTGTCAACAACCTCTCCCTTCTGATTGTAGATTATCTGTTCACAATATACGCTGTCATACGGCCTTTTCACAAGCGTGCTATATAAAACGAACTTATCGTCAAGCAATTTGTACATAATATACTCCTTTACGTCATGATGACTGACTTGCTTTATACCTACAACACAGTTCGCCCGTTCATAAAAATCAGTAAAATCAACCTTCTCAAACTCAGGAGCTTCTGCATATTTTCCCGACTTGGGAGACCACAGATACACAAAGCGTTTTGAATCATACTCCGGACTTATCAGAATATCCCTGAAGCCATCATAATTAAAATCACTTTGTTTAATCCTATACAAACAGTCAACCTTTGTCTTCAAAGTCTGAAGGAATTTTCCGTTTCTGTAAATATCAACACTGCAAGGTTCCCCTTTAGTTTTTCGCGTCTTCCACGTTACAATATTTTCCTTCTCACCTTTCCACCATTCACGCTGCTCCTCAGCCGTTGCAGCCTGAACTAAATCGTCGGAAATCTCTTTTTCTCCAAAATTAGAATACATATTACGATAAGTACCCCAGCCTTCGCCACCATAAGGCATAAATTCAGCCGCTCCACCATCCAAGCCCGAAGAATCAGGGATGCGATAATCTCCAAAATTTGCCTTTTTCTTTGCTTTTGTGCGATAAGAAGTCCATGTTCCCTCAAATTGATTGTTGCAATATGAGTCTGCTCCCCACTCTAAATCATCGTAACAAACAGCTTTATTTTTATACAGATAGATGGCACTCCAGAATTTTCCTGAAAAGACTCCCGAGCCTTTCTGCGCGGCATCTTCCTTAAACTCATACTTTGCATAAGCAGTAAAACGGGGTGTCAAGTCGTCGCCCGATCTATAAGAATCCTCCCTATTGTCCACTACTACAGAGTCAATCTTAATGTAGCCATTAAACCGGCAAAGATTCTGTTTCACCCTACTTACCCCCTTTACAATGTAGCGCGAAGCATCGTTTGTGTCCTTGTAAATGGTGTCAAAGTACATGTAAAGCCTCTGGTAATTTTTCCCGATATAGCCAAGAGGATTTCTTAGATCAAAAATCTGGCTATAATCGAAGTCTAGCATGTTGGGCTTAGTCTGGCAAAGCCCATCAACAGCAAAAAAGGCAGACACTATCGTTACGATTAGCAGCCTGCCCAATGTTGTATTTTTTTTCATACAGCTATTATTTAGGTTTATAGTTTTTGCAGTCTTTCGGTCTTATTTTCAGCAACATCAATATTCAAGCAGTTCGCTCGAAGACTTGCCGTCGAAACCCACGGTTATTTCAACCATATAGCAGCTCGAGCCCTCTGGTGCACAGATTGTTGCATCAAACTTGCAACCTTTGGAATCTATTCCGGCAAACACTACGTCGCTCAGAATCGCGCTCTTTATAAACTGCAACGGAATCATCTTGCTGAAGTCTTCCTTGTGAATATCCTTTTTGTAAAGGCACTGTGTTCCGTGATATACGCAGATGTTTATCACATTGTCGTAATAGATGTTGTCGACGCTCAGTCCCTCGGCCGAATACGAAGTGCAGACAACCTTCTTCTTCGTCGGATTCACAGCCACATAGCAGTGGTAACGCTCGTTGTTGAAGTTCAGTACCGTATCGCGCTTTGTTACCTCGGTATAAATTTTCGGAGAATATGAGCTGCTCTTGAATTGCACTATATCTTCTTCACTATCAGACTTATGCAGTTTCAGGACATCATCATTGAGAGAATGTAGCCACATCACGTTTTCGGTACGCTTATCAATCTTGTAATGCGTTTCTGTTCCGCCCTTAAAAACAAGTGTATCACCAACAATCTCGAAGTAAACAGGTGCAACAGAACCGTCCGGGTAAAATATAGAATCGCCCTTGGCCTGAAAAATGGCCTCCTCGGTGTCATCATCAACCCAAACTCCCTGAAAAAGTTTTTTTGCCTCCTCGTCTTCTCCCGACTTTTTCGTCACTTTGTCCGAAGAGCAGGAAACTACACAAAAAACAGTTGCTAAACCTGAAAAAAAGTTTAATATTTTCATCTTCTTTTATTTAAGGCGGAACAAACAATCTGTAAACGCAAAATGCTATCTCGTCTTATTTTTCTGCAAAGGTAGAAAAAAAAAACAAACGGCAATATTATAGTCAAAAAAAATAGGATTTTTTGTTCAATAATATGGTGGAATGTGGATTTTTTATTATAATTTTGCAGCATGATAAATTTAGCAAGACATATTGAGGTCTTATTGTTGACAAACGACTGCGTTATTGTGCCGGGGCTGGGAGGCTTTCTGGCACAACATGTGTCGGCGCGTCGTGTTGAAGAGGAGAACCTGTTTCTCCCACCAAGCCGCACAATCGGCTTTAATGCACACTTGAGCATGAACGACGGACTGCTCGTGCAATCATACATGGAAACGTACGACGATTCGTTTCCCGAGGCAACGAAAAGAGTTGAAGAAGAAGTTAATGAACTTATCGAAGTATTGCGCAAGGAAGGCGAATACGAACTTAACGGCATCGGCACACTTTCAATGAATATAAACGGTGTTTACAGCTTTACTCCAAATCAGGCTGGAGCACTCTCACCATATTTATACGGATTCAGCTCTTTTGAGATGAAGGCACTTTCTGACGTTGCTGAAACAGAGGAAATCGCGCCAAGAAGAAACGTTACTGTACAGCCAGCCAAGAAGAACGAGGGCAAGGCTGCACACCAGTCTGTATTCACAATCGTGAAGCCAGAGGCTGGCAGCGACGACAAGAACAAATCTATAAACATCAATTTGAAATTGAGTTGGATAAGAAATACAGTTGCCGTAGCAGCTGCTATTCTGCTTTTCTTCCTTGTTCCAGACAAGGTTGAAAACACTTATGTAAACAAAGCATACTACGCATCGAACAACCAAGGAAAGCTGTTCGACGCAATCAAGGATAAATCACTCGCAACAGCCATCATCAGCATTGAGCAGCCAATGGAGACGGTAAACGCCGCACCAGCAATCAGCGTTGCTCCAAAGCAGAATGTTGCAGCAAGCCAGAACACAAACGCAACAGCCGTAGCCGCTCCTGCTACTGCGGAGGCTACCATCTCTGACGAGAAATACTGCGTTGTTGTGGCAAGCGCAGTTCCACGCACATCGGCACTGAAGTTTGTCGAGGAACTGAAGAGCGAAGGATTCAAGAAGACACACCTTTACGAAAGCAATAACATCATCAGAGTTGTTTACGGCAGCTATCCTTCAAAAGAGGCAGCCTTGAATGAACAGAAGAAGTTGCGCGAAAACAAATATTTCGCCGACTCTTGGGTTCTAAAGCAAGAATAAGATGAAGAGAGTAAGGTGTCCTAAATGTCAGAACTATATTCTGTTCGACGAGACCAAATACAAAGACGGTCAGTCGCTTGTGTTCGTATGCGATGAGTGTAACAAACAATTCAGCATACGAATTGGTGTGTCTAAGCTAAAAGCCACACGCAAGGAAGAGCAACTTGACGAGCAGGAGAACAAAGAGGCTTTCGGCAGCATCGTTGTCATCGAGAATCAGTTTGCATACAAGCAGGTTATTCCGCTACGGGAGGGCGACAACGAGATTGGACGCTTCAACCGCGACACAAACATCAACTGCCCTATCGAGACAACCGACCCGAGCGTTGATTTCCGCCACTGCATCATAAACGTAAAGCGCAACAAAAACGGCGAACTCGTCTACAATCTGCGCGATGCGAAAAGCGCGGTAGGCGTGTTCTACAACAACGACATTCTTGGAAACAAGGAACAGGTAAGACTCGAAGACGGAGCTATCTTCACACTCGGCGCAACAACACTAATCCTGCGCGCCGCAGGACAATCGGACAACAATGAGTAAATACAAGATTCTGGTGCTCGACCTCGACGGCACTCTCACCAACAAGAAAAAGGAAATTACGCCACGCACTCTTTCGGTTCTCGAAAAAGCACAGCAGAAAGGACTGAAGATTGTATTGGCTTCGGGCAGACCGACTTTCGGAATAATGCCACTTGCCGAGCAACTGAATCTGAAGCAATACGGAGGCTATATTCTGTCGTACAACGGCGGCAAAATCATCAA
The DNA here is from genome assembly GCA_017617315.1 of Bacteroidaceae bacterium. Taxonomy (GTDB): domain Bacteria; phylum Bacteroidota; class Bacteroidia; order Bacteroidales; family Bacteroidaceae; genus Ga6A1. The sequence goes on from JAFZWM010000055.1 coordinate 35,378, forward strand.
TCTTGCCAACGACGAGGTTCTGTATCAGAATGTTCTCGACAGTTCGCTTCTACCATATCTATATAAATGCGCAAAGGACAACGATTTTCAGATTCTTTCGTACAAGAACGAATATGTCTTCTGCGAAAATCCTTCGGACAAGTACGTTGAATACGAAGTAATGCTCAACAAGATGAAGAGCATGAAAGTAGAAAACTGGCTCGATGCCGTTGAAGAAGAACTGCCTAAATGTCTGATAGTTGGCGACCCAGAACCGCTTGCAAAGCTCGAAAAAAAGATGTTCGAACACTTGAAAGGCAAGATGAACGTTTTCAGGTCGGAGCCTTTCTTCCTCGAACTCGTTCCGATGGGAATTGACAAAGCCAAGTGCCTTGCCATTCTGCTCGAGAAGATTGGAATGACAAAGGACGAGATGATTGCCTGCGGCGACGGATTCAACGACCTTACAATGATTCAGTATGCAGGTCTTGGCGTTGCCATGTCTAACGCTCAGGACGTGGTAAAAGAAGCTGCCGACTATGTAACTCTGTCGAACGAAGAAGACGGCGTTGCATTTGCCGTTGAGAAATTCTACCTCAACGACTGACCTTTCCTATCTGGCATTTCGCTTGCGATACTGGAACGGAGATATTCCCGTGTGCTGACGGAAATATTTTCCGAAGAACGACTGGTTGCTGAAGCCAAATTCGAGTGCAACCTGCTTTATCGACATAGATGTTGATTCAAGCACTTGCTTTGCCTCGGCAATGATGGTCTGGTCTACCCACTGAACAGGCGACAATCCGCTTCGGTCTCTTATCAGCTTAGAGAAATATCTCGGCGTAAGATTCTGCATTTCAGCATATTTCTCAACTTTTCTCTCAGTTTTGTAATGTGCATTCAGGTCGAGCATGAACTGATGGAAAATCTCGTCGGCACGGCTCAGTTCGAGCGGCTTCACTGGATGGTTTCCGAAGAAGAGCAAGAACAGTTCGTAGCAGATGCACTGCGCCTTTGCCTTCATCAGTTCGACAAGAAGCAAAGCTGTCTGGTTCTCGTTGTCCAAGAAACGGTCGCTGCCAATGCTGTCGTACAAATCGAGCACCTGACTCTTGAACTTGTCGAAAGCGTCGGGCGCAAGAGAGATACACGGATTGCTGCGGATGTAAAGAATATTCTGCGGACTCGTAGCCTTGTGGACGAGCGAGATGACGAAATCGACCCTCGAAATAAGAATCACTCCCCTGAAATTCGCGCTGCGGCTGAGCAGGCGCAATATGATAGACGATGTGTTAAGATACACATCTCCCCTCTTCATCTTATAGATTGTGCCGTCGTGCGAGATTCTGATTTCGCCCTCAAGACAGATGAGAAATCCGCACAAGCCTATGGTAGAAACAAAGTCACCATCAGAAATCTCCTTTGTTACACCAACCGCACTGTTGCCATTTAGCAAAACAAAATAAAATGGTAATCTCTCTGCTAACATACAATTTGTTTTGATTCTACAATTCGACACAAAAATAATACATATAGAACAAATATAAAAGTATCGGCAATAAATTTTAACATTTTTTTGTACTTTTCGAATAAGAATAATACTTTTAGAAGCCATTTTTACAATTTTTTAGCTTTCAAATGTTAAATATTATGTTTATCTTCGCAGAGATTTTTAATTATTTTTCTGGATAATCTTATAAACTCACAGATAGTATGAAAGTATCTTTTCTATTTAAGTTTATTGCTATGGGATTAGTACTCACAGCTTGTGGTAAAAAGGAGAGCAACCCTAAAGTTGCCAAAATGGTTCAGCTGGATGTTGTAACGAATGCCGACAGTCAGAACAGCATGCAATATCCGGGTAAAGTAAAGGCATCAGAAGAGATAAACCTGTCGTTCAAGGTGGCTGGCAATATCTTGAAGAACTATGTCAGCGAAGGTCAGCAGGTGAGACAAGGACAGCTCATTGCGCGAATTGACCCGACAGACTATCAGATTCAGCTCGACGCGACAGAGGCCGAATACAGTCAGGTAAAGGCTGAATGCGAGCGAGTTATGGAACTGTACAAGGAAAACGGAACGACAGCCAACAATAACGACAAGGCTGTTTACGGTCTGAAGCAGATTACAGCAAAATACAAGCATCACAAAGATCAGCTTGGCTATACCTATCTCTATGCACCATTCAGCGGAAGCATAAAGAAGGTTTATTTCGACAGCCACGAGATTGTTGCCGCAGGAATGCCAGTAGTTACAATGATGAGCAATGGAGTTCCGGAGGTAGAGATTAACATTCCGGCACGAGCTTACACAAAGCGAAACACTTTCAGCGGATATCAGTGTACTTTCGATTCATATCCGGGCGTTGTATACCATCTGAAGCTTATCAACATAAGCCAGAACGCCAATACAAACCAGCTATACACCGTGCGCCTTCAGCTCTTGGCTAACGGCAACCCAATGCCATCGCCGGGCATGAACACTACGGTAAGCATCTTCAGCAACGAAGACGGAGCTGCAAAGCTTACTGTTCCAAACTCAGCCCTGAAAGAGGAGAACGGAAAGAGCTATGTGTTTACGTTCAACAACGACACAAAGAAGGTTGAGCAGAAGGAAGTTGAGATTAAGAGACTCCTGAGCAACGGAAAGTGCGTAGTTACAAGCAGCACACTTCAGCATGGCGACCAAATTGTCAAGTTCGGCGTTCACCACATAAGCGACGGCGAGACAGTTGAGCCTGTAAAGACTAATTCACAAACTAACGTAGGAGGATTGCTATAATGGATTTCAGTAGTTGGGCTTTTAAAAACAAGAATCTGGTCTACTTCCTGATAGCCATACTTATCTGCGGAGGCCTTCTGGCTGCATGGCAGATGAGTAAGCTGGAAGACCCGGAAGTAAAAGTAAAGCAAGCTCTCGTGGTAGCCGTATATCCGGGAGCAGACGCACATCAGGTGGAGCTCGAAGCCACCGACATCCTTGAGAAGAGCATCCGCACCATGCCTAACGTATCGAGCGTGGAGAGCTACTCTTACAACGATATGGCAATCATCACCGTAGAACTGAACACCACCGTTGCCAACGATGACGTTGAGCAGTGCTGGGACGCTCTGCGACGAAAGGTCAGCGATGCCACGACAAAACTGCCTGACGGCGTTTCGACTCAGGTGCGCGACGACTTCGGAAATGTGTTCGGAATGTTCTACGCCCTCACCGGCGACGGACTTGCCGACCGCGAGCTTGCCGACTATGCCGAACTTGTGAAGAGAGAGGTAATGAACATGGACGGCGTTGACCGCGTTGACATCTACGGAAAACGCTCCGACTGCATATACATCTCGCTTCTGCAAGACAGAATGGCAAACCTCGGCGTAAAGCAGATTGAGGTGCTGATGACGCTTAACGGCCAGAACAAGACTACTTACAGCGGATATTTTGACAACGGCGACAACCGCATACGCGTTACCGTGAGCGATCGCTTCAAGAGCATTGACGACATTGGCAACATGATTATCCAAGGTCATGAGAACGACCAGCTAAGACTAAAGGATATCGCCCAGATAACCACAGGATATGCCGAGCCAACAAGAAACGAGATGTTCTACGACGGCAACCGCTCGCTCGGACTTATGATTGCCCCTACCAGCGGAGCCGACATCGTCAAGGTCGGCGCAGAGGTTGAGAAGAAGATAAACGAGCTGCAAGAATCGCGTCTGCCAGCCGGAATAAACATCCACAAGGTGTTCTTCCAGCCAGACAGAGTGAACGATGCCCTCGGCACATTCCTCATCAACCTTATCGAGTCAATCGCAATCGTTATCCTCATCCTGATGTTCGCAATGGGCATCAAGAGCGGAATCATCATCGGAATAAGCCTGCTGATTACCGTCTGCGGCTCGTTCCTGTTCCTTTCTGCCGCCGGCGGAACAATGCAGCGAGTATCGCTCGGCGCATTCATCCTTGCAATGGGAATGTTGGTTGATAATGCCATCGTTATTATAGATGGAATCCTTATCGACCGCAAGAATCCAGAAAAATCTAAGTTCGAGGCTCTGACCGACATTGGAAAGCAGACAGCCATGCCGCTGCTTGGCGCAACAATGATTGCCATCATTGCCTTTCTGCCAATCTTCATGTCGCCAGATACTGCCGGTGTCTACACGCGCGACCTCTTCATCGTGCTCGCCGTGTCGCTATCGCTCAGCTGGCTGCTCGCCCTCACGCACGTTCCGCTGATGGCAAGCCGATACATCAAGTGGAAAAAGAAAGACAAGGACAAAGATGCCACAGATGCTGATTTTGTAGACGACAACGAGAATATTGAGGACGAAGAGCATAACGAGAAATCTGACTTCGATGCCTACACAGGCAAGGGCTACGACTATCTGCGCAAGATTCTGCTGTTCGGACTGTCGCACCGCCTTGTGTTCACCGTTGCAATGGTCGGACTGCTGCTGCTCTCAATCTTCGGCTACACGAAGATGAAGCAGAAGTTCTTCCCTGATATGACCTACGACCAGCTTTACATGGAGTACAAGCTGCCGGAGGGCACAAACTACACCCGAATAGAGAAAGACCTCCAAAGCATTCAGGAATATCTGAAGACGCGAGATGAGATTACGCACATAACAGCCTCAATCGGCGGAACTCCGGGACGATACAACCTTGTGCGAAGCATCGCTACCCCATCGGTATCGTACGGCGAGCTGATTATCGACTTCAAGAGTGCCAAAGCGCTCATCGAGAACATGGACAGCATCCAGCAGTACCTCAACAAGCACTATCCCGACGCATACGTCAAGCTGAAGAGATACAACCTGATGTTCAAGAAATACCCTATAGAGGCTCAGTTTGTAGGTCCTGATCCCGGCGTATTGACACAACTTGCCGACAGTTGCCGCAAGATTATGGAAGAAAGTCCGGAAGTCTGCCTTATCACATCAGACTGGGCACCAAAAGTTCCGAACATAACCGTTGAGTACGATCAGAGCGCGGCTCGAGCACTAAACCTGAGCCGAAACGACGTGAGCATGTCGTTGCTTTCTGCCGCCGGCGGACTGCCAATCGGCTCGTTCTACGAAGGCATTCACAAGAACTCAATCTACGTCAAGACTCTCGATTCGAACGGCAATGCCATCGAGAATCTTAACAACGTTCAGGTGTTCTCAACAATGCCGTCGCTCACAGGAGTGCTCGACAAGAACCTTCTGTTGCAGATTAAGACCGGAAATCTTGAGAAGCAAGACATCATCGAGGCCGTAATGAGTTCAACCCCACTCGACCAGATTGCAAAGAGCGTGGACGTTAAGTGGGAAACTCCGGTTGTGCCAAGATGGAACGGACAGCGATGCCTGAGAATGCAGTGCTCGCCTGCTTCGGGAATAGAAACAGAGAAGGCACGTCAGGCAATAGAGAAGAAACTGGCTCGCATAGAGCTGCCAAAGGGCTACAGCCTTAGATGGCAGGGCGAAAAGGAGGCGAGCGACAAGAGCATGAAGTATCTGTTCAAGAACTTCCCGATGGCAATAATTCTGATGATTGCCATACTTATCATGCTGTTCAAGGATTACCGCAAGCCGACGATTATCTTCTGCTCAATACCGTTCGTACTGATTGGCGTTGTGTCAGCAATGCTCGTTACAGGCAAGGCATTCGACTTTGTTGCCATCGTCGGAACGCTCGGACTCATAGGTATGATTATAAAGAACGGCATCGTGCTTATCGACGAGATTACGCTCGAACTGAACAACGGTTCTGCTCCGATAGACGCTCTGGTAAACAGTGCGATGAGCCGATTCCGCCCAGTGCTTATGGCATCGCTCACCACAATCCTCGGAATGATTCCGTTGCTGTCTGATGCCATGTTCGGCTCAATGGCTGCCGCAATCATGGGCGGTCTGTTCGTGGGCACATGCATCACACTTCTGTTCATGCCAGTGCTCTACGCGCTTTTCTTCAACATCAAAAAAACTGACAAATAATGAAATACTTAAGTATATTTGCACTCGCACTGCTTGCATCGGCACAGCTTTCGGCACAAGAAACGCTCAACATTAAGCAGTGCAGGGAGATGGCTCTGCAAAACAACAAGCAGATAACCGCTTCGGACAAGAAGATTGCCATTGCCGACTTGCAGATAAAGAGCATGAAGGGCAACTTTCTGCCCGACATCTCGGTGATGGGAAATGCCCACTTCTCGACAATGAAAGGCGATCTGTCCGACCGCATAAAAATAGGCGACATGACGCAGATGCTCAACACATTCCTAACCATGTCGGGACTGCCGATGACCATTCCTGCGCCCGACCTCACCTACAATCTGCATCAGCTTTATCAGGCCGGCGTGATAGTAAAGCAGCCAATCTATATGGGCGGAAAAATCACGGCCGGATACAAGATGTACCAGCTTAAGAAGGAGGCTCTTCAGGCAAGCCACAGCCTTACCGAAAGCGAGGTGATTGTACAAACCGACGATGCCTACGCCAAACTAGTAAAGGCTTCGGAACTCGAAAAGGTTGCCAAGCAGTACAACGAACTTCTGCTCGAGCTTCAGCGCAACGTACAGAGCGCGGTAAACCACGGAATGGCTACGCAGAACGACCTGCTGAAAGTAAAGGTTAAGCTAAACGAGAGCGAGTTGCAGATGCGCAAGGCTCAGAACGGCATCCGTCTGGCAACGATGAACCTTTGCCACTACATCGGCAAGCCTCTGACATCAGACGTAAAGGTGGTTAGCGAATATCCGTCAGTCAGCTATCAGCCAAGCAACACGCAAGACATCTCAGCACGTCCAGAATATCAGATGCTTAGCAAAAAGGTAGAAGTAGCCCAGCAGAACGTAAAGCTCGTGCGCAGCGAACTTCTGCCAAAAGTATCGTTAATCGGAACGGCAAACTATTTCTATGGCGGAGAATTCAGCAACAAAACGATTCTCGACAACAAGGCGTTGGGCGGACTGGTGAACGTAACGATTCCGATTTTCCACTTTGGCGAGCGAATAAACAAGCTTAAGGCTGCCAAACTCGAATACGAACAGGCGCAGATTGAGCAGAACGATCTCAACGAGAAGATGACTCTTGAACTTGCACAATGCGCCAACAAACTCGACGAGGCTAAGCTCGAGGCTGAGCTGGCAGAAAAATCGCTCGAGCAGGCTGCCGAAAATATGCGAATGAGCAAGAAGTCATACGATGTTGGAATGGAAACTCTTTCGAACTATCTCGAAGCACAGACTCTATGGCAAAAGGCCTACGAGACAAAGGTTGAGAGCTATTTCCAACTCTATCTCAACTACATAGCATATCAGAAGGCGCAAGGCACACTAACAAACAATTAACATTCAATAAAGAAAACGAGGAAGCTTTTTTAAGGCTTCCTCGTTTCTGTTTATTATAAATCTTTCAACGCTTCCTCCGCGGCTGATTTCAATTCCTCGTTTTTGCTTCCAAGCAGTTTTTTGTAGTATTTTTTTGCTTCCTTTTTGTTTCCAAATTTCTTGTTGAGGAATGCGATGTTGCTTATTACAATTTCATCCGAAGGGTCTATTACATGAATTTTCTCAAAAAAGCCAAGTGCCTCTTTTTCGTTTCCACTCATAGCCAAAAGAGCACCTTTGTTATTTAGAAAATACACACTTTTGGGATAATGCGCAAGAAAATCGTCCACGAGAGCCATTGCCAACGAATCCAACTTGTCATCATACAATTCTGCAAAATATTGCTGATATGAATCCGTTAACATAGTCATTCCATCTTGAATAGCCTCGTCGCCCGACCATTTCCACCTATTATTGTTTTCTACGGAACGGTCAAGAACCCTGTGAAGTTCTTTCAGAGCCATATCATACTCACCGCACGAAAATAGGATGCGAGTCTTTCCAAAAGCCAAATCAACTCTATCAGGATACTTCTGTATGCCCTCGTCTATTGTTTTTATGGCAAGATTCAGATTAACACTGTGCATTCCTAAATCTCCAAAATATGCAACAGCGTTGCCTGTTGAATCTACAACGGCAAGCGACTCGCCCTTAGGCTGAGAAGACGTGAAAAGAATCGGCTCACTTCTCTTCTTCAAAATATAGTAGTTGAACCATGCGGCATAGACATCGGCCGTTTTTCCCTTTTCATTCTCCCACTTTTTAATGTAAGAGGCGATTGTCGCAGTATCCGAATTGTTTAGCAACTGCACAAAGTCCTTGTAATGTTTGTCTTGCGCAAACAAAGGAGTTACAAAAAGTAACAACAAGATTGATAATCCTAATTTTTTCATTATATCAGTTTTACGTTGAATAAGAACATGCCACTTTTATTGGATTTTTTTGTACTAAAAAAGATAAGTACAGCATCTATGACGGAACAAAAGTATAAATATTTCCTGATTCAGCAGCATTACTAACTCAAAAAAAATATCTGACAAACAAAAAAAAGGCATGCCGATGAAAAACGACATGCCTTTTTTTATTATTGATATAAGTTATTTATGCTCGCCAAGCATCTTCTCCATCCAAACCATATCGTACCACTTGCCGAACTTCTTCCCACACTTGTGGAAGTGTGCAACCAACTCGTAGCCAAGCTTTTCATGAAAGCGGACACTACCATTCGTAAGATGCTCATCCTCAACCTCGGTGTACGAGATGCAAGCATTTGAATTCAAAATTCCCTGCTCCTTCAAACGCTGTTCGAGGGCTTCGTAAAGCTGACGACCAACACCGTTCTGCCTCTTCTGCATATCAACATAAATCGAAGTCTCGACTGCCCACTGATAGGCGGCGCGCTCCTTAAAGGCACTGGCGTATGCATAGCCAACAATTTTTCCGTCCTCAACCGCAGCAATGTAAGGATATTTGCTGCTGATTTTCTTTATTCGCTCAACAAATTCACTAACCGACGGAACGTCATACTCAAACGTTATTGCAGTCTGCTCCACATAAGGAGCGTAAATGTCAAGCAGTTCCTTGGCATCATCTACCGTTACTTTTCTAATCTCCATTTTTTACTATTCATTTTTCTGCGGCAAATGTACAATAATAATTCAGAAATCCGATAGTCAGACAATAAAAAAAGGCTGCCGCAACGGGGCAACCTTTCAGTTTATAACTTTTATTCGCAATCAGATTACTTTTTCCAACTCTGCGATGTTCTTTGATACATCTTCGTCGGTAATCTCGAAATCTTGCAGAGAGCCAGACAGATACTGGTCGTATGCAGTCATATCGATAAGGCCGTGGCCAGAGAGGTTGAAGAGGATGACCTTCTCCTCGCCTGTCTCCTTGCACTTGTTTGCCTCCTGAATGGTAGCTGCAATTGCATGGCAACTTTCAGGAGCAGGGATGATTCCCTCGGCCTGAGAGAACAGCAAGCCAGCCTTGAATGTCTCGGTCTGCTTAACATCGACAGCCTCCATGAGTCCATCCTTGAGCAACTGGCTCACGATTACGCCAGCACCGTGATAGCGCAATCCGCCGGCATGAATGTTAGCAGGCATGAAGTTGTGTCCGAGAGTGAACATCGGCAGCAGCGGAGTATATCCGGCAACATCGCCAAAATCGTACTGGAACACACCGCGAGTCAATTTAGGACAGCTTGCAGGCTCGGCAGCCACAAAGCGGGTCTTCTTGCCTTCAAGAATATTATGACGCATGAATGGGAATGCAATTCCGCCAAAGTTACTTCCACCGCCGAAGCAGCCGATAACCACATCAGGATATTCGCCAGCCTTCTCCATCTGCTTCTCTGCCTCAAGTCCGATAACTGTCTGATGCAAAGTTACATGACTCAATACCGAGCCAAGTGTATAACGGCAGTTTGGAGTGCTTATAGCCAACTCGATAGCCTCAGAAATAGCTGTTCCGAGCGAACCCTGATTGTTCGGGTCTTCTGTCAGAATCTTTCGTCCGGCCTTTGTCGACATTGATGGCGAAGGTGTTACCTGCGCACCGTATGTCTGCATTATCAGACGGCGATATGGCTTTTGGTTGTAGCTGATTTTTACCTGATATACAGCAGCTTCGAGTCCGAACACCTTTGCAGCGTACGAAAGTGCTGCTCCCCACTGTCCGGCACCTGTCTCGGTTGTTACGTTGGTTATGCCCTGCTGCTTGCAGTAATATGCCTGGGCAAGAGCCGAGTTCAACTTGTGCGAACCAACCGGGCTAACGCTCTCGTTCTTGAAATAGATATGTGCCGGTGTGCCAAGAGCCTTCTCCAATCCGTAGGCACGGACAAGCGGAGTTGAACGGTAATACTTGTACATATCGCGCACCTGCTCAGGAATGTCAATCCAGGCATTTGTCTGGTCAAGTTCCTGATGGCACAGTTCCTTTGCAAAAATCGGGTACAAATCCTCAGGCTTCAGAGCCTCTTTTGTCTGTGGATTCAACGGAGGCATAGGCTTGTTTACCATATCGGCCTGAATGTTATACCACTGCGTTGGAATCTCTTCTTCTGTAAGAAAATATCTCTTTTGCTGTTTGCTCATGATTCTTATATTTTCAGGTTATTTTTTCTTTTATTTTTTTAGTCGGAGTGCAAAGTAAATCGTTTTTTCTCAAAATCAATAACATTTTATCAATAAAAAGCAGATTTATGTTTTAAAATATTAAAATATTTGCTTCTTTAACGGATTTTGTTTATTTTTGGCAAACATTTAACGAAAAATACGCAATAACTGAAAAATGAACATCGAAGACAAGCATAAGAATGTAGCCTTGGTTCTTGCCAGCGGCGGCGCCAAGGGATATGCGCACATAGGAGCAATTGAGGCTCTCGAAGAGGAAGGATACAAGATAACATCGATAGCCGGCACATCAATGGGAGCACTGATTGGAGGAATCTACGCTGCCGGAGGACTCGAGGAAGTGAAAAAGTGGATGTTCGACCTGAACAAGAAGCAGGTTTTCTCGCTCGCCGACTTCAAGATAGGCAGAAGCGGCATCCTAAAAGGCGAAAGCGTCATTGAAGCCATGAAGGAAATAGTGCCAGACAGAAACATCGAAGACTTGGAAATTCCTTTCTGCGCATCGGCTACCGACCTCAAAACCGGCTCGGAATATGTTTTCAGAACAGGAAAACTCTACGATGCCATCAGAGCAAGCATCTCTGTGCCAATGTTCTTTCACCCAGTAACTTACAAAGGAATGAAGCTGATAGACGGCGGAATAACAAACGGGCTACCCCTAAACAGAGTAGCCCGAAATGAAGGTGATATTCTTGTAGCCGTAAATCTCGACAACTATCATCACGAAACGATTTTCAACGAAGAGGTCGTTCCGAAGAAAAAGACAAAATCGAAGAACAAGTTAAGCGGTTTTGTTGAAAACACGCTCGAGAACTTCAAATCGCTCGGAAACAACGTGTCGCAGATAAACGACAGCATCTCAATCCTGATGCGGACAAACGTTAATCTGTCGCTACAACTCAATAAACCAGACATTTACGTCAACGTTGACTTGAAAAACAAATTCGGAAGCTACAACTTCGACCATGCCGAAGAAATAGCCCGAATCGGCTACGAGCAAATGCTCGAGAGGCTTAAACAAGTCCGATAATCTCGTTTACGGACTTGTAGCCCTTGCGGTCGAGATATTCGTTTATTCCCTTTGCCACCTTAACCGTGACGGCAGGGTCGACGAAGTTGGCAGTTCCAATCTCTACCGCCGTTGCGCCGGCAAGAAGGAACTCGATGGCATCTTCGGCCTTCATGATTCCGCCCAGACCAACAACCGGGATATTAACGGCATGGGCAACCTGCCATACCATTCGGAGAGCCAGCGGCTTGACTGCCGGGCCGCTCATTCCGCCGGTCTTTGTTGAGATTACAGGCTTCTGCTTTTCTATGTCGATGGCCATTCCGAGAACCGTGTTGATAAGCGAAACTGCGTCTGCTCCGGCACTTTCTACGGCTTTTGCAATGCTAACAATGTCGGTTACGTTTGGCGTAAGCTTAACAATCAGCGTCTTGTCGTAAACCTTTCTTACGGCTTCGACCACCTCGGCTGCGCTCACAGGGTCTACGCCCCACGCCATGCCTCCACCTCCGGTGCTGCGCTGGTTCGGGCAACTGATATTCAGCTCGATAGCTGGAATCTTATCCAATCCGTTCACCACCTTGGCGCACTCAACATAGCTCTCGAGAGTTGTTCCGCCGAGGTTTACAATCATGTTTGTATCAATATCCTTAACCTTCGGATAAATATTCTCGGCAAAATAATGAACGCCTTTGTTCTGCATTCCAACGGCGTTAATCATTCCCATCGGAATCTCAGCCATTCGCGGATAAGGATTTCCTTCGCGATGCTCGATGGTTGTACCTTTCATTATAATGCCGCCGATTTCTTCGAGATTAACAAAATCGGCAAATTCCAATCCGTAGCCGAATGTTCCTGATGCGGTCATCACCGGATTCTTCAGTTCAAGACCGCCCAACTTAACACTTAAATCTGCCATAGTAGTTTTTCGATATTAAAAACAGGACCGTCCTTACAAACGCACAGATGTCCTTCAGTAGTATTTTCAACACAACACAGGCACGCGCCCAAACCGCACGCCATCATATTCTCGAGCGAAGCCTCGCACTTCACTCCGTTTGCCTTGGCATATTTTGCCACCGAAACCATCATCGGCTTTGGTCCGCAGGTTGATATACGAGTGAATTTCTGGCTTGTCAGAACTGAATGGTTCGTAACGAAGCCTTTCTCGCCAAGCGAGCCGTCCTCGGTAGTGACGTAAACATCGCCGTATTTCTTAAATTCGTCGAGTTCAAGAACATCGGCAGCCGAACGCGCTCCCAACAGGAAGGTTGGAACAGCACCGCCTTCGACGAGTTTCTTGCCATATAATAAAAGAGGTGCAGTTCCGGCACCACCGCCGATAAGCAGAACCTGCTCGCCCTTAACAACTGGCGAAAATCCGTTTCCAAGCGGTAGGACAACGTTTACCATATCGCCCTCGGTCAGTTTTGCGAGTGTTCGTGTTCCCTTTCCAACAAGCTGAATTAAAAGCCACAACTCGTTAGTCTCCTCATCAACGAAGTTTATAGAGATAGGTCGACGCAGGAATACGTCGTTGTTGCCATCCACGCGCACCTCTACAAACTGTCCCGGAAGCATCTCTGGCAACTTTTCACCCGAAGTAAGTTTCAGCAGAATAAACTTGTCGTTCATCTTAATATTAGCCGAAACCTTCAGGTCGAGAATATGTTTCTTTACCATAAAAGAGTTTGTTAAATTTTGTGATGCAAAGATATTACAATTAGCTCGTAGTACAAAAAAAGCGCACTTGTTTTTGCTTCAAAAATAAAGCTATACAAGTGCGTAAATATTTTTCAATTTCGTGTTCGCTCTTTTCAGGAAAGATGCGAGTTAATGATTTCCCGGATAAAGAATCTGATAAGTACCATCATCAAAAAATACGCGAATCTCAGTAATCTGTCTGAGGAATTGCTTAGGATTGATGTTCTGCACATTCAGCGGTTCGCTGCCGTTTTTCCGAGGCGATTCGCCTGACTGATTTTGCTGCGAAGCAGCCGAATAGTTATTGTATATTTTTTGTTTTTTTACATCGTGCTGTTGTTCACCCATGCCTGACTTCTGATTACCATATGGTTGGTCATTAAACAGCGAACCGCAAGCATTGGTCTGCTGTACTGACTTTGAATTCGCTAATACAGGCGAAGATGCAGCTTGCTGCAAATTCGCATCAAAACCCTGCGCCTTTGGCGCAGCCGCCGAAGGGGTATAAAGCATATCTGATTGTTCTTCATCATTTACCGAATTATTACAATAAGGTGTATTATCCCCGTCAGGGGTCGACGAATTTGCACTATTATTATATGTATCTGCGTTAAGCAGATTTCCTGAAGCGGCAGCATATTCTCCTGTACCCTCGACCAGCCAGTCGAAAGTAACGTCAGGAAAACGCTTCAATATTTTCTGGACGATGGGTAGGGTAGCGTTGTTACGTCCAGAAAGTATATGAGACAAACTTGCCTGAGAAATTCCGATAGCCTCGGCGAAACTTTTAGGGCTTAACCCCTTCACTTGCATTATGTGGTTTATGCGATCCTTCATTTTTTATTGTATTTTTGAAAAACTTTACAAAAATAAATATATTTTACAAATTAACAAAATTTTACAAGTATAAATTTATTACAATTTTACAATCTTTACAAAATTAAATTATTAAAGTTGATGAATTATATTTACAAATGTAATATAATGTGCTATAATTTTGTAAATAACATTGATGTATAAGAACGTAAAACAAGTGTATAATACATAAAATTAGTATGTTACAGATGTATAATAAGCTCGTTTTACCCATTATTACGGGCTTTATAAGTCAAAATGAATAAAATATGAGTAAATCACACATAAAACAGACTAATAAAATAGATTATTCCAATATAATTCAATGATTTACAAGCGTCGAAATAATATGTATAAATATGAATTTACTTATGTTTTTTTACAGTTTTAAATTTATAAAATCATAATATATTTTACAATTATACTATTATACAATTGTTTATTTATGTTAAAATCTTTTACGTTTGTTAATTATAAATATTTTAACTTTTGTAAACTCCAAGACTTTTATGTTTACTTTTGTATAGTTTAATTTTCCAAAACTGCGAGATCTTAAAATTTTTGAAAAATTCGAATAACTGTTCATTCCAACTTTAAATTTTAAAATCTCACGCATGTTGAATTTACATAAACCAGTTATAAAATAGGGTTTTAAGCACTTTTTCACCACTATCCAAACTTAGCAAAAATAGACAAAAACAGCATCGTTTTAAAGTAAAATTCACGACTCTCCTACCATAAAACGATGCTAAATTTGCATTTTCAGAGCATCAAAACGAAGATTTTACATTTGTTCGCCTCTACCGATTGTACTAAAGAAAAATCCCTGCCAATATTCATCAAAATACTGGCAGAGATTTCTGTTCGCTTTTTATTTAGAAATAGAAAATACGAAATTTTACACTAAGATAACGGCACCAAAAACTAATGTAGAATATAATATACGAGTTCTCGCAGGAGGTCTGAATCCGAAACACCGCCATTGCCTATACCCTTCGATTTTGCGTCTGTCGCTCTCAATCCGCCGATAATGTTCATACACTTCACACCGTTGAAAGCTTTCATTCCTTTTAGGTATGGTTCTACCCTATATCGTATCTGACCAGGTGCACCCTTAATGTCTAAAAATTGTGCTATTCCGGCTTCAGTTTTTTGCGGCGCATAATAGGCAACCATCAGATTTGAGAAGTACGAATACAATGCTCCGATTGTAACAACCAGCGGATTGGATTTTGGATTTGACTCGAAATAATTTACAATTCTGTTAGCCTTCAATACATCCTTATTGATGAGGGCATCTCGCAGTTCAAATACGTTAAATTCCTTGCTTATGCCAATGTTCTTTTCTACATCTTCGGGACGAATAATATTTCTGCCAGCCGGCATCGTCAACGCAAGTTTTTCAATCTCTCCGTCCATACGGTTGAGGTCGTTGCCAACATATTCGCACATCAGATTCAGAGCCTGTGCATCAATCTGAACCTTGCGACGCTGGCAACATCCTTTCACAAAATCAGGAAGCTGATTGTCGTAGAGTTTCTTCGATTCGTACAGCACGCCAACCTTTGCAATTATCGGAGCAAGCTTCTTTCTTCTGTCCAAAGTCTTGCCCTTCATGCACACAATAAAAACAGTGCTTGGCATTGGCTTTTGCAAATAAAATTCGAGTGCGTCGATATCCTTTACATTCTGGGCTTCGCGAAGCACAACCACCTGACGTTCGGCCATCATCGGATAGCGTTTGCAGGCATTTATAACATCTCCAATCTGAGTTTCTTGCGTGCCATAGACGATGGTCTGATTAAATTCCCTGTCCTCTGGCTTCTGCGCCACATCCATTATATAATCGGATATGCGGTCGATATAGTAAGGCTCTTCGCCCATCAGAAAATAGATTGGTACAAAGTTGCCGTCTTTAACGTCCTTTATTATTTCTTGATATGTTATATCCTTTGCCATTTTATAATTTATACGTATTTTTGCCACGAAAAATTAGAAATGCAAACATACACAAAAAATTCTTATGAAACAACTCAATCTTCCACCTTTTAAATACAAAGTGATAAAGCAGAACGGCAAGCCTGCGATTTTCGATGTCATAAGAAAAAAATATGTGGCGCTGACTCCGGAAGAATGGGTAAGACAACATTTCGTTCATTACTTGATTGAACACAAAGGCTACCCTGCCGCACTAATGGCAAACGAAATGGCGATAACGCTTAACGGCATGACGCGCCGCTGCGATTCGGTCTTGTACGACACAAATTTACAGCCAAGGATGATTATCGAGTACAAGGCGGCAACCGTGCCGATTACTCAGCAGGTTTTTCAGCAGATATGTTCGTACAACTTTGTTTTAAAAGTAAAATGGTTGATTGTGAGCAACGGTTTACAACATTATTGCTGTTGTTTACATCCTGAAACACAACAATTTGCCTTTGTAAAAGATATTCCATTTTACGAAGAATTATGACTTTACAAAAGTTTTAAGCCAGATAAAAATTACGAATTTTCAAATTTCAGACTCAAAAAATGCGCAAATTCCTAAAAAAAAATAAAAATGGCGGCAACTTTTTTTTCTGAAGAAAATTCCGACCACAATTTTACAAAAAAGCCCCACAACAAAAGTCGCGGGGCTTAATATTTTTTTGAAAGAGATTATTCCTCTGTCTTGCGACGGCGGATGCTTCTCTTCTTTGGCTTCTCCTCTGATGCCGATGCAGTATCAAGCTTAACGCCTGCAAGCTCTGGATCGATCATGATTCTACCGCAATACTCACAAACAATAATCTTCTTGCGCATACGGATATCCAACTGGCGCTGTGGCGGAATCTTGTTGAAGCAACCGCCGCAAGCATCGCGCTCAACATAAACGATACCAAGACCGTTGCGGCTGTTCTTGCGGATACGCTTGAATGCAGTGAGCAGACGAGCATCATCGAATGAAGCCTCGAGGTTCTTGGCCTTCTCGCGGAGAGACTCTTCCTCGGCCTTAGTCTCAGCTACGATTTCCTCAAGCTCTGTGCGCTTTACATCGAGATCCTTCTCGCGCTCAACAAGAAGCGCACTGCTTCGGCTGATTTCGTCCTGCTTCTGTGCGATGCTCTGACCAGCCTCTCTGATCTTCTTCTCGCAAAGCTCTATCTCAAGACCTGTAAACTCAATCTCCTTGTTAAGAGTATCGTACTCGCGGTTGTTGCGTACATTGTCGAGCTGCGACTTGTAGCGGGCAATCATTGCCTCGTTCTCGCCTATGGCATGCTCTTTTTCCTTAATGGCATTGTCCAATGCCTCGATGTCGCTCTGTGCTTTTTCGATACGAGTTTTCAGACCCTCGATTTCGTCCTCAAGATCCTGAACCTCAAGAGGAAGCTCACCACGCAAAGTTTTAATTTTGTCAATCTCAGACAACAGGGTCTGCAACTGATACAAGGCTTTCAATCTTGCCTCTACCGACATTTCTGCCTCTTTCTTTTCTCTTGCCATTTTATAAATAAATTATAGGATTCGTGTTTACATTTGTCACAAAGACAGGTACTTTTGTATCCACTTCCTTTATAATTGATGTAAATATTTCTGTCGTAAACTGCTCGCTCTCGTAGTGCCCGAGTGCGCAGAGCATCATTTTGTCGTCGTAGCCGAAATAATCGTGATACTTTATCTCGCCCGTGACGAAGGCATCAGCCCCGCTTCTCAACGCATCGCCAATCAAGAACGCGCCAGCTCCTCCACAGAGGGCAACCTTTCTTATCGTTCCGCCGAAAGCGTTGTGTGCCAGAGCCTTTACGTTGAACGTGCGTTTCAGAAGCCCCACAAAATCTTCAGCCGAAAGCGGAGTCGGAAGATTTCCCATCAGCCCGTCGCCAGAACCCTCGGCAAAGCGCGGGTTGATAATCTCGCAGTCGGCAAGTCCGATTTTTTCGGCCATTTTGTACATCACCCCGTTCTTTGCCGAATCGAGATTTGTATGAGCCGAATATATCGCAACTCCGCTACGGATTGCCATAGCTATACAGCGTTCAACATACGTTGTGCCGGTTATGTGCTTCACACCTCTGAAAATCAGCGGATGGTGCGAGATGATGAGGTTGCAGTTTTTCTCAACCGCCTCCCGAATCACCGGTTCGGTCACGTCCAAACACAACAATACCCCTGTAACTTCTTCCGTCTCTGTTAATCCGATTTGCAGGCCGGCATTATCATAGTCTTCCTGCAATGGCAGAGGCGCGAAATTCTCAAGGGCATTCACAATTTCCTTAATTATCATTTATTCGCTCCTTATTTGTAGCGCGCGAAAGCAACAAAGATATTGCCTCCACTTAAATTTGGCGCAAAAGTAACCATTTTATTTTGAAACAACAAATTTTTTTCGCACCATTTAAAAAATAGCATTATCTTTGTACTCAAAACAACAAAATATGGCTCTTACATATAGCAAAAAGGAAGATGACTTTGTAAAAACAAGCACTTTGAAGTTTAACATTGTTGAAGACACCGTTAAGCCCAAACGCTTTCTGCCAGCCGAGTGGTTTCCACAGAGCGGCGTTCAGCTGACGTGGCCAAACAAGGATACAGACTGGAACTACATCTTGGACGAGGTGGTGGATTGCTACAAAAAGATGGCTTTCAACATAGCCTCGCGCGAACGTCTGCTCATCGTGGCTGCCGATGTTGAGAGTGTACGCTCGGAGCTCAGCGCAACTTTCCCCTCGCATATTTTTGCAAACATCACTTTTGCCGAAATGCCAATAAACGACACATGGGCAAGAGATCATGGTTTTATAACCGTAATTACCGACGAATCTCCACTTCTGATGGACTACACCTTCAACGGCTGGGGAATGAAATTTGCCGCAAACCTCGACAATCAGATAAACAAAACCTTATATAATAAAGGATTTTTCTGGGGAAAATACTGCAACAATCAGGATTTTATACTCGAAGGCGGCTCTATCGAAAGCGACGGATGCGGCACTCTTCTGGTTACGAGCGAATGCCTTCTGTCTGAAAACAGAAACAGTACGCTCTCGAAAGAGCTGATTGAAAGCAGACTAAAGCACGACTTCAGCGTTGACCGTGTGCTGTGGCTCGACCACGGATATCTGAGCGGCGATGATACTGACAGTCATGTAGATACGTTGGCGCGCCTCTGCCCTAACGATACCATCGCCTATGTCCAGTGCACCGACAAGGACGACGAACATTTTGAAGAACTCAGCAAGATGGAAGAACAGCTGAAGCAGTTCAAGACATCCGAGGGCAATCCGTACCGACTGCTCGCGCTGCCGATGGCTGACAAAATTGTATTCGACGGCGAGAGACTGCCTGCAACATACGCCAACTTCCTGATTATCAACAAAGCGGTACTTTACCCTACATATAATCAGCCAGAAAATGACGAAAAAGCAAAGGAAGTGCTTCAACTGGCATTTCCTGAACACGAAATTGTGGGCATAGACTGCACACCTCTTATAAAACAACACGGCTCACTTCATTGCTGCACAATGCAATTTCCGAAGGGAGTTCTGAAATAAAAAACGTAAGAAAATGAACAAGTTAAAAGTAGGAATCATACAGCAAGCCAACTCAGCAAACGTCGATGACAACTGCAACCGACTTGCACAACGCATAGGAAAACTTGCACAACAGGGCGCACAACTCATTGTACTGCAAGAACTTCACAACAGTCTGTACTTCTGTCAGACAGAAAACGTTGATTTATTCAACCTCGCATCGCCAATTCCGGGCAAGGACACCGAGTTTTACAGCAAGGTTGCCAAGGATAACGGCGTGGTGCTGGTTACATCGCTCTTCGAGAAACGCGCTGCCGGACTATATCACAACACAGCCGTCGTTTTCGAGAAGGACGGAAGCATCGCCGGAAAATATCGCAAGATGCACATTCCCGACGATCCTGCCTACTACGAGAAATTCTATTTCACCCCGGGCGATTTGGGCTTCCACCCTATCCAGACATCCGTAGGAAAGCTCGGCGTACAAGTTTGCTGGGACCAGTGGTATCCCGAGGGAGCAAGACTGATGGCTCTTCAGGGTGCGGAAATTCTGATTTACCCAACCGCCATTGGCTGGGAAAGCAGTGACACCGACGATGAGAAAGCCCGTCAGCGAGAGGCTTGGATAACCGTTCAGCGCGGTCACGCCGTAGCCAACGGTCTGCCGGTGATAACCGTAAACCGCGTAGGTCATGAGCCCGACCCATCAGGCCAGACAAACGGCATTCAGTTCTGGGGAAGCAGTTTCGTTGCCGGTCCGCAAGGCGAGTTCATCGTTCAGGCATCTTCGGACAAGGAAGAAGACATTCTGACAGAAATAGACCTTGAACGAAGCGAAAACGTAAGAAGATGGTGGCCATTCCTCCGCGACAGACGCATCGAGGAGTTCACACCTCTTACAAAAAGGTTTATAGACTAACAAAAAGATATTTAATTCTTAAAATCAAATTCAAAAAGATAGTCTTAAACTAAATCTTCTTACAAATTTATAGTTAAGAAATAAGTATCAAATTACATTCTGTACAAAAAGCGATGCGATTTTATTACAAAATAACATCAATCGGTGCAGAATAATTACAAATTAAAAGCAGAACAAGAAAATTCAGAATTAAAAAGACAGAACAAATCAAGAAATTGAATTAAATTGCTACTTTTGCATCGTAAAAAGTAATTTTTTGATAACGAAACAGAGTTATATGATGATAAAGTTCACCAAGATGCATGGAGCGGGAAACGATTACATTTATGTATATACTCCCGAGAACCATATAAGCAACCCGTCACAAACAGCTATCGAATGGAGCAAGCCTCACTTCGGTATAGGTTCAGACGGCCTTATTCTGATTGGTGACAGCGAGATTGCCGATTTCAGCATGCACATTTACAATAACGACGGCTCGGAAGCCATGATGTGCGGAAACGGTGTAAGATGCGTTGCTAAATTCGTGTACGACAAGGGATTGACCGACAAAAAGGAAATTTCGGTAGAAACCCTGTCGGGAATCAAAAAAATACTCGTCAGTACAGATTCTGACAACAAAGTGGTGAGCGGCAGAGTTGATATGGGCGAGCCTATCATTGAGAACAAAGATCAGCTTGCAACATCAGACGGCAGAATGATTGCCGGAACTGTAAAGACCGACACGAAGGAATACATCGGAACATTCGTCAGCATGGGCAATCCGCACTTCGTTACATTCGTCGAAGACATCGATTCGGTAGATATTGCTTCGGAAGGCAAAATTCTCGAATTCAACCCGTTATTTCCTCAACGATGCAACATAGAGTTTGTACAGGTAATGCCCGACGGCTCGCTGCGAATGAGAGTTTGGGAACGCGGAAGCGGAATCACATTCGCCTGCGGAACCGGAGGATGCGCCACAGCCGTTGCAGCCGTTCTTAACAACAAAGCCAGCCGAACATCACATGTGATAATGGACGGCGGAACGCTGCTCTACGAATGGGACGAGAAGACAAACCATGTGTTCATGACAGGCCCTACGACAACGGTTTTCGAGGGCGAAATTGAGCTAAAGGCATAACAAGCACAAAAAACAACACATAAAAGAAAATAGGTATGGCATTAGTTAACGAAAATTTCTTGAAATTACCACAGAACTACTTGTTCTCTGACATCGCAAAGAAAGTAAACGGATTCAAGATAGCCCATCCAAAGGCAAACATCATACGCCTTGGCATCGGTGACGTAACATTACCACTCGCACCGGCCGTAATCGAGGCAATGCACAAGGCAACAGACGAACTTGCAGACAAAAAGACCTTCCGCGGATACGGTCCTGAGCATGGATACGACTTCTTGCAGGAAGCCATCATAAAGAACGATTTTGCACCACGTGGAATTCATCTCGAACCAAACGAGATATTCATCAACGACGGTGCGAAGAGCGATACCGGCAACATCGGCGACATCCTCGACCTTGACAACAGCATCGGAGTAACCGACCCAATCTACCCCGTATACATCGACAGTAACGCTATGTGCGGAAGAGCCGGCAACCTTATCGACGGCAAATGGACAAACATCGTCTACATGCCATGCACAAAAGAGAATAACTTCGTGCCACAGATTCCCGACAAGAGAGTGGACATTATATACCTGTGCTATCCAAACAACCCGACAGGAACTGTCATCACAAAGGCCGAACTGAAGAAATGGGTGGACTACGCTCTGAAAAACGATACAATAATCATGTACGATGCCGCATACGAGGCATACATTCAGAACCCAGACATTCCACACTCAATTTACGAAATCAGAGGAGCAAAGAAGGTAGCCATCGAGTTCCATTCATACTCAAAGACAGCCGGATTCACAGGCGTACGATGCGGATATACCGTTGTGCCTAACGAACTTACGGCATCGACAATCGACGGCAAGCGCGTTCCGCTCAACCAGCTTTGGAATCGCCGCCAGTGCACCAAGTTCAACGGAACATCATATGTTACACAGCGCGGAGCCGAAGCCACCTATTCGGCCGAAGGCAAGAAACAGGTGAAGGAAACCATCGACTACTACATGACCAACGCAAAGATAATGCGCGAGTCGCTCAGTTCGATAGGACTGAACGTGTACGGCGGAACAGACGCACCGTACATCTGGCTCGAAACGCCGAACAACATGCCAAGCTGGAAGTTCTTCGAGTCGATGCTATATCAGGCAAACGTAGTGAGCACTCCGGGAGTGGGATTCGGTCCGAGCGGCGAAGGATATCTGCGACTCACGGCGTTCGGCAACCGCGAAGACTGCGAGGAAGCAATGGCCAGACTGAAAAAATGGCTTGGCTAACACGCTCGAAAAAAAAGAGAGAAACAAACACCCTGAGCAGACTTGGTTGCTCTCTCAGGGTACAAAATATAATTTAACAATCAATTAAAATTTGACCTCATGTCATCAAAACTAAGATTCAAGGTTGTTGAGGAAGCATTCAAAAAGAAAGCACTCAACGTTGAGACTCCAAAAGAGAGACCATCAGAGTACTTCGCTAAGTACGTGTTCAACAAGCAGAAGATGTTCAAGTACCTTCCTGCAAACGTATACGCTAAGATGTGCGATGTTATCGATAATGGAGCTCCGCTCGATCGTTCAATCGCCGACGCCGTTGCTGCCGGCATGAAGAAGTGGGCAATGGAGCTGGGAGTAACACACTACACTCACTGGTTTCAGCCACTTACCGAGGGTACTGCCGAGAAGCACGACGGCTTTGTAGAGCACGACTGGAAGGGCGGTATGGTTGAGGAATTCGAGGGCAAACTTCTTGTTCAGCAAGAGCCTGACGCTTCTTCATTCCCTAACGGCGGTATCCGTTCAACTTTCGAGGCTCGCGGATATTCAGCATGGGATCCTGCATCACCTGTCTTTGTTGTTGACGACACTTTGATGATTCCTACCGTATTCATCTCATACACAGGCGAGGCTCTCGACTACAAGGCACCTCTGAAGAAATCGCTCCGCGCAATCTCACATGCTGCGCTCGACGTTGTAAAGTACTTCAACCCTGAGGTCAAGAAGGTGCAGAGCAACCTTGGATGGGAGCAGGAATACTTCCTTGTTGACGAGGGACTTTACGCAGTACGTCCAGACCTTCTGCTTACAGGCCGCACACTTATGGGACACGATTCTGCAAAGAACCAGCAGATGGAAGACCACTATTTCGGTGCAATTCCAAGCCGTGTTGCAGCCTTCATGAAAGATCTTGAAATTCAAGCTCTTGAACTCGGTATTCCTTGCAAGACTCGCCACAACGAGGTTGCACCAAACCAGTTTGAGCTTGCTCCAATATTCGAAGAGACAAACCTTGCAGTCGACCACAACATGCTCATTATGAGCCTTATGCGCAAGATTGCCCGCAAACACGGTTTCCGTTGTCTTCTTCACGAAAAGCCATTCGCTGGCGTAAACGGTTCAGGAAAGCACAACAACTGGTCGCTTTCTACCGATACAGGCATCGTGCTTCACGCTCCTGGCAAAGACCCTATCAGCAACCTCCGTTTCGTTACATTCATCGTAGAGACATTGATGGGTGTTTACAAGCACAACGGTCTGCTCAAGGCTTCAATCATGAGCGCAACAAATGCTCACCGTCTGGGCGCAAACGAGGCACCTCCTGCAATCGTTTCATCATTCCTTGGCAAGCAGCTTACTGAAGTTCTCAACCACATCGAGAACTCAAAGGACGATGAGGACGTTATCGTAACAGGCAAGCAGGGCATGAAGCTCGACATCCCTTCTATCCCAGAATTGCTTATCGACAATACCGACCGTAACCGCACATCTCCGTTCGCATTCACCGGCAACCGTTTCGAGTTCCGCGCCGTAGGTTCAGAGGCTAACTGTGCATCGGCAATGATTGCCCTTAATACAGCAGTAGCCGAGGCTCTCGACAGCTTCAAGACTCGTGTAGATGCTCTTATCGAGAAAGGCACTCCAAAGGTTACAGCAATCCTTTCTGTCCTCCGCGAGGATATCAAGACTTGCAAGCCTATCCGCTTCGACGGCAACGGTTACTCAGACGAGTGGGTTGAGGAGGCTGCAAAGCGTGGTCTTGACACAGAGAAGAGCTGCCCAGTTATCTTCGACCGCTACCTCGACGAGGCTTCTATCAAGATGTTCGAGTCAATGAACGTAATGACAAAGAAGGAGCTTGAGGCCCGCAACGAGATTAAGTGGGAAACTTACACAAAGAAGATTCAGATTGAGGCTCGTATCTTCGGCGATCTTGCCCTCAACCACATTCTTCCTGTTGCAACAAAGTACCAGAGCTCACTCATCGACAATGTTCACAAGCTGCTCGACATCTTCCCTAAGGAGAAGGCTGTAAAGCTTGCCGAGAACAACATGAACATCATCGAGAAGATTTCTGAACACTCAGCATACATCGCAGAGCACGTCGAGAAGCTTGTTGATGCCCGCAAGGCTGCCAACAAGATTGAAAGCGAGCGCGAGAAGGCAATCGCATATCACGACACTGTTGCTCCGCTGCTTGAGGACATCAGATATCACATCGACAAGCTCGAGCTTATCGTTGAGGATGACATGTGGACTCTGCCAAAATACAGAGAATTATTATTTATGAGATAAAATAGAGTTATCTATTTCTTTTGTTGGTTGTTTTTAAATTAGCAAAGTCATCACCTGCGAAGGTTATGACTTTGCTTGCTTTTTATAGGAATATATTTTCTTACAATTTCAATTCAATAAATCCAAATTTATAGTCGAAACTGAAATTCCTAATATATCTTGCACCATTCGATTTTCATGAGATAGATTACCACCTATAACAAGAACTACTTTATTAAAAGTCTTTTTCCCTTGTATTTTATCCTCTGCATCAAGTATTGATTTATACTTCACACACTGAAACAGCCCCCTCATAATATCAGCATCAGAAGAAGTAGACGGCTTCACCTCAACAGCAATCTTTGAACCATCTGTCAATTCAAAATACACATCCAATCGATCTCCAGAAAGCAAGACACGTTCCATTTCTCGCACATTAAAAGATTCAATTCCAACAAAATCCGGGTGATTGAAAATATATTCTTTTATCTTTTTATGCATCTCTCCTTCTCCACCTTTACATAAAAATTTACCAGAACGAATTAAGGATTCACTTTCTTTCAAATCTATAATTGAAGGCGTTAATCCGAGCATCAACATCACCCAATCCCAATGTTCATATTCCACAGCCTTCTTGTTTAGCCCGGTCACAAAAATCTTCTTTTCTTCATCAGACATAGAAACGTAAGATGGATAAACATAATCAAAACCATCTGATGGCAACCCCGTAGACTCAGATTTCACCAACGCATTTAATGTTGGAATATCCTCATTTGCCAACTCACAAAAACGTTTAAATACATCATCTATTCTCCCTAACAATTTGCCAACATAAGAAAAATGAACATATCCAAGCTCTTTTATCAAGTCACTATATGTTTTATTCAACAAGCCTTGTTTTGCCCATCTTATTAGAATCGGAATGGTTTTCTTAACAAGTTCTCTTGTTTTTTCCTGCGGAATCAACTCATCTATAACATTTTTATACATATCCTTTGCAAAAACATTTTCGATATACATAAATAATGTTTTGTTTTTATACATTGGTCTCTGAATACTCCTTCCCCCATTAAAACCATGCTTACGCAGAATCTTCTCATCAAGTTCTTTTCCATCATATTCTTCTCTTAATTCCAATTTGAATGTCAAGTCATCAGAGCATGATTTTTGCCAATATTTTCCATCTTCTCGTTTACATCCAACCGCAACAACCTGTGTTTTAAAACGAACGCGACGTTCATCTGACATATAGAGATAAACAATATCTCCAATATGCATTTTTGTACTTCCCTCTTTCCAATTAATAAATCCCAAATCATGCAAAGCTTCTGCATGATGACACATATTTCTGTTTGCAAAAACAAGCCAATCCCTATTTTCCATATCTTGTTGTAAGATTTCAATACTACCCTATTTCAAGCCCTAAGACTTGTTCTATTATCGGAGCCATGTCAAAGTACTTATATTGTGCCAAACGGCCGCCAAAAATCACGTTCTGCTCCTTCATGGCAAGCTCTCTGTACTGCTCGGCCAAAGCATTGTTGCGACTGTCGTTTACGGGATAATACGGCTCCATGCCATCCTTGTACTCGGTTGAATACTCCTCGCTGACAACGGTTTTCGGACAATCGTACACCTCCTGACCGAACATTTCGAAATGCTTGTGCTCTATAACACGGGTGTACGGCTGCTCGTGCGATGTGTAATTAACCACCGCATTTCCCTGATAGTTAGGCTTATCCTCCACCCTCGTCTTGAACGACACGGTGCGCCAGTCGAGTTTTCCGAGTTTGTAATCGAAATACTCGTCAATAGCCCCGGTATAGACCAGTTTGTCTGCCATATTCCGCCAATTAGCCTTGTATTCGGAGCTGAAGAAATCGACATTGGTCTTGCATTCCACTCCTTCCAACAAGCCGTCTATGAGCCTGTTATAGCCTCCTATCGGGATGCCCTGATACTTGTCGTTGAAATAGTTGTTGTCGAAAATCAGCCGCACAGGCAGACGCTTGATGATGAAAGCCGGCAGCTCGGAGCATTTTCTGCCCCATTGCTTCTCGGTATATTCTTTGATAAGAATCTCGAAGATGTCCTTTCCTACCAAAACAAGAGCCTGCTCCTCGAGATTAGACGGCTCGCGACCGCCAAGAGCCTCGACAGCCTGACGTTTCTGCTCCTCAATCTTGGCAACCGCCATCTCGGGAGTTGTAACACCCCACATCTGGTGGAACGTGTTCATGTTGAAAGGCAGATTGAAGAGTCGGCCCTTATAGTTTGCCAGCGGCGAGTTGGTGTATCGGTTAAACTCGACTATCGAATTGACGAAGTCCCAGACTTTCTTGTTTGACGTATGGAAGATATGCGCGCCGTACTTGTGCACATGAATCCCCTCAACATCCTCGCAATAGATGTTGCCGCCCAAATGAGGCCTTTTGTCGATAACCAGACAACGGCGGCCTGCCTGCCGAGCCTTATAAGCAAAAGTGCAGCCGAAAAGGCCAGCACCAACAATCAGATAGTCATAGTTTTTCATGACTGCAAAGATAAGAAATTATTTCAGAAGGCAGTTTCAAAAGAAGCAGTTTTATTAGTGTGCCGTCCGCTATTTGGGCTGCAAGCACTAAAAAAAGGATTCGTTTCACAACGAATCCTTTCCATGAGAAAACTAAAAACTCAACATATTTTATGTATCAATCCTTATATAAATTTCTTAACACCTAATAGCAAATAAATTTTGTCCGTATGTCTTAGTTTGTGTTATAATATCCTTCGTAGATTTATCTAATGGAATTTTACGCTGCAAATATCTGCATTTTATTTTTATCTGACAAACTTTCTGTTTAAAAAATACACACAAATTATACAATTTAAGAATAATTAACGATAAACAAGCCACATTTCCGTAGTTTTGGAAAAACAAGCATTTCGGAGCAATAAAACGGCAAATGGCGGAAAGAATATCGTAAAGCGTAGATAGTGTTTTTTCAGACTTATGTAACGTATCTCATTTTTTTTATGTAAGTTTGCACCACTTTTTCTACAGAATAATGCCAAAATAACATAATCCAAACAATGAGCAACTTTGTTAAAACGATATTCGCCCTTTCGCTCGTGCTGCTTGCATCGTGCGGCAAGAATGAAGAAAGCAAGCCGGCCACCGAGGATGCCCGCGACTCCATTCCGCAGCTAATCCTTAGAGTGAGCCAGAGTTCGAAGTTGTATACTTCTGAATATCAAGTTCATAAAATCATCACTCACGATGATGTGGTTAAGCTTAACGGCTCGTTCTTTGCAAAGAAATTCAGCATGAAACTGCCGCTTGCCGACCGCAAGATTGCCATTCCGATTGACGTTTCGCTGAAGGGCTACGTTGACATGAGCACTTTCAGCGAGAACAACATACGCAAGATGCCAAACGGCAAAATTACCGTTATTCTGCCCGAGCCGCACATCATCGTTTCAGGCTCGAAGGTTGACCACAACGGAATAAAGCAGTACGTCTCATTCTCGCGTTCAAACTTCACCGACGAGGAGATGAGCAACTTTGAGCAGCAGGGCATGGCAAGCATCATCGAGAGCATTCCAGAACTCGGCATAATCGAGAGCACACGCGACGGAGCAGCGCGCATCATCATTCCGATGCTCGTAAAGATGGGCTACAAGGAAGAAGACATAACCGTTGAATTCCCTCAGCAGTACATGGGCGATGCCCTCATCGGAATTCTGGAAGGAAACACAATGAAACTAAAGAAATAACGATGGAAGAACATAATATTCAACCAGAAAACAAGGCTGCCGACGAACTGATTTCTGCCGACAGCAATACCACGACAGACAACGGCAAGAAGAAGCCCGAAAACAAGTGGATAAGGCGCATAAAAAGGCTTATTCCGGGCGCGGCGGCAATAAAGTTTGCACGCGAGCACTGGAAACTGACATGCGTCATCGTAGCCATCGGACTGGGCACGGCATACGCCATTACAAAGATGGTGTACAATACCGCCACAAGTTTCGAGATTGTGCGCGATGAGCGCATCGACATCACTCCGGCAGAAATCCGCAGCATTGAGGAGATTGGCGAATGGGAGTTTCTTTCGGTAAACATGGAAGAACTCGTAGACACCACGAAAAAAGGCTTCTTTACGGGCACAAGCACGCTTGCACGCATATACAAAGGCACGGTACGCATTGGCATAGACATGCGCGAATGTAAGGACGGATGGCTGACCACTCAGGGCGACACACTTCGCGCCAGTCTGCCGGCAATAAAGGTGCTCGACAAGAATTTTATAGACGAGGCAAACACGCGCTCGTTCTACGAGGACGGCTCGTGGACTGGCAACGACAAGGAGCGCATGTACCAGAAGGCGCGCCGCATGATGCTGCAAAAAGGCTTCTCGGCACAAAACCGAAAGAAAGCCGAAGAAACGGCACGCGAACAGCTTACAAAATTCTTCCGATCGTTCGGATACAACAACGTAGAACTAACCTTCGGCAAATAAAGGCATGGAAAAATTCGAAAGCATAATTGGTGATATCAGCTCATTCCTGTGGGGATGGCCTATGATGATTCTTTTGGTAGGAATTCATATCTATCTAACTGTAATACTGAGATTTCCACAGCGCAAGCTGTTTACGGGCATCAAACTGTCGGTTAAGAAAGACAAGGATGCCGATGGCGACGTGAGTCAGTTTGGAGCGCTCGCCACATCGCTTGCCGCCACCATAGGAACAGGAAACATTGTGGGAGTGGCAACGGCAATAGCCCTCGGAGGCCCGGGAGCGGTTCTGTGGTGCTGGCTCACCGGTGTCTTCGGCATCGCAACGAAGTATGCCGAGGGACTCCTCGCAATTAAATATCGCGTAAAGACAGAGCATGGCAAGATGCTGGGCGGACCGATGTACGCCCTCGAAAAGGGTCTGAACTGCAAGACGCTCGCCATCATGTTTGCCGTCTTCACATCTGTTGCCGCCTTCGGAATTGGAAATACCGTTCAGGCCAATTCAATATCTATGCTCCTTCGCGAGAGCTACGGCATCGAAGCGTGGATTACTGGCGCAATAACGGCCATTCTGGTGGCTCTCGTCATCATTGGCGGAATAAAGGGCATTGCCAAGGTCTGCACGGCTTTCGTGCCGTTTATGGCGCTTATGTACGTTCTGGGGTGTATTTATATCCTTTGCATAAATCATGCCTATATTGGGCAGGCAATTAGTGTTATAATCGATTCTGCGTTCCATCCGCAGGCGGCAGGCGGCGGCTTCGTAGGCTCTACGGTTATGATTGCTGCCCGATACGGAATAGCGCGCGGCTTGTTCAGCAACGAGTCTGGAATGGGTTCTGCTCCAATCGCCGCGGCCGCAGCACGCACTCGCAATCCGGTGCGTCAGGCTCTTGTATCATCTACCGGAACATTCTGGGACACCGTGGTGGTATGCGCCATCACCGGAATAATGCTCGTCAGCAGCATAATAGCTTTTCCGGACATCGACTATCACGACGGTGGCGCGCTTACAAAGGTGGCATTCAGCAAGATTCCGTATCTTGGAACGCCTATTCTTACGTTCGGCATCATAACCTTCGCCTTTTCAACCATCTTGGGCTGGAGCTATTACGCCGAGCGCACAATCGAATATCTGCTGGGGCACAAGTTCATCTGGAGCTACCGCATTCTGTGGATTATAGCCGTTTTCTTCGGTGCAATACTGAATCTGAAACTTGTGTGGGATCTTGCCGACTGCTTCAACGCGCTGATGGCGATACCGAATCTGCTGTCGCTCGTATTCCTTTCGAAGGTTCTGGTGAGCGAGACGCGAAAATATCTGTGGGAGGGCAATCTTGAAGAAGACGCTCCCGAAGAGGAATAAAAGAATCCGCAGCATCTTTTTTCTGACAGATGTTGCGGATTTTTTCTGCGTATATGCCTCATGGTGAGACACGGATGTCATTTCGTCTTCTCCCACGCCTCGGTTATGGCATCGAGCCCGATGTCAAGCAGACGGGCCTGACGGAAGATTTCGGGCAGGGTCTTCTGCATAAACTCTTCGCGCTGAGCCTTTCGCAGGCGTTTCTTGGCATCGGTACAGACAAAATAGCCGATGCCGCGTTTCTGATACACAATCTCCTCGCGTTGCAGCACCTCCATGGCGCGGATAACCGTATTGTAGTTAATCTCGTAGGTCGCGGCAAGGTCGCGCACGCCCGGAATACGGTCTTCCTCGTTGTAGTTGCCCTTCAGAATCTCCTCGCAAATGAGATACGCAACTTTGCCGAAGATTGTCTTTTCGTTAGATGAAATCATATCATTAAAAGACCGTTATTTGCTGGCTGACAGCGTTTGAATAGCTTGTAGTTAACCACATTCAACACTACCACCAGCAAGAAAATAAATACCTGTACCATACCATTCTCCATGAATTCATATACTTCAGGCACTTTGGATACACCAGTCCAGAGGACAAGAATTACAGCGCATCCAATACGAATGATACTTGAACGGAACAGAAAAACAAAGAACAAGGAAATCGTCTCTAAATACATGAAATTCAAGCAAGACATTGGTGTGAGCAAAGTTATAGCAATTGAGCAGCTATCGCCAACAAAATAACGTGTAATAAGATAATCCACAACCGCTGCCATCGGCAAAAATACCACATACGCCACCCACGGATGTAACAACACATACAGATATTTTGTTTTTACCGAAACAGGAAGCAACTGTATTGTCTTGTTTTCCATTAGGGGGATAAGCACAAAGGTATTTGCAATAAAAACTCCGCTAAAAAAAGGAGACATCGACAATTTCCCGACATATCCATCTCTCACACAATTTGTGAGAAAAAAATAAAGGAAAATAGCATACACCAGCAAAAACACACAGTTCTTTATCAATATAAACAACGACTCGTCTTTCAGAAATGCTTTATATCGTAACATAATGAAACGTATTTAAAAGTTATAATTTATGTTGAAATCATCCGTTTACGTTTTGTGAGAAACAGACAAACTTATCGTACTTCTTGCGTATAAACATAAGCCAAGATACAGGCAGTAAGATTATTGCATTTACAAGTAAAATCATTGTCATGGTCTGAATTCCCATTCCATGACCGTATGCAAAAGAAAAAATCTTCATGTATACAAATGCCAACAATACGAATATAGAAATCGACATGGCTCCGTAGCCAATACTGAGCGTAAGCAACCACATGCAACCAAGCAACATCGCCACCAAAGCAATCGGGTCCAACACTAAAAAGTCCCAAGCCTGCGTCAAATCTATCGTATTTCCGCCAAAACAATGAAGCAAGACATTTCCGCAACCTAAAGCCAACGCATAGCCCAAAACAACCGTAGCAACAGTCAGTGGCATCTGGAACAGCAGCAAAGACAGATATTTCTGCGACATATTGGCTGGCACAAGAATATTATGCTTGACATTGAAAACATTACACACTTCACTCAGTCTGGAAACTAATATCAATACCAGTATTACATCGAGGATGAACCACGGCAAAGTAAACAGATGAAACATTCCATCTGACATGACAATAACCCAGAGTGTCCCTGTCAGCCAAACGGCAAGAAATGTCCACAGATGGTTGAACCGTTCTTTCATCCACAAGAAACGAATAAGATTCTTCATGATTTTCAGCGTTTTGCATTAACATATTCGAATAGCAGTTCCAAGTTTACAGGCGTTTCGTCCTCGCCGGGAGTGCGTCGTGCCATGCACATTTCACCGTCCAGACTCTTCTCGCTATACAGGATTTCGCCCGCAGGATTCAGCCCGAAAGTGTACTGTTCGGCCAACTCCGTCGTGCTCGCATCGAGCAGAACTCCATCGCGGCCAATGATTGCCACATGGTCGAGCAACGTCTCAACGTCGTGTACCTGATGCGTAGAGATAACAATGGTGCGGCCTTCGGTCATGTTGCTGGCAATCACCTTGCGGAACTGTCGTTTCGACGGAATGTCGAGTCCGTTTGTAGGCTCATCCATCAGCAGCACCTTTGTGTTGGTAGCCAAGGCGAAGCTCATCATCACCTTCTTCTTCGTTCCCATAGATAGTTTGGCGAGCTTCATGTCGGTTGGCAGTTCAAACTCGCGCAGGCACGAATCAAGAATCTCCTGACTAAAGTCCTTGTAGAAAGGGCGGTAGATGTCGATGTACTTCTTGAGCGACCAGTTTGGCAGCATGAACTCCTCGGGCACAAGGAAAAGCTTTTCGAGCAAAGCCTTGCTCTTATCGCCCGATGGCAGTCCGTCGATGCAGACAGAGCCCGATTTTGGCAGAAGCAATCCACTGATTAGGTTGAGCAAGGTCGATTTACCTGTGGCATTCTTGCCCAGAAGTCCGTAGATGCAGTTGTCGTGCATCTCGAGATTAAAGTTGTTGAACACGTTTTCGCCCGAGCGTTTGTAGCCGAAGGTGAGGTCTTTGATTGTAATCATAATCTGTTTTTTTAAGTGATTATTTTTCTATATTATGCCGTATCAGATTGCGCATATAGCGTTCTTCATCAGCGGCTTATGTTTATAATCATAGTGTCATAGTTAAATATGACGGTACAAATATAGGAGTTTTATTTCTTCCACCAAAAGAAATTGAAGATTTTTTCAGAAAAGTTGCATAAAAATCACAAAAAAAGAGCCCGAATCTCCCCCAAATGAGGAGATTCAGGCTCTTACGTCATGAATAAATGTGTTTAAAGCTCGTCTGAAGCGTAGATGAACTCCATTCCCGGCTTCTTGTAGTCGAAAATCTCGCCATCGTTAAAGAAGCGTTTCAGTTCTATTTCAGCGGCTTCTGCGCTGTCGCTTGCATGAACGATATTCTCCTGGAAAGACATCGACAAATCGCCGCGGATTGTGCCCGGAGCAGCCTTTCTGCCGTTTGTAGGGCCGGCCAACTGTCTTACAACCTCAACGGCATCAACGCCCTCGTAGCAGCACACAACCACCGGAGTAACGGTCATGGCATCCTTCAGCTGCTGAAAGAACGGCTTTCCTGCGTGATGAGCGTAGTGCTCGCTCATCTGCTCGTCGGTTAGCCGACACATCTTCATGCCTGCCAAACGCAAGCCTTTCTGCTCAAATCGCTTTGTAACCTCACCTATCAAGCCGCGCATCAGGCAGCTTGGCTTCAGTATTACTAATGTTTTCTGTATCATTTTATTAAAATTTTTTGGCTCGTAAAGATACAACAAAAACGGCAGAAGATGCAAAACTTTCTGAAAGATTTTTACAAAATACTGCTCCCGAAAGTTCAAAAAAATAGTATTTTTGCACAGAAATTTTAATACCATAAAAAATGAGAAAAATAAAAAGCACAATTTTAGCAGCATTGGCTCTAATTTCGCTAAATCTGTCGGCAAAGACCGATACCATTCAGGTAAAAGGTTCGGTAGGAATGTTGTCGGCCATCATTCAGAAGCCGGAGCTGCAACAGGGACAGAAGTGCCAGATGGTTATCATCGCACACGGATTCATGGGAAACAAGAACGAGCCTCTGCTGAAGGACATCGCCGAAAATCTGCTGAAGAAAGGCGTCGCAAGCATCCGTTTCGACTTTAACGGACACGGACAGAGCGAAGGTAAATTCGAGAACATGACCGTTCTGAACGAGATTGAGGACGCCAACAGCATCTTCAACTACGTTTCGGCACTCGACTATGTAAATTCGGTATCGATGGTAGGTCATTCGCAGGGAGGCGTGGTTACAGCCATGCTTAGCGGACAGCTAAAGAACAAGATTAAGAAGGCTGTTCTGCTTGCCCCAGCCGCAGTTTTGCGCGACGATGCACTGCGCGGCACAATAATGGGCGTTATGTACGATGCTGCCAATCCGCCAGAGGCAATAAAACTGCTCTTCGGCAACCTTAAGCTTGGCGGTAACTATGTGAAGATTGCCCAGACTCTGCCTATCTACGACACAGCCCGACAGTTCAAGGGGCAGCTTTGCGTTATCCACGGCACTTACGACCGCGTTGTTCCTTACACCTACGGCGAGCGTTTCGCCTACGAGCACAAGGGCAGCGAGCTGCATATAATAAATGGTGCCGACCATGGATTCAGTCAGCACCATAATGAGGCTATCAAATATACAATTGATTATCTGACAAGATAAGGACTTTAGCCCCTGACAGGCTAAAGTTTTTCGCCATACATCAAGTCGCCAGCATCGCCCAAACCCGGCACAATATATTTGCGGTCGTTTAGTTTTGGGTCGATGGTGGCGCAATATAGAACCACATCGTCCGATGGGAAGCATTTTTTCAGATGCTCAACTCCCTCCTGAGCAGCAATTACGCACGCCATGATGAGTTTTCCCGGCTTTCCCTTCGATTCGAAAGCCTGATAAGCCAGTTCCATGCTCTCGCCAGTTGCAAGCATAGGGTCTACGAGCATCAGAGTCTTACCCGTCAAATCGGGAGTAGCGATGTATTCGATATGCACGCCAACGTTGCTGCAATCGCGGTCGGTATAGTAGCGGTAAGCCGATACAAAGGCATTTCCTGCCTTGTCGAATACATCAAGGAAGCCCTCGTGCAAAGGCAGTCCGGCGCGGAACACCGTTCCTATTACGATGTCATCGTCGAGCACCGAAACGGTTGTCGTCTCCAGCGGAGTCGTTACCTGCGCCTTCTTGTACTTAACGGTCTTGCTTACCTCGTATGCCATTGCATTTCCTATGCGTCGCACGTTGTTGCGGAAGCGCATTCTGTCATTCTGCACATTAACATCGCGCAATTCAGCCAGATACTGACAGATGATATTATTTTCTTCGCTTAAATTTATAATCTTCATAAGTGTAGAAAGTTTTATTCCTTGATATCTACTATTGTTCCGAAATCCTGCCATACAGGAGCATTCTCGTATGCGCTGCGGGCACCGGCAGGCACATGAAGAACGAGCGAGCGAAGGTCTGACAGCTTCTCGCAGAATGAATTAGGCTCGCACTTTGGCGGAACCGTGCCAAAGCAATATACATCGGCCATACGCTGAGCGTCGAACGCCTTCTTGCCGACATATTTCAGCGTTGCAGGCAACTTAACTCTGTATTCCTTGCTGAAATTGAATGTTCCCTCTTCTATTCTCTCGATGCTAGAGCCGATGTCGAAATGCTTCAGGTCGCACTCAAAGAAAGCCATCTTGCCGAGTTTCTTCAAGGCTGGCAGTTCGATGCTCTTAACCTGAGTGCTATAAAAAGCCTCAAGGCCTACGGTCTCGACGTTCTGCGTTCCGTTAACCGCCTGAACGGTAGACATTTTAAACGCCTCGTCCTCAATCTTTGTTACGGTCTTAGGCAGATTAACCACCTGCAACGAGTTTGAATAATAGAAAGCGCGTCGGCCCACGGCTGTAACGGTATAGGTAACTTCCTTGCGCGTAACGGTTTCGGGCACGTTAAGAGTGTCCTTGTAAGTAAAGGCATCGCCTTCCTGAAAGAATGTTACGCTTACGGTTGGCTTGCCGCCCTTCTGCGTTGTGATATTGTAATAGATTATTTTGCCGTCGGCATTCTTTCGGCAGAAATCAGAAGCCTGCGCGCCCAAAACAGCGCAAGCCATACATAGAATTGAAATTATTCGTTTCATAAACTTATCTTGTTAGCATACTTTTTTCTTTCAGATATTCCTTAAAGTCTTGGTTGTCGACAAACATGAACACATGGTGCAGAATGCCGAAGCTTACGGGATGTCCGTCGAGATAGCCGACGGAGAAAATAAGGCAGTCCTTAACCTCTACCGTGCTTGCCACCATATCAACGACATTGTCCATAAACATACTGATAACGTCAGAAAAGATACTGTTTCTGTCGAACATATCGTATATGCCGTTGCTTCCGCAAACCGACTCAACCTCGCGAGCCACAGCCTTGCGGTGGGCATCCTCGTCGGGACAAGTTACGGCAAGCGCAAAGAGCACCACGAACGCCGCAATCAGCGCCTTTCCCTTCCAAGAGATGCTGTCGCGCAGTCTTTTCGGCCTGCTGTCGCGATATTCCTCTACTCGCTGGAATCCAGCCGGAATGGCATCGTCAACATCGTTAGACACAACGGTTTCATCTACCGGCTGTTCTTCGGACTTCTCTTCTTCAACAGTCTGATTTTCAACCTCCTTCTTCTCATCTTCGATTGGCGACCACGATTCCTGCTTCTCCACCTCCGGGTGAGCGGTCTTCTCGCGGATGGCAGCCTTCACATCGGCAAACTCCTTCTTTTCGTAGAACGATTCGCCGTTGCCGTCGCCCAAATCTATATACCAATAAAAATAGTCTTCCTGCACCTTTGCTGCCGGAAAGCCCTTTACCGAGATGTCAATATCTTTCCTCATATCTGTTCAGGTTATTTAATGCCGTTCTGGCGAACATATTCCTTAAAACGCTCGTGCGAGCCGTTAAACACGTTAATATCAACATTTCCGTGGATTCCCTTAACAATGCCGTCTTCTGCCAACTGCCAATATTGCAGGTGATAGAAAGGCTTGTACTCGCCGTAGCGCGCAATCCACAGGTCGTACTTCTTCAGTTCCTCGGGAGCCTTGGCGTAATGACGGTTCAGGAACAACTGACCGCAATAGAGTATCGGCTTGACGCCGTACTGACGCTGCACGATTCGCACCCACACCAATATTCGCTGAAACATGTTCTTCTCGCCGCCCATGCGCACAATCTGCTCTTCGGTAGGCTCAATGTCGAGCATCGGCGGCAAATCGCCCTTGCGCAACTTAACGCTCTTACAGAAGAATCGCGCCTGCTGGATAGGGTCTGCCGGCGTAAAGAAGTGATATGCTCCGCACACATAACCGTTTCGGCGTGCTGCGTGAATATCTGCGGCATAATACTTGTTAAGCAACTGCTTGCCCTCCGTAGCCTTTATGTATACGAAGGTTATCGGACAGGTTATGTTGTCGCCCTTTATGCGCTTTTTGCTCTTTGTTCCGAGGCTTGTGATGCTAAGGTTGCTCCAATGTATTGCGTATCTTTTTTTGTCGTGCTCATGCTGAAAACGGCTCACATCAATGCCGTAAACGCGGTCGGCAGAATAGAGAATCTTCTCGCCCTGATACTTGCCCTTCACCCAGAAACCGCACTTAACCGGTCCTGTCTTCTCGATGGCGAAGCCGAATCCAGAGCGCACTCCTGCCTGATAGTGTCCGTCGTAAACCGAGCCGTCGGGCGTTGTAAGACAGCCCACACCGTCAGCCACGCGACTTGTGTTGAAAAATCCCTCGTAGATAACTCCCTTCGGATATCGGGCCGTTCCGTAGTCTATGCGACCGGCTTCCCAGATGCCCGTAAAGACACCTGTCGAATCGGACAAAATGCCGTAGCCGTCTTTTCTGTCGGACTTCCACTCGCCTTTGTACACGGCGCCGTTGGCATATTTCAAGATGCCCTGTCCGCAGATTCTATCGTTCCTGTACTCACCACGATACACGTTGCCGTTCTTCCATGTAGAGATGCCGAAGCCGTTGCGCTGGCCTTTCTTCCACTCGCCCTTGTATGTGAGCTGGCCGTTTGTCCACGTTCCGTACCCCTGCGGCTTTCCGTCTGCAACCTCACCCGTGTATTGTCCTCCAGCCCATGCCATGCTTTCCGTTTTGCTGCCGGAGCAGGACATAAGGGCCGTAATAGCTATAATATATGCTGTTAAAATATACTTTTTCATTGCATCAATCTCCTCACCGCCTTCACTTCAACCATTTTATCACCTTGGTTTACGCCAACGACAAAGCCTTTCGGACTGCGAATAACGCTACCCTCGCTCCACAGAAGCGTCGGTATCGTGTGCGACCATGTTCGTATAACGTTATCTGAATTTCCGCTCTGCTGAGACATCTGTCCGAGTGTGCCCTGCATTGCCGCAGGCTTTACTTTCTCGACGCTCCGGCTTTCAACCGCTCCTATGTTAAAGCCTGTCAGCCTCACCCTCATGTCGTGGTCAACACCGTCGAAAATAGAGAATGGAGCTATTCTGATGCTCTTAGAGCCTTCGGGCATAACGCTGTCTGTTGTATGCAGAAGGGCAAGCTCGCTGTCGCTCTCGCTCGCCAGAACGCTTGCATTATATCGTCCGACATACGATGTGTCGGCGGTTTCTGTACGGTAAACAAGACTCATGTTAGAGCGGTAAGAAACCTTTACGTTGTTCATTTTCAGAGCCTTGACCACGCAGTTCTCAATCTTGTCAAGATAGCCTTTACGATTGTCCAGTTTACGATAATAGAGAAGAACCTGATCGTATCCGTCGTCCTCCTCGCTGTGGGTCTCGACATAATACTTGAATTCGCTTGCCTGATGGTCGATGATCTTCTTCTCTGCCAGCACCTTGTTCTGCAAGATATTAAGATATTTGCGAAGTTCCATATTCAGTTTCGTAAGCGGAATGAGAGGACGAACCACCTGCGTAGAGGTAACGACCCTTCCGTCGCACAAGTTCCAAAGCTGCGGACCGCTAATAAAGAAGCCTGTGGCATATCGGCTCACCACCGCCGAATCCTCAACAATCTGCATTCGTCCAAAGCCGTTCTTGCGGTCGAACGTACTGAAATACAGCGTGTCTACGCCCGGAACTTCGAGAGCGTAGCAACTTTTATTCTCAACAAGCACAGTAGCCTTTTCAGCCCTATCATCAGATACAGGCCAGAAACAGAATGCCGCACATCCACACACAGTCAGCAGGACGAGCACGGATACAACAAAGCCCCACCGCACCCTGTGCTGCGAGAGCCTGCTATCGTTATAGCCGTAATGTTCGTACCATTTGCGTTTACGTCTGAACAAACCCATAGATAAGTAAATTATTTACATTGTGCAAACTTACAAAAAAAAATTATAAAAACAAAAAAGGCAGGAATAAATCCCTGCCTTTGTAATATTTATAGTGTGTAATGAATTACTCACCCTTCTCAAGCTGAGCCTTAAGAGCTGCAAGACCGTCGATATCGCCAAGAGTTGTAGAAGCAGCCTTGTTCTGGATTGTAGCTGTCTCCTCCTTCTTAGTTGACTTCTTAGCTGCAGCAGCCTCCTTCTTTGCAGCACGAGCCTCAGCACGAGCAACATCCTCGTAGATACGGCTGTGTGAAAGAATGATACGCTTGCTCTCCTTGTTGAATTCGATAACCTTGAACTGAAGAGTCTCGCCAAGCTGAGCCTGTGAGCCGTCCTCCTTTACAAGGTGCTTAGGAGTTGCGAAGCCCTCAACGCCCTGCTCCAAAGATACTACAGCACCCTTGTCAAGCATTTCGATGATCTTACCCTCGTGGATAGAATCTACTGTGAACTGACCCTCGAATGCATCCCATGGGTTGTCCTCAAGCTGCTTGTGGCCAAGGCTCAAGCGGCGGTTCTCCTTGTCGATCTCAAGAACCTGGACCTCGATCTCTGCGCCAATCTGAGTGAACTCTGATGGGTGCTTGATCTTCTTAGTCCAAGAAAGGTCTGAGATGTGGATAAGACCGTCAACGCCCTCCTCGATCTCAACGAATACGCCGAAGTTAGTGAAGTTGCGGACCTTAGCTGTGTGCTTAGAACCAACTGGGTACTTAGCCTCGATGTTCTCCCATGGATCAGCCTTAAGCTGCTTGATACCAAGAGACATCTTGCGCTCCTCGCGGTCGAGAGTAAGGATAACTGCCTCTACCTCGTCGCCTACCTTCATGAAGTCCTGAGCTGAACGAAGGTGCTGGCTCCAAGACATCTCTGA
Source organism: Bacteroidaceae bacterium (assembly GCA_017617315.1). Classification (GTDB taxonomy): domain Bacteria; phylum Bacteroidota; class Bacteroidia; order Bacteroidales; family Bacteroidaceae; genus Ga6A1. The sequence goes on from JAFZWM010000055.1 coordinate 76,248, forward strand.
AACGTGGATAAGACCTTCTACGCCTGGAGCGATCTCGATGAATGCACCGTAGTCTGCCATAACGACAACCTTACCCTTAACCTTGTCACCAACCTTCAAGTTAGCGTCAAGAGCATCCCATGGATGTGGAGTAAGCTGCTTCAAGCCAAGAGCGATACGCTTCTTCTCGTCATCGAAGTCAAGGATAACGACGTTAAGCTTCTGATCCAACTCAACAACCTCCTTAGGATCGCTTACGCGGCCCCATGAAAGGTCTGTGATGTGGATAAGACCGTCTACGCCGCCAAGGTCGATGAATACGCCGTAGCTTGTGATATTCTTGACAGTACCCTCAAGAACCTGACCCTTCTCAAGGTGACTGATAATTTCCTTCTTCTGTGCCTCAAGCTCTGCCTCGATAAGAGCCTTGTGAGAAACAACGACATTCTTGAACTCCTGGTTGATCTTAACAACCTTGAATTCCATTGTCTTGCCAACGAAGATATCATAGTCGCGGATTGGCTTAACGTCAATCTGTGAACCTGGCAAGAATGCCTCGATACCGAATACGTCAACAATCATACCGCCCTTAGTGCGGCACTTAACGTAACCCTTGATGATTTCCTCTGACTCAAGAGCAGCGTTGATACGATCCCATGCACGAGTTGCACGAGCCTTCTTGTGTGAAAGAATCAACTGACCCTTCTTGTCCTCCTGATTCTCGATGTATACCTCAACAACGTCGCCAACCTTAAGTTCTGGGTTGTAGCGGAACTCGTTCATTGGGATAACACCGTCTGACTTGTAACCGATGTTTACAACAACCTCGCGCTTGTTAAGGGCGATAACTGTACCGTCAACAACCTCGCGCTCGTTTACCTTGTTAAGTGTTCCTTCGTAAGCAGCTTCCTGAGATGCCTTCTCTGCGTTAGCAGCACCGTTCTCGTAAGAATCCCAGTCGAAATCTGCCAATGGAGCAATGTTCTTTAAATCTGACATAATAAATTGATAATAAATTAATTAATAAAGTTAGACATTATATTGTTATAAAATCTGGGCGCAAAAATACTACTTTTTTTTCGTCCGGCAAAGGTTTTTCGCCAGTTTTTTGCTTAAAAATCAAAGTATATGAGGGCGTTACTTGCACGCGAACATCATCACGGTTATTTTTTCGGCTCTCATTGCACAAAAACATTAGGAGATTCCTTAATTCCGCTAACCTTGGCACAAATCACCAAAATATAATATTTCATCTTTTTATAATTTGCATCATTACCTCAAAATACAGAGTCAAGTAAGGAGCACGGAAACAATCATCGAATAATGAACAGTTAGGCACTTACTTAGAATAGTAACTATTACAAATTTGGCATCTTCATATCTAACCCATAGTTAAATTTGAATAAAATCGTATATCATTTACAAATATCCGCAACCAAAGTATTACAATTATCAGATATTATTTGTATTTTTGGAGCAAAAATTACGAAAACAAGTAAAATATAAATGCAGGTTATGACATATTTAAAACATAATTATGAATGAGACAATCACATTAAAACGATTTGCAGACATAGATTTGAACGACCCGTTCTTCAACAGTCTGAAGGAAGATTATCCAGAATTTGAAGCTTGGTTTGAGAAAAAGTCCAAGGATTGTAGCGAAGCATATGTACAATATACGAACGATAACCTACATGCATTCTTATATTTAAAGAACGAAAGTGGAGAAGAGTTGACCGATATCACTCCCGCACGTCCTGCATGTAATCGTCTGAAGGTTGGTACATTCAAAATAGATGCACATAACACAAAACTTGGAGAACGTTTCATAAAGAAGATTTTGGACACAGCACTCGATATGAAAGCCGATGAAATCTATGTGACTATATTCCCCAAGCACGATGGGCTTATCCGCATTCTGAAACGATACGGCTTCAATGAGGAAGGAAAGAAAGGCGAAGAATTTGTGCTTATAAAAAACATGAAGGTTATCACGGGGGACATACTTAAGGATTATCCTTTGCTCAAAACGGCAGGCAAACGAAAGTTCCTGCTTTCCATCTACCCTGAGTATCATACGAAGATGTTCCCCGATTCCATTTTGCGAAACGAGGAGAATCAGAAGTATGAACTTGTAAAAGATATTTCTTACACCAATAGCATACACAAAATATACCTTTGTTTTATGTCTGACACAGCGCAATTACAAAGAGGAGACATCATCGCTATTTATCGAACAAAAGATGACAAAGGTCCTGCTCGATATCGCAGCGTGATTACTTCTATTTGCCAGATTGAAGAGGTTAAGACAAATAAGGACTTCAACACCGTTGAAGAATTCCTGACATACACAAATTTCTACAGCATCTTTGATTCCGAGGAATTGAAGAAATGGTATCAACAAAGGAATTGTTATATTCTTAAGATGACCTATAACATCGCTCTTACAAAACGAGTCACCAATGGTTACCTAGTTGATGAGCTGAAGATGTCTCCCAAATATTGGGGATTTTTTCAACTGAAAGATGAACAATTCGATACCATTTTAAAGAAGGGAGAAGTTGATGAAAGTGTTATTATCAATCAAGCCTGAGTTCGTTGAGAAGATATTCAACGGAACCAAGAAATACGAATTCCGTAAGAGTATCTTCAAGAACAAAGACGTTGACACTGTGGTCGTTTACGCCTCATCTCCTTGTAAATGTATAATTGGAGAGTTCAAAATAGAAGCAATCCTCTGTGACAATGTCGATAAAATTTGGAAACAAACTCAAGGTTTTTCAGGAATCAGCGAAAAATTCTATCGAATATACTTTGCACACAAAACAAGCGCATATGCAATTAAGATTGGTCGTGTCACAAAATTCAAGAAACCCAAGCAACTTAGTGATTATCATATAAATCATGCTCCTCAATCTTTTGTATATCTGCGAACTTAACAAGAATTATTTCGGGCGGAAACTTGCAAAAAACGCAGTTTCCGCTCGTTATAATTTGACTCTATATCCTTCTTATGGCATGGATTTCATCACTTCCAGAAGCTTGTCATAGCTGCTGACCTCGTGGTAGCGGACATTGCTTGTGGAGAGTTCGTTGAAGAGTTTCTTGGCACAGTCAATCTTGGCTTTCTCAACACCTTTCAACTGCATGGAATCCATAGAACCCTTAGTCTCTGCTATGAAAAAGATGTGCTTGATGCCCATGTTGTCATTGAAAGCAATAGCCCAGTCTGGGGCGTAGTTGCCTACAGGTGTAGGAATCTGGAATGTGCGTGGCAACTTGGCATATACACAAACCTCGTCGGCTTTGTCAAGATCTTCAGCAAAGGCGCGTTCGCCCTTACTATCAGAGAACACATAGTCCAAGATGTGCTTCTTGGCAGGATATGCTTTATCCACCGTTTGGCGATTTTTTTCCTGTGTGAAGATATCGGTGTCGTAAGTGTCTGCTGTGATGTTATAAGCAATATGCTCAACAATCATCGTGGCTTTCTGCTCCTTGATAAGTTTAACAACCTTGCGGATAAACTCTTCTGGATTGTTCTTGAACAGCAATAGGCGTGCTGGCAAGATACCTTTAAGGATTCTTACTACCGTTCTGCGAGTGAGCGTTGCACCACGGGCAATGTCTCCCACCAAGTCGTATGAAACAGTAGAGGTGCTGACCTCTTGCATCTCCTGACGGCGCGTATGCTGGTCGCCATCAAAATCTGTTCCTTCGCCCTGTTCGCCTGTTGTTACCACATAACGCAGTTGCGTAACGGTCAGATCTTTGTCAATGGCAGCAATGGACTTCTTGATTAGTTCTTCGCTGTCATAGTGAACAGTATAGACATAACGATGGTTTATCTGAGCCCATAGTTTCTTAAATTCCTCTTTCTGAGCATTGTCATTCAGTTTGTCGTTGACAACCTCAGCCTTATCATTGGCATCTTCAATCATACCATCCAAAGCAGCAGGGTCGAAGATTCCCTGTATCAGTCTATGCACCTGTTCTGCTATAGGTTGCAGTTTCTTGCCGAGTGGAGCAAGTGTTTCTTGCTGCATATCCTCATGATAGGATTGCAAGATGTTGCCTTTCTCGTCAGTATAGTCGTTCTCAAAGAGGTAATTGACAATGGATGCCGCTTCCATGGCGGAGATGGTATGCAGTTCCTCGCCCACTTTGAAGGTCTTTCCCTCGAAGTAAGCAACAGTTGCCTGTGTTGGACGTTCACGCAAGGCTTCACGAGTTTCTTTCTGAAGGTCGTCAACAAACGAAGAATAGCTTTCGTTGGCAATAACCGTCAGTTTGTTTATGTCGTGAACGCTGTCACCCAAACGCTCTTCATCCATGCGGTTTCCTTGCTGGTCAACACATATACGCAATCCACGACCCACCTCCTGACGCTTTGCCGTAGCACTATTGGCGTGTCGTAAAGTGCATATCTGGAACACGTTAGGATTGTCCCAACCTTCACGAAGTGCAGAGTGAGAGAATATGAAGCGCGTAGGCTCGTCGAAACTCAAAAGCCGTTCCTTGTTCTTCAGGATAAGGTCGTAAGCGGAAATATCAGATGATATTGATTCTCCACGTTTTATCTCGCTGTTTACTGCATGACCTTTCTTGTCAATGGAGAAATAGCCGTTATGCACTTGTTCCACAGAGAACTTGCGCAGATACTTCTGATAGTCATCTTCAAAGAGTGATAGATTCTCATTGAGGTAACGCGTGTATTCTTCCTCAAACATCTGCCAGAGCTGTCCCTTTACCACTTCGCCCTGCTCGTCGTAGCTTTTATAGTTTGCTACCTCGTCAATGAAGAAAAGCGAAAGTGTCTTGATGCCCAGTCGGAACAGTTCACGCTCTTTTTCAAAGTGGCTTGCCACCGTCTCGCGGATTTGTATCTGCTGGATGGCCTTTTCCGATACATCGCCCATTACTTCACCTTTGCGCAGTTTTTCACCGTTGCGGAAATAGATGGTGTTGGTATAAGCGTTTATCTCGGTAATTACAAACTCCTTATAAGCCGGGAGTTTTGAAATGTCATAAAGAGAGTCGCCCTGCGAGAACTTGCATATCTGGCGACGCGCTGCTGTTGCGCCTTGCACCTCTATCTCCAATTTCACCTCCGGCGCATGGTTCTTCGACAGAATGATGTTGTCAAAGTATATATACGCTTGCGTGCCCAAAAGGTTTTGCAAAGTGATACCCTTGACCTGTATCTTCTTCACCAATCGCTGACGATAGGCATCGTAGGCATCAAGCGCATAGATGCAGTTGTGCGATGTCTTGTGGGTAGCCGAATAGTTAAGCACAAACAGCGGTTTGAAGTGTTTCAAAGCCCTTTGTGTGGCTGCACCCTCCATTTTCTGCGGCTCGTCCATGATTATGACAGGACGGTTTGCCGCTATCACGTCAATAGGACGGCGGCTCTGGAAGTCGTCACGCTTGGTGTACATAATCAAGCTTACCTTGTTCTTGGCTTCTTCCTTGAAATCGCGAGCAAAGGCCTGGGTGTTGATAATCATTACATTGATGCTGGCATCGCTGCTGAATGAGTCTATCTGCTGGAGGTTGCCACTGCTGTAGATAAAGAAGCGTGCCTTCTTGCCGTACTGCTCCATGAAGTGGTCTTCAAGCATCGTGAAACTCTTATATACGCCCTCACGAATGGCAATACTCGGTACAACCACAATAAACTTGCTCCAGCCATAGCGTTTGTTCAACTCAAACATGGTCTTGATATAGACATAGGTCTTACCTGTACCTGTTTCCATTTCGATGTCGAGCGAACAAGCACCTAATCCTTCTGGCTTACTTAGGAGTTTGCTTTGAGGAATATTGTTTTCAACCTGCATCTTCTTGATATTCTCCAAAAGCTGGCGGTCGTTGAGTTCTACATCATTGTTGCGCCATCCTACATATTCCTCGTCATAAATGATGCGTCCGTTGGTTTTACCCAAGTCGCGACGGTACTGCGCATTAGTTTTCGATGGTTGCCCAGCGAAAACACTTACAGTCTGCTCCACAGCATCCGTCTGGTATTGTTGTATCTTAAACTTAAATTTCATACATCTGCCTCCTTTTGTTTGATTCTATACTTCTGGCGTGGATGATGAGGTGCATCGTACATCTTTTCTATAACATCGGATAGTTCTGGGAGCACATGGTTTTTAACGTACTTTACATCTCTACCTATTTTTGTTGCTATCACTTCTGCTGTGACCCAATCCAAACAAACCTCCCTGATTTTTTCTTTAAGTTGTTCTTTCGTATAACGTTTTGGAAGAGCAACATTAGCTCCAGGAAGAGCAACATTAGTTCCAGGAAGAGCAACATTAGCCTCTGGAAGAGCAACATTAGCTCCATTAAGTGCCATATTAGCTTCTGAAGTATCCATATTAAGTCCATAAACATGATACTTAGTACCACGTCCATGGCCAGACGACTCCAACAAATTAGCAGCACACATATCTCCAAGCATCTTCGTAATATCGGCCTTATGCATATTTAGTACACCCTGGAGTCGCTCGTTAGTTATTTCTTCTTCCGAGTATGCTAATGCCAATGTAACCAATTGCTCTTGTGGAATATCAATTATCTTTTCTCCAAATTGCTTAGACAAACCATCTTTGACTGATTCGTCCAGCAATGATTCCATTGATAGCGTCAATACAACCTTATTGGGCCTCTTCTTTTCTTCCAGATAAGGTTTTTTCCAATTCAGTTCTTCCCAACCTCGTATAATCTTGTCAACGCCACTACCTGCTTTCTCTGCATATCCGAGAAATGTAAACATTGTCTGCAAATACTTGTTTCTACAGATGCTTTCCCCTCCCTGATAATACTGTTTCATCGAAATCAGCATGATACCGGGATTAGAGAACACCATTTTGTTGGGGTATTTATATATGTTCAGCGAAGCATTCTCCGTATAGTCAGCATGCACGAGTGCATTGGCAAATGCCTCTCTGACTGCCACATGGGCAGGTGTTTCAGTACGTCTCTGATTGCCCTCCAACTGGAAAGGCTTAGGCAGGAAGTTCTGTAAAATGGGCAGCACCCTACTATAGAACTGAAACAGGTTCGACTCCCAATTGCCATCCGGACAAATACGGTTCACCCAACGGTCTTTCGGGTCTTGTATCTCCTGATAGTCCGGAAAGAAATTCGGGTTCTCGTCCATAATGGCACTATATGTTCCGAACATCAACAGTCCGGCATAAGTCAGACCATATTCTCCCGTCTTCCGGTCCTTCCTGAATACATTCAGCTTTTCCAGAAACTTGTCTTCGGACAAGGTATTCCAAACATGGTCTGGATTCCATTGTTCAAACTTGCGACGATACTGTTTGATTGAGTCTGCATCCAAGTCATCTTTAGTGAAGTTCTTCAATATGCGTCCATCAACAGGACTTGCCAAATTTGCATCGGCAAACATACTGTTCACTTCTTCACGCGAGCAATGATAGTCGCCGTCAATATCGCGACGATATGTTCCGGTATATGGGTCAAGACCGCAATATACAGGTCTGAAACTCCTGTCAACTCGTGGCACATAGAAGAACAGGCAATAACTGTCTTCCAGCTTAACAGCCTGCACGTCTTTTTCTTTCAGCAGAGCGATATTCACGTTCTGCTTACTGTGCATGCCGTTGAAGAAGTCCTTTTCGTACTTCTTCACCTGGTCTTCCGTCAAACCGTCGAGAAAGAACTGGTCGTCTCTTTCCTTGATGCCGAAGATGATAGTTCCACCGTCCGTATTGGCAAACGACGAATAGGTTTCCCAAAAGGATTTCGGGAAACCGCCAGCCGCAGACTTGAACTCAATCTCGCCCGACTCTTTATCTTGCAGCAACTTGTCTATAACTGGTTGCAAGTCTTCGTATTCGTATATTCGTTTCATTCTTTATTTCTTTGCTTTCTTCAATGATTCGGCTTTTTGTTCGTCTGCTACAGCCTTAGAAATGTAGTCAGCTTTCTTTGCTTCATCTTGCTCTGCTTCAGCTAATTTTCTATAGCATTTTGCAAGATTATCGTATGCTCCTTGTATCTCTTTTTTTATGGATAGGGCATAATTAAAATCAATGATGGCTTCACGAGTTTTTCCCATTGCCACATAAATCTCTCCTCTTGTCACATAGTACATGAAATTTCCTGAGTCTTTTTCAATTGCGGAATTTGAATCCTTTTGTGCTTTTTCAAGCTCTCCCATAGCTAATAACAAATCAGCACGACTATTTAACGGTGATGCATTATTAGGTTCTAGTCCTATTGCTTTGTTAAGATCTTTCCGCGCATTTCCCATTTTACCTATATCTTGATATAGAAGGGCCCTGACATGATATAAAAAAACATTTTTATTATCTAGTTCTATTGCCATATTATAATCCATTTCTGCACCATCGTAATCATTAAGCCTTTTTTTAAGTGTACCCCTATTACAATATGCATCAACAAAATTTGAATTAATTGCTATTGCAGCACTGTAATCCGCAATAGCTCCTTCAACATCATAGGCTTCTTTAAGATTTCCTCTATTAAAATAAGCCACATAGTATTTCGGATTTAATTCGATAGCTTTATTATAGTCAAATAAAGCCCCATTAATGTCTCCTATTTCCCTTTTTAAGACACCTCTATTACAGTCAGTCCGAAAATGCTCAGACAGAACAATGATATCAAAATGACTAATGTATATTTTAACTTCATATTATAAATATTACTCGTTAGTTTTATTATTTCTTTCAAATGAATCCCACAAGAAATTCACCAAAGTTACACTACTACCTATTGCAAGTTTTGCATGTCGTTCTTCCAACCCTTTATAGGAGGCACTTTTCCCATGTCCGCTTCCATACGCATTTCGTATAACACCCATCTGTGAGGCAATACCTCTTAAACTACCAAGTATTGCTTTTATTGCCTTTGCTTCTTTTGCCGTATCAGGAACATGCTCGGGAGTTATCTCCAATAACTTCATTGTTTCATCGACTAAGTTATTCAATTTCCAATCCTTATCAGGAATCATGCCCTTTTTCTCAAAGATTGTTTTGCAACAACTCTCAATTAGTTCCTTTGCCTTTCCGATTGCTTCTGTTGGGTTGGTAGATTGATTCTCAAGCATAATGCTCATTTGTTTATTGATATATTCACTTGAAAAGGCTTCCTTAACAGATTTTGCTGCAAACGCAGAAAACTGATTAGAGTTTATTCTTTGTGCAATTTCCTTACATTTAGCATAATACTTACCATAAACATCATTGGGAGTGCCATAAGAATACGGATCATTAATTCCATCACGCTCTTTTTCAAAATGAGGATATTGTAACTCATAATAATTCAGCAAATCAAGCAATAGTTTATTAGATTTGTCATCGGTGCTCTCTTTTATAAAGGCATTTAAAGACTTTCCTTTCGACAGCCCATAATGAGAACACAAAGCAACCCCAACACTTTCCATTGTGAAAGTGTCAAAATCTGCAGTAGAAAAATCTAACACATACCCACCGCGATTGAATAATTTTAAGAACACCCCCTTTTCGGTATTATTCATATATGGAACAAATTAAATGATTCTTCTAAATGTATCTTTACTATAATAGTCGAAGATTTGCTCGAAGTTGTCGGCTACGTTATCATTGGCGAGACTGCTGTCACGCATAATGAAATAAGAAGGCTTTAGCTTGGCTACTTCCGTTATAGTTGTCTCGTTCACTTCTTCGTCGAAGCAAGCCAAGAGATAACCGTCAGACACGTTCCAGACGGTCTTGCCTGCAATCTCTGTCTTCACAATCTTGGCTGACAGTTCAATACCAAGTTCTATCATTGACTGGAAGAGCAAGTCTTCATCAGTGCGGTCAGACTTAATGTTCTCTTCAAACAAATCCCTGTCGTTAAACTCTGCTGGAGTATAATAGACATCCTGCATATTTGACGAGTCAAGTTTCAATACACGGAAGCCTGTATCAAGGTCTTGTGTGGTCAAAGGACTTTCCTCCTTGATTTTCTTACCTGCACGACGGATGCGTTCTTTTCCTATTTCGCAGATATTCTTATAGCCTGCTTTGTATGCCTCACTCTTCTCATCTGTTGCTTCAGGTAATTGAACCATAATGAACTTTCGCTTACCGCCATCCTCTGCATTGAGTTGCATGACTGCATGGGCGGTTGTTGCAGAACCTGAGAAGAAGTCGAGGATGATGGAATCTTCAATTGTTGCAATTTCCATCATTCTCATAACCAGTTCATGGGGTTTGGGAGTATCAAAAACTTGCTTGTTGTCAAATAGGGATTTAATGACCGCTGCAGCAGTTCTCGTAGTTCCAAATCGAACTCCTTCCCACAAATTTTCAGGAGTTCGACCTTCTTGATCACACAGATAGATTTTACGAATGATTCCTGAATAATCTTTTTTGAATACTATTTCACCAGAACTAATTTTCTCTTTTATACTGTCTTCTGACCATCGCCATCCATTGTCAGGAGCCTTAATTATGTTGCCATTGGGAGCAATGATGTCAAAACAAAGAGTCTTCCTGAAATTTGGACTTCTTACATCACCGCTTCTCCACAAGCCTTTGGGATCATTATCTGGATTTGAATAATTCTTATTATCTTCTTCTGTCCTTGAAAAATAGAATCTATGAAGTTTTTCTATTCTTTTACAAAAGCATAGTGTATGGTTATATTGTCTTGAAAAATGCAGTTCATCATTTTTGCTTTGTTGAGTATGTTTCCAAATTATATCGGCAAGGAAATTATGTTCACCATAGATTTCATTACATATCTTTCGAAGATTTTCTTCTTCATTATCATCAATCGAAATAAATATCACCCCATCCTCACTCAACAAATCCTTAGCCACTTTCAAACGTGGATAAATCATGTTGAGCCAATCGGTATGGAAGCGGCCATTACTTTCTGTATTGGCTACAAGGCGGTTGCCCTCTTCATCCTCCTGTCCGCTATTATGCATATATTCACCAGCAGACTGTGAGAAGTCATCATTATACACGAAATCATTACCTGTGTTGTAAGGTGGGTCAATGTAAATCATTTTTACCTTGCCGAGATAGTTCTCGCGAAGCAACTTCAGCACTTGCAGATTGTCACCCTCAATATAGAGGTTCTGCGTTGTATCAAAGTTCACACTCTCCTCACGACATGGGCGTAAAGTATCGGTAGTGGGAGCGTTGGCCAAACGAATTGCATTACGCTTGTCTGGCCAAGTAAACATATAGCGTTCCTCTTGTCCCTCTACAATATCCTTTGAGAGTTCCTGACGGAGTTGGTCAAAGTCAATAGCTATTTCAGGCCTACCTTCAGCATTGAGTCTTTCCGTCAAGCAATTAGGGAACATTTCCCCTATACGCTTTATATTTTCATCCACCACGTTAGTGGTCTGCATTTTCAGCTTATCCATATTATAGTTGTTCTTTTAATTTCACTATTTTTTGATGCAATTCGTATTTCTTTCGTGTCTGCTTTTCAGTGCGGCATTGTCGTTCCAATGATTCAATTTGGCGAAGCAACTTTTCTCGTTGTTCACGATTGAAGATTTGCTCCTCGATGCTCTCTTCTGATGTGGCATCAAGATTACCAATGGAGGTAACAATGTTATTCCAAACCTCGTCAAGTGACAAACCTTTCAGAGGAATGATTGATTCTTCTGTCTGCATCCATGCCGATTGCTGCAAACTGGTATGATAGATGCACAGCTGCATCTCATCCTCATATTGAAGAGCAAACACAATGCTTTGAGGAATCAACTTTTGAAGAAGAAGGATGTTCTTGACATCATATTCTTTCTGTTTCAGTACCACTTGGAGTACATAGAAACCTTTCACGTTTTGACCTTCAGCCAAAGCAGGAACTGTTGCTGGGGAAATGCGAGCCACAAGTGACATTCTACTGATGTCCGCATCGAAACGCTCGCGCTCAGCCGCTTTGAGATTGAACTTCTCAAATATTGCCTTTTTATAGAGTGGCTTATTGATGGCGGTGGCAGGAGGTAACTGGAACATAGGCATCACTTGATTACGAGGAAACAAATCAATTCAAAGTCGTCAAGCCCAGTGATACGTTCCTCAAAGAGTTCACCCACGAAGCCATCAAGGAAACTGTCCATATCCGACTCTTCTTTCTTGGCGACTATCGATTCTATAGCCTTTCCAAGCAGTTCTGAATATTTACCCATGCGCAAACCGTCACGTGTCTCACGGTTGAAATCACGGCATAGAGTTATGTCAGGCTTTGCCATAGGCTTGCAGAGCAAACGCATCTTGTCAAGGAGGTCTTTCGGATGCAGATGGTCAACTACCACTTCGCCATCGTCACTGATATAGACCATGTAGAATGGATGCAGCTGGTTCTTGTGGTCAATGTTTACGCCAGCAGTGCGGTTCTTCAGTACGAAGACAGTGCCTGAAGGGGCTTGTTCGCTTCCCTTTACAACAGCATGAAGTCCGAAAGGAGTATGCTCCACATCATGATTGCCGTTCATATACTCCAGCAAATCCAAACGGAACTCATTAAGCCCCAAGTCCATGATGCTGACACCCGTATTCATTTCCTCCAAATCAACGACATCCTCTTTCAGACGCTCCAATTGCTGCTTGCGATATTCCAAGTCGTCCTTTTCTTCAGGAGAGAGAATATTGTCGTCGCCTGTGGCAGTCATAACCGTCACCTTCATGCGGCTTTCAACACGTCCTTTCAGGTTGATGTACTCATCGAGAGTCATGTCAGGCCAGTAGTTGACCAGTTGAATCTGTGCATTCTTCGACCCTATACGGTCTATACGTCCGAAACGCTGAATGATGCGCACAGGATTCCAGTGAATGTCGTAGTTCAGCAAATAGTCACAGTCCTGAAGGTTCTGTCCCTCGCTGATACAGTCGGTTGCAATAAGCACATCTATTTCTTCCATCAAATGCGGATAGACGGCTTCACGCTCCTTTGATATTGGCGAGAAAAGCGTCAGGACTTTATTGAAATCCAGCTTTTCTTTGAGTTTGAGGGTGCTGCGAGCTTCAACATCTCCTGTTACAAGAGCGACATTCAACCCGTATTGCGACTTTATTTTGTCGGCAAGACACTCATACAGATATAATGCTGTATCGGAGAATGCCGTGAATATCAGCACCTTCTTGTTGCTTGCGTTTATAGGATGTGCAAACTTATCCTTCAAGTCGCAGATAAGTTGCTGAAGCTTACTGTCATGCTCAGGTGTAATGCTCTGAAGCATCAGCAATAGCAGACGGATGATTTCAAGGTCGCCCTTTATCTCCTCCTGCCATGATATATAGTCCATATCCTCAAGGAGAATACGGTTTTTCTTCTTTCCGATAGTGAAGTCCTGCTCGTCCTCATCGCCGTCAATGCTCTCATAGTCATCAACAGACATCTGCTTGTCGCCACGCTGGAACCTGGCAATAGCATCGAGCGTTTCCTGCATATAATCACGGATGCGTGTCAAGGTCAGGCGGAAAGAGTTGACAGACGACTCCAGACGTTTCAGCAACTGCATGTTCATCAGTCGCTGGATGCCTTGCTCACGTTCCTCAATACTCAATCTGTGGCCTGTGGTACTTTCTTCTTCCTGATATTTCCATAATTTGCTCGGAAGGATAAAAGCCGACGGAGCATAGATGGCAAGATGCAATAACTGCAACTGCTCAAATATCTCGTTGTAGTTGATGGCTGTATCAAGATCTGTCAGATGCGGCTGGCGTGAGATTGGCTTCAAACGCTCAGGGAACGTGCCTATGTCGCTTGTATCGTAATACTGCTGAATGTGCTTACGGCTACGGGCAATGGTAACAGCATCGAGCAACCTGAAGAAATCGAAGTCGAGCATACGCAACAAGCGTTCGGTGGTTCGCTCTTGTGATGGAAGATTAGACCAGACATTGTATGAAGCCTGTGCCTGACGGAAGATGTCGTCAATACCTTTATTGGTTGGCAACAGTTTGTCAAAAGCCTCTGATTTTCCTTCGTATGCAAGTTGAAGCTGATTCTTGAGGTCGTTGAAACGGTTGTTGACAGGAGTTGCCGAAAGCATCAGGACTTTGGTCTTAACACCTGAACGGATGACCTTGTTCATCAGTCTGAGATAGCGGTTCTCACGTGGATTCTTGCCGTTCTCATCAGTAGAGGTCTTGCCTCCATTGCGGAAATTGTGGCTTTCATCAATCACCACCAAGTCATAGTTGCCCCAGTTTACACGCTCCAAATCGAGGTCGTTGCTTTTGCCATATTCACGGCTAAGGTCGGTATGGTAAAGCACGTCATAGTTCAGGCGGTCTTTTGCCAACGGATTATTGACATAGTTCTGCCTGTATGTATTCCAGTTCTCGTAAAGTTTCTTTGGGCAGAGAACAAGCACTGTGCGGTTTCTGCTTTCAAAATACTTGATGACGCTCAGAGCAGTGAAAGTCTTACCCAAGCCGACACTGTCGGCAAGGATGCAGCCATTAAACTTCTCCAGTTTATTGATGATGGCAAGAGAAGCGTCACGCTGGAAGTTATAGAGTTTGTTCCAGATGGCAGAGTTCTTGAAGCCAGTTGCCTCCTTTGGCAGTTCATCTTCGCTGATATCCTCCAAGAACTCGTTGAATATGTTGTAGAGAGCAACGAAATACAGAAACTCTGGGGAATTCTCCTTATACGCATTACTGATGTTGTCAATCACCTCCTCCGTTACGACTTGCAAACGGTTTGTGTCATTCCAGATTTGGTTGAACAAGTCGATATATGCCTTTGAAAATGGAGCTTCTGCCTTTTGAATCATAGTATAGGCATTGTTGCCTTTTTCGCAACCAAGGTCAACGGTGGTAAATCCGTTGATAGGCGAATAACTGATTTCATCCAGATTGATGAAACCCATCATTTGCTCGTTGGTTTTGTTTGACTTGAAACAAACCTTTTCCCTTATCCAGTCAGCACATTCGCGGGCGATAGCCTTCTGAGTAAGTTCGTTGCGGAGTTTTACCTCAAACTCCGAGCCATAGATGGTGCGTTCACGATTGAGGCGAGGGATGTAGAACTCACGCTGCTGTTTTGGAGTTTTTTCTGTTGTAAACGTTGGCGAGGTAAAGATGAAGCGCAATTCCTTGATATCCTTCAGTTGCTCCTTGAGTTCCTGAAAGGCATAGATTGAAAAGCAGGATGCCGCTATGGACAAGCGACTTCCCGACTTTATTTGCGCAGCGATATCATCACGCAAAGTCTTGCTTACATTATTTATTAACTCCATCCATCTAAAACAATAGAGACTCCCAACACCGTGTCCCGACAGGCGACCAAGCCTTTTTTACACTACGAGGGAGTTCTGTTATTCTTTATTTGCCTATTGGCATTTTTCGGTCTTTATCGAGGATATCCGACAACTCAGCGAAAAAAGAGAAAAAATTCATATCTTCCCAAGAGACGGATATCAGCCTACAAAGGTAGGCATTTTTGACCAAAATCAATCATAATTTTCCAACTTTCAAATATCAACCTCTCAAAAAACTTTGTATATTGTCCTTCAAAAAGTTTCAATTTTAAATATACCCTGAATCTAAGCCTCATCTACCTTGATACAGTTCTATTTACGTTCCCAATTTCAAAAAACATTGCCAATTATCTCTAAGTTTGCAGATGGTTGCGGCGCAGCCGCATAAGAAAGCAACTCTACACTTTCAAGTTTCAAGTTTCAACTAAAGAAAATTGTCAATTGTGAGTGAGTTGTCAATTAGGCAGCTTTTTCAATTTTCAACTTTCAACTTTCAATTAAAGAAATTGTCAACTGTCTCTAAGTTTGCAGATGATTGCGGCGCAGCCGCATAAGAAAGCAAATTGGTCGAGAAAAACAATAGCAATTCAAGACAGTTTCTTACCTTTGTCGTTGTAAGGAAGAATCGGTCTGTCGAAGAGGTA
>JAFZWM010000056.1 GCA_017617315.1 Bacteroidaceae bacterium
ATTAGAAATTTTGCCTTACATAATGTTCAGATAAGTATCCAGAGCCTATAAAATATAAGCAAAAAGTGCTAATGATTGACTCTGAATAATTAAACCAACTTACATTTTGCTACTTATTTTTTCTAATGACCGTTTTGGGTTTATGCGAAGCCGAAAGAATGCAAGAGTTTCCACCACTGATAAAGTCGTTATGTTTGCGTAACATCTTGTCGCTTTGCGACAATGGGAGTTACAAACTCCCGCTTCTTGATGCTGCCGAATTCGGAAATTCGGCAGAACTAACTTTGTTTTTCCATAAGAACAGCAACTTTTGTATCTGTCGTTTAGACACATGTTTAGCCAATCGACTAAAACTACCATAGACGCTGAAGGCGTCTCCGCTTAGTAACCGTGGGTCGGAACGACCTGCGGAATAGAACTCATAAAAGGCAAGCACTCTGAAACAGTGCCCCATCAGTTGCAATGGGCGACCGCTTTCAGGGTCGATGATGTTCGTGTCATTTTAGTCCGCAGATCCTACGGATGCTGCGGTTACTGAGAGGTGACGCTTTCAGCGTCATTCCGAATTCGCGTATGATTTGTGATTTGCAATCATTCATTGAATGAGAATTTTCGACCTATTCATCACCTACCTTTGATATACCTAACATATACTCAACATATAGCCAACATATAGCCAACATATAGCCAACATATAGCCAACATATACTCAACATATAGCTAACATATAGCCAACATATAGCTAACATATAGCCAACATATAGCCAACATATAGGCTACATATAGCCAACATATAGGATACATATACCTTCCATATACCTTGCATATACCCTGCCTATACCTTCCCTATACCTTCCCACTATTTTGTATTTCCAAAAAGAACAAATCCGTCGCAAATCGTCCCTTATTAGTCCCGAATCGTCGATTAGGAATTCTGAATTCTGAAATCCAGCCTTTTCAACTTTAAATTTTCAATTTTCAATTTAAAAATTGTCAACTGTCAACTGTGAATTGTGAATTGTGAATTAATAAACAACCTTCTTGCCTTTGTGAATGTAGATTCTGCCCTTTGTCGGACTAGTCTTTATGCCTTGCAGATTGTAATAGACTTCGTCGTTGTCATCGGTTGTGGCGATGCTGATGCCCGTGCCGTCTGGCGGAAGGGCAAGGAAGTGCGCCGGATTGATGTAAGTCTTGAACTTGTTTTGCAGAACTCCGCTCGCGTTGTACTGATACACTTCTCCAGCCTCATCGTAGTTCTTGGCATCGGAGACGTAGATGTAGCCTGTGTACGGATTTATGTATATTCCGTACGGAGCATTCATCGCCATAATGTCGCTGTTCACGCTGCCAATGTTTATTCCGTCGGTAACTGTGTTGCTTGCCGGGTCTATCACTTTCGTTGTTACCTCGCCAGTCATCTCGTTAGAGCCGATGCAATAGAATAGTCCGTTGTGCGTGCAGGCAAGGGTAGAGGAGAAATCGTGCGTTACGAACGAGTAATCATCGCAGTTCATAATTATCGTCTTCGGCTCGATGGTCTGGTGATTTCCGGCCGAGTTGATGCACAGATACTGTCCGCTTATCGCCATGCCGCCGTAAAGGTTGATGCAGCCAGTGTCTATGTCCGTAATCTTCTGAAGCGTTTCGGCATCGACCACCGATACTGTCGTTTCGTGTCCGTGGTTTTCGAACGGAGCATATCCGCCGGAGTTGGCTATGAACAGTTTGCCTTTGTAGAAGACGATGCCTTCGGGCTCGTAGCCCACCTCGCACGTCTTTACAACATTTTTTGTTTCGATGTCAATCTTGGCAACGTAGCCTTTGGTGTACTTCTCGTTAAGGGCTGTGCTGTGTGCATAGCTCGTAACGTACAGATATGTTCCGTCGGTGGCAAGTTTACGGTTGTTAGGCACGTTCTCCGTTGCGCCGCAATCCTTTCCGTCGGTGGTGATGTATTGTATTATGTTTGAATAGTTTACACTTATGGCAATGAGATTGTCTTTCAGATGGATGATGTCGTTAGGAGTGTCGCCAAGCTTCATCTTCGCATTCTGTTTTCTGAACCATTGGTTTGTAATCGTCGAGCCGTCGATGAACGCCAGTTGGCCGTCGTCCGATTCCCACCGTCCTTCGTTCACAACGATTATCCGCTCCTGAGCCCATGAACAGGCAAAGGCGAGCAGAAGAATAGTCAGGGAGATAAGCCTTTTTGTCATTTTTCCTGTGCTTTGTTTTTTATGAAATATTTTATTGAGAATCTGAAGTTGCGTCTCGGCATCGGATGCCGTTGTATCAGCTCGTAGCCGTTGTCGCAGATGTCGTTTACCTCGGCTGTGAACTGGAAGTTGCGTATCGTCTTCGATATTTTCATGTCGAGGTTGGTGTATGCCTTCAGCGGATCGTCAAGCTCGTTGTCCGAGAGCCAGTATCGCTTGCCCACATACATGAACGACAGAGCGGCCGACCATCCTTTGTATTGTGCCGACAGAACCGACGAGTACGACATCTTTGGCGAGTAGGGGATGAAATCGTTGTACGTGTCGCTTTCCTTGTTCGTCTTGTTTCTGTCGTCCTGATAGGCGATGGTGTTAAGCAGGTCGATGCTTGCGTCCTTTATGTTGCAGAAGAGCTGAAGCGTTCCGTTCAGACCGAGGCATTGTGTCTTGCCGAAGTTGAGCATCGTCCAGTTGTACGAGCCTTTCTGCGGAAGTGCCACGATGCGGTCTTCAACCCGGTTGTAATAGGCATCAATCTGAATCTTGGTGCCGAAGTTTCTGTTAAGCAGCGTGTAGTCGGCTCCGATGTTCAGTTGCTTGGCATATTCTGGCTTCAGATTGCGGTTGCCCACCTGCGAGTAGTAGAGGTCGTTGAGCGTCGGGGCTCTGAATATAGACTTCCAGAACATTCGTACCTGAAATCTGTCTTTCTTGTACGAGCCGTAAATCATTTCGGTGAGTTTCCTCAGCGGGTCGGCATTCTTTTCTGTGTGGTCTTTAATGTCGGTGTAGAGCACCGTTCCCAAGACATTCAGCCCTTTGAAGGCGTATCGGGCGGTAAACGAAGATTTCACGTCGATGCGGTAAACGTAGTCGAAAAATGCAACGTCGCACACAAGGTCAGACCATCGCCCGTCGGCCGACAGACTCAGATTCAGTCTTTCCGACAGCGGATAAGAGGCTGTTGCCGATGCGTACACATCCTGCTGCGTGAAGTGGTTGTTGTAGTGCATCGATGCGTTCTCCTCGTAGTCGGAATTGTAGTTGAGGTAGTCGTAGGCATATCTCAGGTTGAATTTCGTAGAAAGTTTGCCCAGCCCGACCGATTTTGACAGTTGGGCGAAGGTGTTGTTATCCCATTCTCTCGCCACGTTGCTGAACTTGTCGGACAGGCGGCGGACAACTCCTCCGGGGATTCCTCTTTCCGACGAATAGTGGTAGAAATGTCCTCTCAGCCCCTTGTAGAACAGCGAGCCTTCTATGCGATAGTAGGTAATGTCTGAGTTGCTGCGGATGCCCGTCGTGTCTTCGTAGGCAGATTGGTATCTGAACGGATAGTCGCCGTCGGAGTGGCAGAATTCACCATCGACCGAAAAGATGTTCCTGAAGTCGAAGTGTGCCTGCACTCTGTTTGTGCCGAACGAGGCGTTTGAGTAGGCAATGTTTCCGCCAGTGGCTTGCGGCTGCCGTGTTTGCAGATATACGGTAGATGCAGAGGCATATTCGGAAGCAGATTGCAGCGTCTCGCTCTTGTTGCCGTTAAACAGCGATACCGATTCCATGTTGGTGAGCGAGTATTTGCCAAGGTCAACCTGTCCGTTCTGCGCGTTTGTAATCCTTATGCCGTCTATGAACACGCCCACATGTTGCGAGCCCATAGAGCGCACGTTTATCGTCTTCATGCCGCCCAGTCCGCCGTAGTCTTTTATTTGCACGCCGGCAAAATACTTCAGCGCATCCGCCACGGTTGTGGTGGATACGAGCTGAAGTTGAGTGCCTTTCAGTTCCTGATAAGGAGCCTGGCTTATCTTTGGTGCCGTTACTACTACGTTGGATAGCGACAGCAATGTGTCAATTACTATTTCTGTAACCATTTACAAGATGTTAGTACGCCCAGTACCAATATCCGTTTTCTGGCACAACAGGCTTTATCGTTGTGTCAACCTTTATGAATTTGCCTGTCAGATGCAGGTCTTCTATTCCAGCAAACTCGCAAGAAATCTCGCCGAGCATTCCTGCCTGATAGTGTATGGCAGTCTGCACTTTAACAAAGTCGATGTGGTCGAGGTTGGCAGGATTGCCATCTTCATCCACAGCCCAGTCAATGTCGATGCACGACAGGTCGTTACTGTTTGGGTATGTGTCGCACATTCCGTATGCGCCTGTTCCGTAGTTCTGTCCCTTGGCAATTGGGAAGCCCCATGCCTTAGGGTCGTTTACGAAATAGTTGCTCACACCATCGGGCTTTGAAACCTGAGTGCCCACAGGCAGATATTCGCCCTTTATCACAATCTTGTCGCCGGCATATTCTGGCCAGTATGTCTGCTGATGGAATTGGTTCTTAGACTCGTAGCCCGAATGTCCGAGATTGTCGGTCCACTTGATGTACTGGGCGAAGCTTCCTATTTTTGCGTCTTCGATTATCGTAACCTCATACTCGGTGCCGTTTTTTACATAGAAAATCTTGTCTTCCTTTGTTACGAGTACAGAACTAAGATTCTCTTTTACTACGGTTGCCGAAGCGGTTTTTCCGTTATCCTGAAGATATGTTATCTTCTTGCCCTCGGCATATTCTTTCTCAGGCTTGTAGTATGTTATCTCGTAGTCGTGGATAGAGTGGTCGTACATGCCGTGCTTTATCAAGTACCATTTGGCTGGCTTGCCGTTCTCGTCGGCCTGAGCCACATAGTAGATGCCCGGTTCAGACGAGCCTACAAAGGCGTTTCCGTATCCGCGGAAGTCGCATCCTTCGAAATTCTTGATAGGGTGGTCGAATCCTACTGTTACCGAGCCGCCCCAGCCGCCAAGATGGACAAAACTGCCGGTCTTGCCAACAAGTGAGGTTGCTGCCGATGCTATGGCTTCTTCCTTTGTACCGATATTTTTTGGATAAACGTTTACAAACTGTCCCGGAGCAAAGTCTACGTCTACAACCTTAGAGATGTATGGGCTGAATGTTGCGGCTGTCTTAAGCCATTCAATCTGCTTTGCGAAATCCTTCGGGAGGGTAGGCACTTCCTTCACGACTTCTTTCTCAACCACTTCGGGCTGCCATTCTTCGTCGTCGGTGAAGGTAATCTCCTTTACCTTCTCTATTGGGAATGAATAAGATTTGTTGTCGGTTGTCTTTATTGTCCAAGAGTTTTGGGCGTATGCCTGAACGCCTGTGATGGCTATTATTGACAGAAGTAGTTTCTTCATCTTGCTATTTGTTTAGTTGTTTTGTTTCCTTTTTTGATTATGTAGATTTGTCCCGGAGTAACCGTGCTTACCTTGCGTCCGTTGATGTCGTAGAGCTGGCTGCCGCTTTCGTCGGCCGTGATGCTGCCGACCGATGTGGTTGAGGAAAAATCATAGTCTTGTGTCTTGATGCTTGTTATGTCCGTTATGTCGAACTTGAATTCACCGTCGCCCGTGCTTACAACCAGTTCCTTGTCCTGATTGGTGCTCAGAGCCACGTTGTATTCAAATGCCACGAATTTCTGCTCGCCGTTCTTGGTGGTGAACACTATGGCATTGTCGGCAAGTGCCGTCAGACATACGGAAAGCAATGAGAATGAAAGTATTACTTTACGCATAAAGATGTTTTGTTTAGATATTTCACTAACGATGATATAATAAGTACAGATGCTCTGCCTCTTTTTTTTGACGGCGAGAGCATCTGTATACTTAATTGAAAATTATAGTGCTTTATTTGATTTCAACACCTGAAACGTTGTACTTCTTGCCGTTCTTGTAGACAACAATCTTGCCGTTCTCGAACTTCTTTACAGCAGGAGCAAACTCGTCGGCCTCTACGCTGTTGATGCCGGTAGATGAGTTAGGAGCAAATGTTGCATACTCGGTGTTCTTCTCTGGTGCTGTGCCGCCAAAGTCGTCCATGCAGAAATATGCAGGAGTGTTCATCCAGTTAGCCGTATTATTATCGGTACAGCTCATTGAGAACTTGACGCTCTTAACCTTGCCAAGAGAGGTGAGGTCTACCCAGCGCCAGTCTTTTACGCAAACCCAGTTGCCGGCTTCGGTGCAGTCTACAAGCATCTGGTCAACAGAACCTGTAATCTCGCCCTTTGCGTTGAAGCCTGTCATTGTCAGTTTGAGATAGTCACCCTGACCGAATATTCTGGCAGGAGCGTTGCCGTTTGTTACAGTGTACATAGCGTATGTGTTGTTGCAAACCCAGAATCCGCTTACTGTTGCTTCTTCTTGTAGGCTAACCTCATTACTTGCTGCTGGATAATATAGTTCATAATAGAAAACTGCATAGTTGTTCCCGCTCTTTGCGCCACTTGCTGTTGACTGATATGGCTTTGTGTAGCCAGTACCATCGGTCAGCTTGTTGTTGCTTACAACAAAGTTAGAATAGTAGCCTTCGCCGAAGCCTGAATAGAAAGTTCCGAAGGTATAGCCGCCAGAAGTCCAAGTGTTTTGTCCATCTTTGGTTTTGTCGCCCCAAAAAGACTCCTCGCCATTAACAGTGATGTCCTCGAATGTTGCAGTTGCAACCTGTGCGTGTGCCTGCATAGCAATAAGCACTGCAAGTACAGATGTAAAAATTTTACTCATAAGCTAATAATTATTTTGTTTGTTAAAAAATAATGCTCGTGCGCAGTATCATAATTATACAACAATCCCCATGGCTCAATTCGCATCGGGCCTTCATCTTGGTGTAGTGCATTGCTAGAATCATGCCGTCCGTAATCCCGCAGACATCACAATCCGTGGAGTGCAAGGCAGGTATTCTGACTCGCTCCGGCATTCCAACGCCTTCCCGCCGAACGCGGCAGTGGCTTAGTGTTGGTGCATTTAAGGAGCTTACAGCAGCGGGTACTGTTGCCGGTTTTCACGGCATTCCCTTTTAATCTGAAGCAATATATGTAATCATAGTGTTCCGAACCTTGAACTCGATGGCAAAGTTACATTTTATATTTATTTTGGCAAAGAAAAAGTAAAAAAACTGACATTTTTGTCATATTTGTTGTCAGTAAATCTGATTTTGGCACGGGGTTTGCAAAAGTCAAAGTGCGAAATTAAAAATTCATTTATTAACTGAAAATAAAAAAAAATAAAGATATGGGAAAAATTATCGGTATTGACTTGGGAACAACTAATAGCTGTGTCTCAGTATTCGAAGGCAATGAGCCAGTAGTAATCGCTAACAGCGAGGGTAAGAGAACAACTCCGTCTATCGTGGCATTTGTTGACGGTGGCGAGCGCAAGGTGGGCGATCCTGCCAAGCGTCAGGCTGTAACAAACCCACAGAAGACTATCTTCTCTATCAAGCGATTCATGGGCGAGACCTACGATCAGGTTCAGAAAGAAATCACTCGCGTACCTTACAAGGTTGCTAAGGGCGAGAACAATACTCCACGCGTCGACATCGACGGCCGTCTTTACACTCCACAGGAGATTTCAGCAATGATTCTTCAGAAGATGAAGAAGACTGCCGAGGACTATCTCGGTCAGGAAGTTACTGAGGCTGTCATCACAGTTCCTGCTTACTTCTCAGACTCACAGCGTCAGGCTACTAAGGAGGCTGGTCAGATTGCAGGTCTCGATGTTAAGCGTATCGTAAACGAGCCTACAGCAGCCGCTCTTGCATACGGTATCGACAAGGCTAACAAGGATATGAAGATTGCCGTGTTCGACCTTGGTGGCGGTACATTCGATATCTCAATCCTTGAGTTCGGCGGCGGCGTGTTCGAGGTTCTTTCAACAAACGGTGATACTCACCTTGGTGGTGATGATTTCGACCAGGTTATCATCGACTGGTTGGTTCAGGAGTTCAAGAACGACGAGGGCGCAGACCTTTCTGCCGACCCAATGGCAATGCAGCGCTTGAAGGAGGCTGCTGAGAAGGCTAAGATTGAGCTTTCTTCTTCAACATCAACAGAAATCAACCTTCCATATATCACAGCCGTAGGCGGTGTGCCAAAGCACTTGGTTAAGACATTGAGCCGTTCTAAGTTCGAGCAGCTTGCTCACAACTTGATTCAGGCTTGTCTTGTACCTTGCCAGAATGCAATCAAGGATGCTGACGTAAGCACATCAGACATCGACGAGGTTATCCTTGTTGGTGGTTCATCTCGAATCCCAGCCGTTCAGGCTTTGGTTAAGGACTTCTTCGGCAAAGAGCCTTCAAAGGGTGTAAACCCAGACGAGGTTGTGGCTGTAGGTGCTTCTATTCAGGGTGCAATCCTTAACAAAGAGGGTGGTGTAGGCGACATCGTACTTCTTGACGTTACTCCATTGTCAATGGGTATCGAGACTCTTGGCGGTGTGATGACTAAGCTTATCGATGCCAACACAACAATCCCTTGCAAGAAGAGCGAGACATTCTCTACCGCTGCCGACAACCAGACAGCCGTTACAATCCGCGTTCTTCAGGGCGAGCGTCCAATGGCAAACGACAACAAGCAGATTGGTATCTTCAACCTTGAGGGCATCGCCCCAGCACGTCGCGGTGTGCCACAGATCGAGGTTTCGTTTGATATCGATGCCAACGGTATCCTGAAGGTTTCTGCCAAGGATAAGGCAACAGGCAAGGAGCAGCAGATTAGAATCGAGGCTTCTTCAGGCTTGAGCCAGGAGGAAATCGACCGTATGAAGGCTGAGGCTGAGGCTAACGCTGATGCCGACAAGAAGGAGCGCGAGAAGATTGACAAGTTGAATCAGGCAGACTCAATGATCTTCCAGACAGAGAACATGCTGAAGGAGAGCGGCGACAAGCTTCCTGCCGATGTTAAGAACGAGGTTGAGACAGCTCTGAACAAGTTGAAGGATGCTCACAAGGCACAGGATCTTGCTGCCATCGACGCAGCAACAGCCGAGCTCAACAACGCTGCACAGAAGATGTACGCAGCAGCACAGCAGGCTGGCCCTCAGCCGGGTGCACAGGCTGGCCCTAATCCGGGTGCAGGCTCATCTTCTGCCAAGGACGACGTTCAGGACGCCGACTTCGAGGAGGTAAAGTAAAAAGAATCATAAGTATAAGACTCCGTGTAATCGCATGGTTACACGGAGTCTTTCTAATAAAAACTTTTAATCTAAAGATATAGAATTTAGATGCCATTTCTCCTTTTTACTTGTAACTTTCAGAAAAGGTTTGGCAAGAAGAAATTATCATCGAGGATAACTCCATATAATTAATAGTAATAATCATGTATTTTCCAAATCCTTAAAATATCAATAGTTTCAAATTATGTCTTACTCTAAAATAGCTATAGTTATATCGATGCTCTGTATAGTTTATTGCATACTATACGAAAGTGTTTTATTAAAACACGAAGCTTTAAATAGTTTTGTATATGCTCTTGGTGTAGTGTCGAATTGTGTTTCGCTATCAATAATAGCTTCTTGTATCTTTTACCTTGTAACAGATTATTTCCCCAAGAAGCATCAACTAGACCAAATTCGTAATTATATTATCTCGAATCTTGAGCTGTTGGAAGAAATCGGGAAAAATGCTTTTACGGACATTGTTAATAATAGCAATCCTACCAAACAGGACTTCATGAATCGTTGCGATTTTGATTTAATGAAAAGAGAAGGAATTAGTAGTCAAGATAACTTATTGATTGCCAAATCAACCAATTGGTTTGAATACTTTGATTACATGCAGAGAACTGAGGCTTGTGTAATACAGCAGCTCATGACATTTGAGTCAATGATTCCTGTTGAGGTTCGGTTGATATTTATTGAATTACAAAAGAAAAACACAATATTCAGTGATAGTAAGGAATATATAAAGTATTATAATAACGACAAGACCAGACGCTCAATGAGAGCGTATGCAAATGACATTTATAGTCATTTATTCTCCCTTATTGAATTAAAAAAAATTTATAATAAAACATCAAAAATATAATGGATAGAGAATCACTTACATTAATAATTAACGGTTTTGATAAGAAGAAGTTCGAACAGACTATAGCACTTGTTCTCCAAGATATATTGAGTATAAGTGCTGTAAATGAAGATAGCCTTGTCATGCAAAAGGGTGTACAAAAGGCAATCCCTACTATGCTTTATCATTTATCAGTTGATAAGAACACAAAGATAGATTATGCACTTCTAAAAAAGAAAATACATGTATACAAGATAGAGGAGATATACTTTTTCTTCAAATACAATCTCAGTGATGCCGAATTACGAAAGAAAGATCTTTTTTTAAAAGCAGAATTTGGCATACCTGTTACTTGTATGTGCTCAAGTACATTGGCAGAGTTTATCATAGATTCTAATATGGAGAACAAGCTTTTCAGTGATGGCATTGATTATCGTCAAATCAGTTCATCAGATGATGACTATTTAACTGCGGCTTTCCATTCTATGACAATAGCATCCGCAGATGTTCATGATTTAAAGGGAAAAGTTTATGACGATGCTATCTTATTTAAAGTGTCTTCTAATCATTATGAGAATAAAGAGGAATTAACAAAAGATGTCCTCGATTTTCTAAAACTGCCAAAAGAAAAGGATGAGGTAATAATGAAACGAATAGATTCCTTGTTATCAAGAGGCCAAATGCATAAAGAATCAGCAGACTTTGTATTGTTGACATCTGTGGAAAACGATATTGAGGCAAGGAAAAAAGCATATCTTTATGAGTTGAGAACTTTGACATCTGCACAGATCGATTTGATGAGAACCGACTATAATGTTGATTGGAATGAGGATGATTCAAAAAAAATAGCAACGCTATTAGCATTCTCTGCAATTGACAATCAGATTCGCATTCTTCGGGAAGCCAGAACAAAAATAGACCATCCTATATTTAGGTTGGCAAAAGATAGCAATAAAAAAATACTGGATTATCTTAGTCAAGAAAAAGGATTAGACGAAGAAAAGTCCAATGAGGCGCTTGAAGATCTTGCTAATATAGCTGCAACTCATCCTTTAATTATAAAAATAACAAGAGCCTGTATATATATAGCATTAGAAGGGGCTAATCCTTTGTCATCAGCCCAAGCGTTAGGGGCAAACAAGT
The DNA here is from genome assembly GCA_017617315.1 of Bacteroidaceae bacterium. Taxonomy (GTDB): domain Bacteria; phylum Bacteroidota; class Bacteroidia; order Bacteroidales; family Bacteroidaceae; genus Ga6A1. The sequence goes on from JAFZWM010000056.1 coordinate 11,209, forward strand.
GGAAAGATTTTTGTGTCATGCTTGAACCAACCGTTGCTATTCCATATATTTGTTCTCAACTATATCAGGGTGGAGTAACAAAAACATTTGAGAAAAGTATCAAAAGCGTTCAAAGAGCAATCACTCTCACATCTAAGGTTTCAATCCCATATTCGTATATCAATGAATGTGCAGGTCATTTGCTAACTGCAAGAAAGTATAATAATTTAGATCTTGATCCGGAAGAAATGGCTCATTCAAATAATGCTTTTGTGTCAAATTATTATTCTCTGATTAAATCTGGCGCCAAACTTCCACCTTCCTTTATGGAGTATCTGGCAACATTCAGCGTAGCCATAAAAACTGAAAAGTCAAATAAAAAGGCTTGGGTTAGGGAAATTATGACAGATCTAACAAGTCTGTTAATGAAAGGCAATGTCATTCAAGAGAGCATTCCGTTTTATAAAGATGAAGATTTAAAAAGCTATGAAAATGAGTATTCCATTTTCTTAATGGAAAAAAACAAAGAAAAACCAGGACATTTGGTACATCATGACTCAATAGCTTTAAAATATACAAATGATAGAGTCATTAACGACAATGAACATTGGATAATTTTAAGTTATGATGGTATACTTACAAAAGTTGGTAATCAGCCATTTTATAAAGGATGGATATGTAGCCCTGGAAAATTCTTAGAACTGACAAATATCTCAACCCCATTGTCTGAAACACAAATGGTATCTATCCTTCATTCTGTTGCGTCATTCAGTGAAAGAACACTGGCAATAGGAGCAAAAATAATGGATAGAATAATTCTATATGCATCATCTGAAATGCAAAACTGGGAATTTAAACATGATTTAGATTTATTCAAAGAAGAAATGAAGACTACATTTAATAATACGAATGAAGATATTGATAACGAATTAATAACACGTACTGACAAATTCTTGAAAGATAAAGGAATCGTAATTGACGAAGAAGAGATTGATATAACAATAGATAATTGAATTTTTCGTATGCCTATTTTCGATTAACATACTTAAAGAAACATTATTGAATAAAAGTTTTGCAGAGTAAATATTAGGGTAAAAACAAGCCTCGGCTTCATGAGACAATCACGAAGCCGAGGCTTGTTTTTTTACTTCTTCCTAACCGGAATCAGTTTAACCGTGCCATTTAGGCCCGAAGGGACGGGCTGCCAGTAGTCGTACTTCTTGCGCGAATACTTCAAGTCAACAACGTTGATCTCGTTGAATTTGCGCCATTCCTTGCCCTCGCGGTCGAGTTGTGCTATGCGGTTGGCCGGAAGGTTCGTAACCTCCACCTCGATGGTGTTCTGGCCGCTCTTCAGGTACTTGCCAACGTGTAGACGGTAAGGCACGGCCCATGCGCATCCGGCATCGCTTCCGTTCACCTTAACCCTCGCGCTCTCGCGCACGTCGCCGAGGTCGAGAATCCAGTCGTCAGCCTTTATTGAAGGCATTTCGAACGAGATTGTGTACTTACCTGTGCCCATGTTCGTCTTGGCATCGGCATTGTCTATTTCAGTCCACGATTTAGGCTCGTCGATGTCGAAAGTGCCGCCAATCGAAGGCACGCTCTCGGCAAACGACAGCTTCCAGCCGTGGTCGAGGCTGATGCTCAGATTGCCGTCGGTCTGATACTTCCAGTCTGCGAGCGATACCGATGAGGCCTTGTCGAATGTCTGTAGAATCACGCTCTCGCCGCTATGCAGTTGAAGATACACTTGAGTCTTTCCGTCCTTTTCGCGAATGTTTGCCTTGCCGCTCTCGCCGGTCATCGGGTTGAAGATGCAGGCCTCGGCAGCCTTCTTTCCAAGCGTAACCCAGCCGTCAACGCCATTCTTCTGCAAAGAAGAGATGAAGTAGTGGCTGCCCGTTGCGTTGCTTCGGCGAATGCAGTGAAGACCGTTTGCCGTGCGCATCTCCTCAGGGGCGATGTTGCACAATCTCAGCGTCTTCGGATAGTCCGAACCGATGATTATACGGCCCTTGCCCAGTTTGTTCTCGCCCTCAGATACATCAGGCAGCATAGCCTTTATTTTCTTGAAGGCAGCCCTGCGCTTTTCCAGATTGCCGTAGCCCGGAACGTCGGTAGGGTAGTTGTCGAGGAATACCACGGTTGCGCCCTGTTTTGCAAGGCTTATCAGCTTTTGCAGAATGTCGGTAGGCATCAGGTGAACCGCAGGTATTACGATAGCCTTGTAAGATGCACCGCCCTTTGTTACGAGCGACTGATTCTTGTATTGAAGCGAGCGGATGAAGTTGTCGCTTATGTAGTCAACGTCATATCCGCTGTTTATAATCTTGTTTACCGACTCGATGAATCGCGGTGCGCGCTCCTTCATATGGTGAATGTCGAACATCAGCAGACGGCCTTTCTGCTCGTTCCACATGTCGTACACAGGCAGATACACGAGGAAGTCGTTGTCTGGCTTGCCCCATTGCAGGAACGACTGGCATCGGGTGATGTAGTCGAAGAAGTAAGGTGCATCGCGCCAGATGGTGTTGGTTGGCGACATGTCTACCGATGCGTAGAACTTCCATCCCGGCCACTCGTCCTGCTTTGGAGAGTAGCAGATGCCGTGGAAGAACACATGGTTCACGCCCGAAACGAACATCAGGTCGATGTCGGGTTTGCACTGGCTTAGCGATGTGCGGAAGTGCTCGGTAAGCCAAGTAAATGTCTCGGAAGATGTGAACTGCTTGCCCGAGATGTGCGCTCCAGATGATGCGTATTTCAGCATCGACAGGTCGGAGTCGTTCTGCTTCTTGAGCGAGTCCTCGCGCAAGCCCTTGATGTGGAACTGCGACAGACCGAAGCCTTCACACTCTGGTATGTCTACCGATGCGTACACGTCAATCAGGTTGGCAGGCGAGCCGTGTGCCTGATTTCGGGTTATCGCTCCGTTCTTGTGCGCCCAGTCTGTCCAAGTCTTTGTAAAGTTAGTCAGAAGCAGTTCGCCCAGCGTCTCGCGATAGTCAGCAACGATTCGGCAAGTTATGTCGTTTCTCTTTTCGTCCAGAAATTCAAGGAAGTGGTCTTCGAGTTTGTAGCCTCTGCGTTTTGCAAACTCGTCGAGTAGGGCAGGAGTCCAGTCTGCTCCGTAAACCTCGTACGAGTCGTTGAAGAATGTGTGCGGATATGGCGTTCCGTTGTCCTTGAAAGCCTTGTCAAACCGTGCAAGATAGCTGTCTACCGAGCTCTTGTTGAAGTGGTCTATAACATATCCTTCGCCACCCGGAGCGGCTCTCTTTACCATCTGCCGAGTCTTGCCGACATACAGCACCACGATGTTCCACTTTCCGGCAGGAGCGTTCCAGTTCAGTTTGCCGTCCTTGGCGTTTGCCGTTACGTTCAGGCATTTCTTGCCTTGGTATGCCATCACGCGGCTCAGATATGCGCCTTTCTCCTGCTTTTTGTTCTGAATTGTTATGTCGAGGGCAACATTCTTTCCGCCTTCGATGTCGTATTGCTGGAATATTGCCATCGTTGCAGCCTGTTCCAGCTTCACCTCCGGACCTCCGAAAGGCCAGCCCGTACCCGTTGCCATGTCAATCTCAACGCCGTCTTTTGAGCCTATTGCCTGCGTTTCCTTCAGCATATCCATCCATTTTGCCGACAGATACGAAATGTTGTTGGTGTCGTTGTTCTTCACGCCGTAGATTGGCGTAATTTCCAGACCGCCTATTCCGGCTTTCGAATAGAGGTCGATGTTGTAGCGCAGGTTTTCCTTGTCTACTGCGCTGCCCAGCCACCACCATCGTGCGGCAGGCTTAGCCTCGGGCAGAGCCTTTGGCCACGACTGCGCCTGTGCTTGCAGGCTGATGAATGACAGGGCGAATATTGATAGATGTTTGATATTCATAAAGTTTGTTTTGATGAAAAATTAGTTACCGTCGGGTTTCTGAACGTCGATGAAAGGACTGTTGTTCCAATGGAACGACGCAACATCGTCGGGCTGTGCCGGGTTGAACGGCTTGTAATCCTCGCGAAGATTCTTCAGCAGAGGCAGGTTGAGCTGCTTCATGCCCTCGATGATACATTTTGCCAGCTCGTATGCGCCGTAAGGGTTGAAGTGAGTGTTGTCTTCCATATCCTTGTCCATGCCGGCAAACGAGCCTTTCTTGTAGTGTACGAATGCCTTCTTTGAGTTCTCCACGCCCATTGTCTCGTAGAATGTGCGAGTCATGTCGTGCAGTTCAATCAGCTGAACATTCTCGCGCTTTGCCACGGCGCGCATTGCGTCGGGATAGTCGCCGTGAGTCTCCTTTATCTTTCCGTTCTTGTCGAAGCTGCGTCGCTGCGTAGGAGTTACGAATATAACGGTTGCGCCCTTCTCGCGTGCCATGTCGGTCATCTCCTTCAGATGTGTGCTGAAGTTGTAGTATGCGCCCTTGCCCGGACCTTTCTCTTTCTGGTCGTTGTGTCCGAATTCGATGAAGACATAGTCGCCCTTTTTCAGAAGCGAGTGAATCTTCTTGAATCTGTTTGCGCCGATGAACGATGATGCTCTTTCGCCACTCTCAGCGTAGTTGGCAAAGCTTATGCCGTCGTCGAACCATCTTGTTATCATCTGTCCCCAGCTTGCCCACGGCTCAAAGTCTTGGTCAACCACGGTAGAGTTTCCTATAAGGTAGACTGTCGGAACATTGTCTATGCGCTCAATCTTCATTTCCGAAACTGCCGGAGCGTCGCCGTTGAACTCAATTGTCAGTTTGTCGTCCCAGTTCAGCTTGTTCTTCTCGCGAGGCTTTATTTTCACCACGCTGCCGTCCGAAATCTTCGTGTCGCGCTTGTTTACGACGAAAGAGAATTCCTTGAATTCGCCTTTCTTTGTTGCCACGTTCTCAACGAACAGACGGCGCGATTCGGCGCGGACAGATGTGCTTGCCTTAGCCTTCTTGCTGCCGAGGCGAACCGTAACCTTGTAGTTTCCGTCGGGAACGTTTACTGAGAAGTAGAACGGAGCGGCAGCCTTGCGCGGAATGTTTATGAAGTCGTATCCGTAGCCTTTCTCAACAGAGAACGAGTCGGCGGCGGTTATGTTCGTTGCTGTCTTGCTTTTCTGGTTGAAAGCGAAGTGAAAGCTCTGAGCCTGTGCCTGAATCATGGCACACAGGATGATGGCTGATATAAAAATGCGTTTCATATTTCTTGAAAATAATCACAGATTCATACAACCGTTATGTATGAATCTGCGATTTTCTTGTTTATAAGTTATTTTTTCAGTTTGTAAAGTTCTGTTCCGGCAAGCAGGAAGCAGCCTATGCCGTAGTCCTCAAAGTCAGGGAAGTTGTTGTAGCCCACAGGCTGTCCGTCCTTAGGCTCTTTTCCTGTGCCCTGAACATAGCCCAGCATGCCGTTGTCCGGGTGGATGCACTCCTTAACCATGTTGTTCCAAGCCTTCTCTATTACTGGCAGATACGTTGCGCGGTCGAGAATACCTGTTCTGATTCCGTATGCCATACCATATATAAATAGAGATGTTCCTGAAACTTCCTTTCCTCCGAAGTTGCTCTCGTCGTGCATGCTTACGTTCCAATAGCCGTCGCTGCGCTGGCATGCCTTGATAGCCTTGCTCATTGCCACAAAGTCGTTTATGTAGTCCTTGCGGTGAGGCTCGTTTGCCGGAATCTCGTCAAGAACGCGTACAAGTGCCGCGTAAACCCATCCGTTTCCGCGTGCCCAGTAGCAGTTCTTTCCGTTAGGCTCTTTGTATGGTGGGTCAAAGTCCTTGTCTCTCCACCATAGTCCTTCCTTGGCGTTGTACATACCGGCCTCGCCCTGCTTGTTGCGTGTGTAGGCATACATATCCCACATCTTGTTCCAGTATTTAGGCTCGTTCAGAGTCTTGCCCAGTTTTGCAAGAACCGGCATACCCATCTGAATGGCATCAATCCACCACCAGTCGCTGTCGTCAGGATTGTTTACAATCATGTCGGCGTTTATTATGGCGTTCTGAATCATCTTCCAGTCGTGAGTAAGGCGGTACATATCTATATATGTCTGGCTGCAGCAGTAATCGTCGGCATCTTTTGTCGTGTTGCCGTTGCGTGGAGTCCACTTGTGCTGCTCGCCCCAGTCGTAGGTATATTTGAAATACGCGTCTCTTGGCTGGATGGCATAGAGAGCCATCAGTCCTTCGTAATACACGGCGCGAGTCCACAGACTGCTCGGACGCATCTTCTTGACGTATGTAGGGAGTGTAGGGTCGGGATACTTCTTCATAAAGTAGCCGTTCACTTTCTCAACAGAGGCAAGTATCTCCTTCTGCGATGGCAGCTGTGCAAATACAGTCGATGTACTTGTAACTATTCCTGCTACTGCACAAAGAATAACCTTTTTAAGTTCCATAATAAAAGTTTTTTATTTGTTATTAAATCTTATAGTTGGCGCAAAGTTAATAAAATTAGGTTAATAAAGAGGGTGAGTAATTGGTATTTTATGTTGTATATTTGGCACTTAACGTGTCGAAAAAAGCCTTTTTTACTAAAATTAAACTTAAAGTAAACATTTTTTTACTTGTTTTTCCGTAACAATATTTATATTTGCAATGTTACTATTATGAATTTAGTTTTTGGTTTAAACAAGATATCCTGAAAAAAGCACAGAGTTGCGTTGGATTTAATATTTGAGAAAAAAGTTTAATAACCTTTAAAACATTAGAAATGAATCTAAAATCCTTTGGTGAAGGAAATTTGTTGTTCGCAGCATTATTCTGCTCGGCATTTGCGGGCGTTAATGTGGAAGCAACGGCAAAATCCGCTCCTGCCATAAGCGCAGAAGAACCTGAAACAGTTTTTAAAGGAACTGTTGTTGACAATTCGGGAAGCCCAATTATTGGTGCTAACATCCTTGTAAAGGGAACAAGTACTGGTACTATCAGCGACTTTAATGGTGACTTCATGATTAAGTGTCGCAAGACCAATTTGCTCGAAATCTCTTACATTGGATACATTACCCAGACAGTTAAGGTTTCGCAGAACATGCAGGTTGTTCTTGTCGAAGACGACCGCGCCCTTGATGAGGTTGTAGTCGTTGGTTACGGTGTGCAGCGTAAGACCGACGTTACCGGATCTATGGCACGCGTAGGCGAGAAGGAACTGAAGGCTATGCCTGTAAGCAACGCCCTCGAAGGTATGCAGGGTAGGGCTGCCGGTGTTGATATTGTCAACAGCCAGCGTCCTGGTGAAATCGGTGGAATCAGCATTCGTGGTGTCCGCTCTCTTACAGCAAGTTCCGACCCGTTGTATGTTGTAGATGGTATGATTAGTTCTAACGACCTTATTTCTATCAACCCAGCGGATATCGAGTCTGTCGATATCTTGAAGGATGCCTCTGCAACTGCCATCTACGGTTCGCGTGGTGCGAATGGTGTTGTCCTTATCACTACTAAGAAAGGTAAGGAAGGCAAGATGAGTGTTAATTATTCTGGTACTGTTAAGTTCGAGACCCTTAGCGATGTTGCCGAAAATATGTCGGCTGCCGAATGGCTTGATTATTCACGTCTTGCAAAATATACAGCCGGAAACTATGCTTCTGAAATTGGTTCAAATGGAAAGATTATTCCTGTTGAGTCTATAGATAAGAATCTTTACGGAAGTGTTGCTGCTTCTTGGAAGAATATCGAAAAGGCATACGCAAGCGGTTCTTACAATCCAGCATTGGTAGGCGAGTACGACTGGACTTCTCACGGAAAGAGAACTGGTGTAACTCACGACCATAACATCAACTTCTCTGGCGGTACTGATAAGTTCCAGGCATACGGCTCATTCGGTTATTTGAACCAGAAGAGTGTGCAGCCTGGTCAGGAATATACTCGTTATTCTGCTAAGGTAACATTCGATGCCGAGCCTCTTCCTTATCTTAAAATAGGTGCTTCTATTAATGGCACATACGCCGAGCAGGATTATGGTTATAGCTTTACTAAGTCAACAACAGGTGCAGGTGATTACTACAACGCACTTCGCGCTATGTTGCCTTGGTCTGTTCCGTACGACGAGAATGGCGATTACATCCGTAACCCTAATGCCGATGTAAATATCATCAACCCAATCAATGAGCTTGATTTGAACGTAAATCAGCGCAAGAGACTCAATGTTTCAGGTGTTTTCTATGCTGATGTAAACTTCGGCAAGATGTGGAAGCCTCTCGAAGGATTGAGATACCGTGTTCAGTTCGGTCCTGAGTTCCGTCAGTACGAAACAGGTACAATGAACAAGTACGGCTCTATCAACTCCGATTATAGCCGTAAGGGTAGCTGGGCTCGTAACCAGAATAGAAACTGGGTACTCGATAACCTTATTTACTATGATAAGGTATTTGCTGATGTTCATAAGGTAGGTATCACTTTGATGCAGAGTGCAACAAAGAATCATTATGATACTATGTCTATCAGCAACTCGGCTTTGACTTCAGATTCAGAACTTTGGTACAATCTTGGTCAGCCTGCAGATAGTGCAACACCTGCAACAGGTTATAGCGAATCACAGATGGCTTCATACATGGCTCGTTTGAACTACTCATTTATGGATAAGTATTTGCTTACAGCTTCTATCCGTCGAGATGGTTCTTCTGTTCTTTCTGCTGGTCACAAGTGGGATAACTTCGGTTCTATTGCCTTGGGTTGGCGTATCGACCAGGAAGAGTTTATGCAGGATGTTGACTGGGTTAGCCAGTTGAAACTTCGTGCAGGTTATGGTTCATCTGGTTCTTCTGCTATTGGTGCATACGATACAAAGGGTGCACTTCAGGAGTTGTATTATCATTGGGCTGGTAAGTCTGCTTTGGGTTACCTTGGCTCTGATGCTTCTGCAAAGACACCGAATAAAATGGCTAACCAGAATGTTGGCTGGGAGCGTACAACTCAGACAAACATTGGTGTTGACTTTGCTATTTTTAAGAGCCGAATCAGCGGTACTATTGATTACTATATGAATAAGACCGACGATATCCTTACAGCGATGAATATTCCTTCAATCTCAGGATATACTTCAACAATGGCTAATGTGGCTGCTTCTAAGGGTTGGGGTGTTGATGTTCAGTTGAGTGCGATTCCATACCAAGGCAATGGCTTCAGATGGACTACAACCCTTACATGGTCAACCGATAAGAGTGAGATTACTGAACTTGCTAACGGTTCAAAAGAAGATGTTGGTAATAGATGGTTCGTAGGCGAGGATATTGGTGTGTTCTTCGACTATGTATATGATGGCATCTGGAAGACAGTTGATGAGGATAAGGCGAAGTCTTACAACCGCAAGGTTGGTCAGATAAGAGTTAAGGATGTTGATAACGATGGTGATATCGACGCAAACGACCGTCAGATAGTAGGTTATTATCGCCCATCATGGAGCGGTGGTTGGAGTAACACACTTACATATAAGAACTGGGAGCTCTCATTCTTTATCTACTCTCGTTGGGGATTCACCGTAAATCAGGGTGCTGTTACTCTCGACGGTCGTTTCATGCAGCGTAAACTCGACTACTTCGTTCCTGGATACAACGAGAATGCTGAGTACTATCAGCCAGGTATCAACGGTGAAAGTCAGGATCAGTACCAGAGTTGTATGAACTATCAGGATGGTTCTTACATCAAGTTGCGTAACGTATCTCTTGGCTATTCTTTGTCGCCAAAGCAGCTTAACGGTACAGGACTTTCAAACCTAAAGATTTACGCTCAGTTAATGAATCCTTGTACACTATACAGTAAATGTAAATGGTTGGATACCGACCTCATGAACTACGATAACAATGCAAGAATCATGGGTTCTGCAACTACAATCCGTGGCTTTGTTATTGGTCTTAACGTAGGATTCTAATTATTAACATCAGTAAGAAAAAAAGATTATGAAATTAAATAGAATTTTATTATCGTCTTTGTTCTTGGCTTCGATGGGTTTTGTTGCGACCGGATGTAGCGACAGTTTCCTTGATGAGGAGCAGCTTAATCGTAAGAACCTTGACTATTACAAGTCTGAAGATGGTATAAACGATCTTATTACAGGTACATATTCAACTCTTGGCTGGAAGTTCAACTACAGCTGGGGCTACGGATTGTACAATATGGGTGTCGACGAATATACCGATGCCAACAACGAGGTGGCATCAATGAATGGTTATTCAACCCTTATCTCTACAGAAGGAACTTACATTCCTGGCTTGGCAGACAATATGTATAACCGTATTGAAGCAGCGAACAGAGCCATTGAAAATATTCCTTTGTATTATTCAAAAGCTTTGGATTCTTATAATACACGTTTGGGCGAGGCTTACTTCTTCCGCGCATACTGCTATTTTGAGCTCGTTAAGACATACGGTGCTATGCCTTTGAAGTTGAAGTCAACGGAGTCTGATAAGGATACATATTTCCCAAGAAATACCGAGGACGAGTGCTTTGCACAGATTATAAGCGACTTTACTCAGGCATACGAGTTGCTGCCAGTAAAGCCAGAGGCTCAGGGACGAGTTACAAAGTATGCTGCAGCCCACTTCCTTGCAAAGGCTAAGCTTACACGCGCAAGCGAACTTTATTCAGGCTGGAATTCTTCTTATATAAGTTCAGACTTGAACGATGTTATCAAGCTTACAAAGGAGGTTATTGCTGCTCATCCTCTATGTGCAGATTTCGCTTCTTTGTGGAACTATACTAAGCCTGATGATGCCAACGAGAGTGTCTCTGAAATCGTTTTGGCTGCCCAGTTCACTCTTGATGAGGCAACACAGGGACGTTTCGGAAACCAGGCACACTTGGCATTCCCTGCCGTTTATCAGGATATGGCTGGAACAAAGCGTGATATCTCGGGCGACCGTGAGTTCTGCTACTTGCGTACAACAAACTACACACTCGATGTGTACGACCGTGTAAACGACTCTCGTTTTTGGAAGACATTCATTACTTGCTACGGCTGTAATGATACAAAGGGGGCTCCAACTTATGAGGCAGGACAGGCTGCTTTTCTGCCTGCTGGTGTAAGTGCAGGTAACAAGAGATTTGTTGGTGGTGAGTTAGGAATCAGGTATATTATCAATGATGCTGGTGATAATGAATATCAGCAACTTGTTTATAAAGATGAAAAAGGAAATGAAGTTCGTGCAGAAGGTCAGGTTACACGCAATGGTGTAATGCAGGCACCTCACACATTCGTCCGCTACTTTGCAGGCGAAGAGCAGAACTGGGTAACTGGTCACGGAAACTATGGCAACTATGCTCAGAAGAAGCGTTTTGTAGCAAATGGTAAGCATCGTGATGGTGCTCGTAACGCTATTGCTTCTCAGTTTGGAACTCGCGACGCTATCGTTGCACGTTCTGCCGAGGATGTATTGATGTGTGCCGAGGCATACGCTCGCAAGAAGGAGTATGCCAAGGTTGTTGAGATGATTAACATGCTTCGTGAGCGTGCAGGATATGCCGAGGGCGAGGACCGTTCAATCCATGTTGACGGTGGCGGTGCTTATGTAAACAATACAGCTTGTGCAGGCAAGGGTGGCGGTTATAGCGCAGATGGTGCTATCTACACAACAGCCAACACTTACTACGAGTCAAACAAGATTGAGGAAGTAACTACAGAGTCTACTAAGGACAAGATGCTTCTGACAGACGTAAACGACATTCTTAATTCCGAAATCGATAATAAGATTTTCGCCGCTCTTAAGGCAACAGGCGGCGAAATGTTCAAGGGAGACGAAGAATATCAGAAGGTAATGAACTTCATCCTTAACGAACGTACTCGTGAGCTTACAGGTGAGTACACACGTTGGGAGGACTTGGCACGCCAGCGTCAGCTTGAGGTAAGACACAAGGCATTTAACGATGCCGGCGTTCGCGGTCAGGGTACTTTCAACCCTAAGGTACATTACTATCGTCCAATCCCACAGGGATTGCTCGATGCTCTGACAGATGAAAGCGGCAAGTCTTTGTCATCAGATGCAAAGGCTGCATATCAGAATCCTGGATATTAATATTTTTAATTCATAGAGACTGTTCATGTTTTATCAACAGGCGCGCACGGGAGAGTGTGCGCCTGTTTTTTTCACTCTCTTTTTCTTTTCTCATCTCGAATCTACCCCCTTGCTACCCCCTTGCTACCTTCTTGCTACTATCTTGCTACCTTCTTCCTACTATCTTGTTACATACTTCCTTCTGGCTTCCTTGAACATACCCTTAATGTTGCTTCATTGTACCTTGGATGTACCTTGGACGTACCTTCCCGCTATTTTGTATTTACCAAAAGGATAAATCCTTCATAAATTGTTCTTTATTATTTTCAAATTGTTAATTGTGAATTCTGAATTCCTGTTTTTTCAACTTTAAATTTTCAAGTTTCAACTTTCTTTCTCTTGCAGATGCTTAAAACCCGAGCGAAACCCGAAGGCATCCCGAAGAAATCTCACAACAGGCATTAGCAGACGCTTTCAGCGTCATTCCGAAGTAGCGTACGATTTGTGATTTGCATTTGCCATTGAATAAAGAATTTTCGACCTACTCATCACCTGCCTTTGATATACTTTTGATATAGCCAACATATAGCTAACATATAGCCAACATATAGGCTACATATAGCTTGCATATACCTTCCATATACCTTCCATATACCTTGCCACTATTTTGTATTTACCAAAAGAATAAATCCATCATAAATTGTCCTTTATTGTTTTCGAATTGTTAATTGTGAATTCTGACTTCCTGTTTTTTCAACTTTAAATTTTCAACTTTCAAGTTTAAAAATTGTCAATTGTCAACTGTGAATTGTGAATTATTTTTTATCTTTGTTGCACGATTTCATTAACTATAATTAAAACAAATACTAATAAAATCTTATCATGAGAAGAGAAGCATTCAAGATGTTCCTGAAGCCGGGCTTCGAGGACGAGTATCAGAAACGCCATGCAGCCATCTGGCCTGAGTTGAAGAAAATGTTGTCGGACGGCGGCGTGCGCAACTATTCAATCTATTGGGACAAGGATACAAACATACTTTTTGCATATCAGGAGATAGAAGGCGAGGAGTCTTCGCAGGACATGGGCGCAAACCCTGTTGTGCAGAAGTGGTGGGACTATATGGCAGACATTATGGAGGTGAACGAAGATAATTCTCCGGTAACTATCCCATTGTCAGAAAGATTTCACATGGATTGATAGAAATTAGTGTTTTTTTAGTATCTTTGCCTGCGTATATAACTTAGAATTACTAACTGTATCGAGAGGCAAGGATGCTAAAAAAACTTTTATCAATATTTCTGATTTTTTTTACGGCTGTCGGTGCTGCGGCACAAGTACAGTCGTCCGACTATTACCGCTTTAAGCAATATTCAACCCCCGACGGATTGCCGAACAACATGGTGCATCAGGTGTACCAGGACAACGACGGCTTTCTGTGGGTGGCTACATACTACGGACTGTTCCGCTATGACGGATATAACGTCAGCGCGCTGAGAACAGATTTTCATATCAAGAACATTCTGCCGAGCAGCAACGTGCTTTGCGTAAGGGAGAATGCACAGAACCGCCTTTTTATCGGTACGCACGGCGGACTCTCAATATACGACAAGCGTACGGGTGCGGTGAAGAGCTACACCGCCAACGGATTCGACAAGCAGCGACTTAACGATATATATGTGGCATCGGACAAGAAAGTGTATCTGGGCTACATTCGCGGAATGGCATACTACGACGAGGCCAACGACTCTGTTGTGGCTATGACGCACAAGGTTTGCGAGGGCGATATTCCCGAAGGCGTTAACATTCAGGGTATTATTGAAGACGCAAACCACAATCTGATAATAGGAACGTGGAGCAACGGACTGTACCATTTCAACGTTAAGACAAAGGTATTTACGCACTTCAATCCGTTTGGCGACAACACACGCATCGTCAAACTATATCGCGACTCCAACGGCTCGATGTGGGCCGGAACATGGGGCTCGGGATTCTTCCGTTTCAAGATTGACATCAAAAACTATAAGGTTGATTACGAGCATTGGGCAAGTTCGGGCGACGAGCGTTCGCTCATCTCAAACTACGTCCTTTCAATCTGCGAGGATGACAACAAATGCCTGTGGCTCGGCACTCGCGACGGCGTGAGCATCATGCCGCTGAGCAGCGTTGGCACGTTTACCAACTATCAGGAGAAGGATAATCGCCACTATCTGCCGGCGCACGAGATAACATCGGTAATGCGAAGCAACAACGGTATTATCTGGCTTGGCTCGCAGGGCGACGGAATATTGCGTGCCGAGGTCAATTCGGGCGCATTCACAACCATCGACTTCAAGCAGTTCTCGGCATTCAATACCAACCACATAAGCGGATTGTATGTAGAGCCTAACGGCGCAATATGGGCTGGCATCGGCTACGGCATCGGCTATCTGCATGGGGGAAATGCCGTGAATGTAATGTCATCTAAACTGCCGTATGCTGTAAAGTACAGCCGGCGCACAAACGAGATACTGGCAGTTACTCAGGACTGCGGCGTTACGGTATGCAGCGGCGGAAAGGTGCTGAAGCAGTATCTTGTTGAAAACTGCGGGTTCATTCCGCATAACTTGGTGTTCGATGTGTGCGAGGACCACGACGGTAACTGGTGGGTAGGCTCTTACAAGGGCTTGGGTATAAGATACAAGGACGGCAGGGAGTTCTGCATGAACTCCGTTCCTGGTGCGCATCACGGTCTTCTGCAAGAAACGACGCAGGTTATTGAAACGGCGGATAAGACTATCTGGCTGTGTACCAGCGGAAAAGGCGTGGTTCATATCTCGGGCAAGCTGAACAATCCGCGGATGTTCGTGTGTCAGGCCTATAATCATGAGAATGAGCAACTTCCGGTAGATAACCCGTCGTGCATCTATCAGGACAAAAAGGGCAGGATATGGGTCGGCGCGGAAGGCGCGGGACTATGCCTGTACGATGCGAAGAACGACTGTTTCACATCTGTCCACGCCAAGTACAACCTTCCGGGCAATATGGTGAACAGTATTCAGGAAGATGAGAACGGCAATCTGTGGATTGGAACGAACAACGGACTGGCATGCCTTATCCTCGACGGAGAGCAGTCGGGCAAGGTTCGGGTGTTTACCGTTGCCGACGGATTGCCTGACAATTTCTTCAACATCCGTTCGGCATTCTTCCGAGACGGAGTGCTGTATTTCGGCTGTGCCAACGGAATCGTTGCGTTCCGCTCGGATATCGTGAACAAGAAGAGCGGTACGCCGTCGATACACATTACCGACATCGTTATCGACGGCAAGTCGCTTGCCGACTACGACGATGAGGCACGCACCAAGATTTCGAAATTCACTCCCGATTTTACAAACAAAATCGTTATTCCATACAACGCCAACAGCTTCGAGATTGAATTCGCATCGCTGACGTACACCATGCCAAAGCAGAACCGCTATGCCTATAAGCTCGAGGGCTATGACAAGGAGTGGCAGTATGTGGATTCAGACCATCGCGAGGCTCGATATTCAAATCTTGCATCGGGAACATACGTCTTCAAGGTCAAGGGAACGAACGAGAACGGCGAGTGGAGCGAGGTGAGAACAATTACCGTGGTGATAACTCCGCCGTGGTGGCTTACATGGTGGGCATTCATGCTGTATATCGTTGCAGCTCTTACAATTTGCTACTTCGTGCTGAAGAATATGCGCAACCGCATGGCGCTGCGCAACCGCATAAGAGTAAACGAGATGGAGAAGCACAAGGTTGAGGAACTGAACCACATCAAACTTCAGTTCTTTACAAATATAACCCACGAGCTGATGACTCCGCTCACGATAATCTCGGCATCGCTCGACGACCTGAAGGAGCGAGTACCGGAGGCGGGCGAGCTTGTTCGCACGATGGACGTTAATGTTCACCGACTGATAAGGCTGTTGCAGCAGATTCTGGAGTTCCGCAAGGCAGAGACGGGCAACCTTAAACTTAGGGTTGCGAATGGCGATTTGGCTCTTTTCGTGCGTCAGGAAGCCGAGAGCTTCGAGTCGCTGATACGCAAGAAACAGCTTCATTTTTCGGTTGTGTGCGAAGAAGATGTGATGAATGCCTATTTCGATTGCGATAAAGTGGATAAGATACTGTATAATCTGCTTTCGAATTCGGCTAAATACAGTAACACTAACGGTTACATCCTTCTTACTCTGAAGTATCTGTCGGGAAAAGACTATGTTCAGCTATCTGTCAAGGACAACGGAAAGGGCATCTCGAAGGAGAGACAGAAAGACCTCTTCACGCGTTTCTACGAGGGCGATTACCGTCAGAAACACACCATCGGAACGGGTATCGGCCTGTCGCTGGTGCGCGACTTGGTGAACCTTCACAAGGGCTCAATCTCGGTAGAGAGCGAAGAAGGCAAGGGTACGGAATTCCTTGTCAAACTGCCAATCTGTAAGGAGGCTTATTCCGACGAGGAGATTATCGAGATAGACAATAAGGAACTGAATTCTTCGGAGGCGATTGTAGACAAATCTAACTACGAGGATGCCGACGACAACGCCGCTTCCGAGCCGGAGTTTGACGAGAATACGCCTTGCATCCTTCTGGTTGAGGATAACGAGGAACTTCTGAACGTGATGTACAGACTTCTGTGCCGAAACTATCGTGTGTTGAAGGCTTCGAACGGAAAAGACGCGTTCGACATTCTGAAGAGCGAGGATGTGAACCTCGTCGTTTCCGACATTCTGATGCCGGAGATGAACGGTATCGAACTCACAAAGAAGGTTAAGGCTGATATCGAAGTCTGTCACATCCCAATAATTCTGCTGAGTGCAAAGCGTACTGAGGAAGACCGTGACGAGGGTTACACCGCCGGCGCAGATGCTTATCTTACCAAGCCGTTCAACCTGTCGGCTCTTCATGCCCGAATTTCAAGTCTTCTTAACATGAAGTCGAGGGCGGCGAGCGACTTCAAGAAACAGCTCGTCATCGACATCAGCGGACTCGACTATACCGACATGGACGGCAAATTCCTGTCGGATGCCATCGCCTGCGTAAACAAACAGCTCAACAATTCAGACTTCGACGTTACGCAGTTCTGCGCCGAGATGGCTACGAGCCGAACAACGCTCTACAAGAAACTCCGTTCGCTGACCGGACTCACCACGACGGCGTTCATCCGCAACATCCGTCTGAAAGCGGCGTGCAAGATAATGGAAGAGAATACAAGCATCCGCATAAGCGACTTGGCTTATACCGTGGGCTTCAACGACCCGAAATACTTCTCAATATGCTTCAAAAAGGAGTTCGGAATGCAGCCGAGCGAGTACATTGAACGCTATGCCAACAAGATTGGCGATGACAGCAAAAATGCGGAAGAGGCTGACAAATAAAGATGAAAAATGTTGGTTAAGCGTCATTTGAAACATTTTTCGACTTTTATTAAACATTTGTGAAAAGTGATTTTATGCAAGTTGGATATTTTTGTAACGAATTTAAATAACGCACATGAAGAATCACTTTAATCTTAAGAGTTTATTGCTTTCGGCAGCGCTGGTGGGCGGTGCCGTATGTGCCAATGCCCAGCAGACTGAGACGCTTTATCTGTCGGGCAAAGGGCTGTTCGATACAAAAAAATGGGATTTCCGATGCTCTGGAGGACAGAACAGCGGAAAGTGGAAAAAGATAGAAGTTCCGTCGCAATGGGAACTGCAAGGCTTTGGTGATTATACCTACGGACGCTTTTATGTGAACAAGGGCGAGAAGGCGAGCGACGAAATTGGCGAGTACAAGACAAAGTTCAAACTTCCGGCTTCGTGGAACGGCAAGAAGGTGAGCATCGTGTTCGAAGGCTCAATGACCGATACCGAGGTGAAGGTTAACGGCAAACTCGCCGGCGCAATACATCAGGGCGGCTTCTATCAGTTTGAATACGATATAACGAATCTTCTGATTGCAGGAAACAACCTGCTCGAAGTGAAGGTGAGCAAGGAGAGCGAGAACAAGTCGATAAACGGCGCTGAACGCCGTGCCGACTGGTGGCTCTTTGGCGGAATCTACCGTCCTGTATATCTGAAGGCAGAACCGAAGTCTAACATCCATCGCATTGCGGTCGATGCCAAGGCCGACGGTTCAATGAACGTTGACCTCTATGCCGAGAATGTTCCGGCTGGAGCAACAGTAAAATACGAGCTTTCATCGCTCAAGAATCCTGCAAGCATCATCGCCACAAAGGAGATGAAAGCTTCGGCAGCCGACGTTCAGACACATTCGCTGAACTGGGGCAATGTTGAAAAGTGGGAGTGCGAGCATCCAAACATGTATGTTCTCGGCATTACGCTTCAGGATGCCAACGGAAAGGCTATCCACAAGATTAGCCAGAGAGTGGGCTTCAGAACCGTAGAGTTCCGCCCGGCCGACGGACTTTATGTAAACGATGTAAAGGTAGTGCTGAAGGGCGTGAACCGCCACTCGTTCCATCCGGAGGGCGGACGAACAACAAACAAGGCTCTCAGCCTCGAGGATGCAAAGCTTATTAAGCAGATGAATATGAATGCCGTGCGCTCGCATTATCCGCCAGATAATCATTTTCTTGATGTGTGCGACTCGCTCGGATTGTTCTATCTCGACGAACTTGCAGGCTGGCACGATGCCTACGACAGCAAGGTTGGTCCGAAACTTGTTGAGGAGATGCTTGTACGCGATGTGAACCACCCTTGTATCATCGTTTGGAACAACGGTAATGAGGGTGGCTGGAACTACAAACTCGACGGTTTGTTCGAGCAGTACGATCCGCAGAAACGCCACGTCATCCACCCATGGGCTGACTTCAACCAGTTTGATACACATCATTATCCAGCGTTCCTCACGGGCGTTGGCAGATTCGTAAACGGTTACAAGGTGTTCATGCCAACCGAGTTTGAGCACGCCATGTACGATCAAGGTGCAGGCGCAGGACTCGAGGATTTTTGGGATAACTATACATCTCATCCGTTGTGTGCTGGTGGTTTCATCTGGGCATTCTGCGACGAGACCGTTGTCAGAACCGACCGTAATAACGAACTCGACTCTGACGGCAGCAACGCTCCCGACGGAATCGTAGGCCCTTATCGCGAGAAGGAGGGCAGTTTCTATGCAGTCCGCAACGTATGGGCACCAATTCAGTTTAAGAAACTGTACATTACGCCTTCGTTCAAGGGCGATTTCATGGTAACGAACAAGTACTTGTACACAAATCTCGACAAGTGCAAGCTCAGATATAAAATTCTTGGCATCCCTTCTCCGCTTAAGTCGGGAGAGAGCAAGGTGCTTGGCGAGGGACAGGCAAACTTCCCATCGCTCGAGCCAAACGAGACACGCAAGATGCACATCGACTTCCCGAAGAATCTGTTCGACGGCGATTTGCTCGAGATGACGGCAACAGACGAGAACGGAGAGGAAGTCTGCACTTGGACATGGCCAATTCATTATGCTCCTGATTATTTCAGCCGTCAGAATTCATCTCGCAAGTACGATTTAAAGGATGCGCAGAAGGCTGACTTTGCCGAGAGTGCCGACGAGGTAGTTCTGAAGGCAAACGGCATTGAGGCCCGTTTCAACAAGGCCGACGGACAGTTGAAGAATGTTTTGGCCGATGGCAAGGAAACTTCGTTGAAGAACGGCCCTACAACGGTTGGACTGAAGATGAAGTTCCAGAGTGCAAGCGTTCGCAACGACGGCAACGACGCTGTTTTCGTAGTTAAGTATCTTGGCGGAGTTGACTCTATTGTATGGCGCATGCAGCCAGACGGCGTTCTCGGCCTCGATGCCGTAATGCTTAACCGCGCCAACGGCGGCAAGGGCTTCGACGATGCCTTTATGGATACCGACGTGCGCAACTTCGGCTTCAACTTCAGCTACGATGAGCAGAGCGTAAAGGGCATGAAGTGGATGGGACGCGGTCCTTATCGCGTTTGGAAGAACAGAATCCGCGGTCACAACATCGGTTTGTGGCACAAAGACTATAACAACACGATTACTGGTGAGACAAAGAAGGGCAAACTCGAATATCCTGAGTTCAAGGGCTATCATGCCAACATCTACTGGGCTACTCTCGAGAGCGATACCACTCCGATGACGGTATTCAGCGAGACCGATGGTGTGTTCTTCAGAGTCTTCACTCCACAGGAGCCAGAGGGCAGAGCTGGCGGAAAGAACACGATGCCATCGTTCCCAGAGGGCGACATCTCTTTCTTGCTCGACATTCCGGCAATCCAGTCGTTCAAGCCGGTTTCTCAGCACGGCCCTAAGAGCCAGCCGGGAAACATCCGCATAAAGCAGGGCGACGAGGGCCTGAAACTGAAACTCTGGTTTAAATTCAAGTAGAGACAAACTTATTAGAATAATGAAGAAAATAGCTATTTCACTGCTTTTTGGTGCTATGCTTGGCATAGTGCCGATGAAGGCGCAGACAAAGTACGATTTCTCAA
This sequence comes from Bacteroidaceae bacterium, assembly GCA_017617315.1. GTDB lineage: Bacteria > Bacteroidota > Bacteroidia > Bacteroidales > Bacteroidaceae > Ga6A1. The sequence continues at coordinate 31,617 of JAFZWM010000056.1, forward strand.
AGCTCAAGACCGAGAATCTGGGCAGAGGCGTCGTTGCCGTGCGCCAGAGTCAGAAGGAAGTGTTTGTTACATGGCGCTATCTTGTTCAGGACGCGCGCAATGTGGCATTCAATGTCTACCGCGACGGTAAGAAACTTAACTCTACACCAATCGAGAAAGTAACTTATTTTGTTGATAATAACGCCTCGTCGGCTGCTGCCAAATATACTGTAAAACCGGTTATCAACGGCAAGGAGACCGATGGAAAGAGCGGCACGTTCGCAATGCAGGCAAATGCTCCTGTTGGATATGTTAATATTCCGTTGCAGAAGCCTGCCGGAGGCAAGACTCCCGATGGCAAGACATACGGCTATACTGCCAACGATGCAAGCATAGGCGATGTTGATGGCGATGGCGAATACGAGATATTCTTGAAGTGGGAGCCAACGAATGCCCACGACAACTCGCACAACGGATACACAGGCAACGTGTTGATTGACTGCTATCGTCTTAGTGGCGAGAAGCTGTGGCGTGTTGACCTCGGTCGCAACATCCGTGCCGGAGCACACTACACTCAGTTCATGGTGTTCGATTTCGATGGTGACGGAAAGGCTGAAATGGCTGTCCGCACATCCGACGGCTCGAAGGACGGCAAAGGCAAGATTATTGGCGATGCAAAGGCCGATTATCGCAGTCCAAACGGTCATGTCTTCACCGGAAAGGAATATCTGACGGTATTCAACGGATTGACCGGTGCGGCTATGGCAAGCGTAGACTTCGAACCAAACCGAGGCGATACCAAGGACTGGGGCGACGACCACGGAAACCGCAGCGAACGAATGCTTGCTGCCGTGGCTTATCTCGACGGTGTTCGTCCAAGCATCATAATGTGTCGCGGATATTATGCCAAGACGATGCTTGCCGCCTTTAACTGGGACGGAACAAACCTTAGCAAGAAATGGATTTTCGACAGTTCTGTAAAGGGCAACGAGGATTATGCCGGTCAGGGCAACCACAATCTTCGTGTCGGCGATGTTGACGGCGACGGCTGCGACGAGATTATCTACGGCTCATGTGCCATCGACCACGACGGTAAGGGCCTTTACTCAACCAAGATGGGACACGGCGATGCCATGCACCTTACTCAGTTCATTCCGGGCAAGCCTGGCCTTCAGGTATGGGATTGCCACGAGAACAAGAAGGACGGCTCAACCCTTACAGATGCCGCAACCGGAAAGGTGCTCTTCCAACTTCCGTCTAACATCGATGTCGGAAGATGTATGGCTGCCGACATCATGCCAGGCAACAGCGGAGTTGAGATGTGGTCAATCGACAGCAACGGCATCTACAACTACAAGGGCAAGAAGGTGGCAGAACATAAGTTCTCTCGCCACAATCCGTTCCCTATAAACAGCGCGGTATGGTGGGACGGCGACCTCTCACGCGAGCTGCTCGACCGCAACGTGGTTTACAAATACAACGAGAAGACAAACCGTTGCGACACCCTCCAGGTGTTCGAAGGCACGGAGAGCTGCAACGGCACAAAGGCAACTCCTTGCTTGCAGGGAGATATCTACGGCGACTGGCGCGAGGAAGTGCTGATGCGTACAAAGGACAACAAGAACCTTCGTCTTTACGTTTCAACCATTCCGGCAGAATACCGTTTCCACACATTCCTGAGCGATCCTGTATATCGCATCAGCATTGCTACTCAGAATGTGGCATACAACCAGCCAACACAGCCGGGCTTCTATTTCGGAACTGACCTCGGAGGCGATTTCCGTGGCACTATGCTTCCGCTGAAGGACGACCGCAAGATAAAGACCGAGGAGGATGTGAACAAGGTCATCGACCTTACTCTCGACAGTCTGAACAAGGCTAACACCGTGCGTCCTGTTTCAGGTTCTTCACGAAAGGGAAACAATCCTGTTCTCTTCCTCGTGGGTAACTCAACAATGCGTACCGGAACGCTCGGCAACGGAAACAACGGCCAGTGGGGCTGGGGATATTACGCTCACGAGTATTTCGATGAGGACAAGATTACGGTAGAGAATCACGCTCTCGGCGGAACATCGCCTCGTACATTCTACCGCCACTTGTGGCCAGATGTGATAAAGGGCGTTCAGAAGGGCGACTATGTAATTCTCGAACTCGGACACAACGATAACGGCCCTATCGATTCGGGCAGAGCTCGCTCGTCAATAAAGGGCATCGGCAATGACTCTACGGTCGTAACAATAAAGGAAACCGGCGCAGTCGAGACTGTCTATTCGTTCGGCGGATATCTTCGCCGTTTCATCAACGAGATTCGCGAAAAGGGTGCAACTCCAATCTTGTTCACCCTCACTCCGCGCAACTCTTGGGACAACGACAGCACCATCACCCGCAAGCTTACAAACTTCGACCCATGGATAAAGGCTATTTCTGAGGAAATGAACGTTGCCCTAGTCGATTTGGAGGATATCACAGCCAAGAAGTTCGAGAAATTCGGTCCTAAGAAGGTAAACTATCATTTCTACCTCGACAAGATTCACAGCAGCGAGTTTGGCGCGCGCATCAATGCAGAGTCGGCAGCCGAGGGAATCGCAGCATGTTCGGCAACCGATTTGCGCGATTATCTCAAGCCGCTCAACAAGCCAACCGTTAAGGTTAAGCGCGAGAAGGGTAAGCCTGTTGTGTTCCTCACTGGCGATTCAACCGTGAAGAACGAGGACAAGAAAGACGATGGCATGTGGGGCTGGGGCAGTCAGGCTTCGCTCGTGTTCAACACCGAAAAGTGTACTCCGGTGAACTGTGCAAAGGCTGGACGCAGCTGCCGCACATATCTCGACGAAGGCCGTTGGGATGAGGTTTACAACAGTATTCAGCCGGGCGACTATGTGCTTATCCAGTTCGGACACAATGATATGGGTCCTATCAACACAGGCAAGGCGAGAGCCGACATTGCCGGAACGGCCGACAGCAGTCATGTGTACAAGATGGAGAAGACACAGCGCTACAAGGTTGTTTACACCTTCGGATGGTATCTTCGTAAGTTTATCGAGGATGTTAGAGAGAAGGGCGGAACACCAATCCTGCTAAGCCTTACTCCTCGCAACATCTGGAAGGATGGCAAGATTGAGCGCCGCAACGATTCGTACGGCAAGTGGTATCGCGAGGTGGTAGAGCAGACAGGCGTTGCCTTTGTCGATGTTCATAACATCTCGGCAGACTTCCTCGACAAGCTTGGCGAGGAGAAGGCTAAGGAATACTACAATCACGATCACACTCACACTTCAAAGCTCGGTGCACAGAACAACGCTCGCTCATTTGCCAAGGGGGCAAAGAAGAACAAGCAGTTGAAGGCATTGAAGAAGCTTCTGAAATAATAAGGTTCTTAATAATAAAGGATATAGCCCGGCATATTTTTGTCGGGCTATTTTTTGTCTAATTTTAGCTCGACACGCTGTTTGGGGCATACCAAACTTATGGTATTTTGCTTCGTTTCTGTGTCTTAAAAATACATCGGCTAATACGTATTGGGCGTTTTTTGCTATTTTTGCGCCGCAAAAATGAGAATTAAGGAAAAATGGCAATAGAACAAGCATTATTCAAACGCTCCGAGTTGTTGTTGGGCAACGAGACAATGGAACGTTTTGCCCAGAAGAAAGTGATAATTTTTGGAGTTGGAGGCGTTGGCTCATGGTGTGCCGAAAGCCTTATCCGCAGTGGCATCCGTCAGCTGACTATCGTAGACAGCGATCGCGTGTGTATAACTAATATTAACCGCCAGCTTATGGCTACGACCAAGACCGTCGGACAAGTAAAGGTGGTGGCACTAAGAGAGCGTTTGTTAACCATAAATCCAAAGGCTGAGATTACGGCAATGCAGAAGATTTTCACTCAAGAAACAGCCGATGATTTCGACTTGGACAGTTACGACTATATCGTCGATGCCATCGACTCGCTCAAAGACAAGGCTTTGCTCATACTGATGGCATGTCGCACCAAGGCAAAGTTCTTTTCGTCTATGGGAGCAGCATTGAAGATGGATGCTACACGCATAAAAGTTGCCGAATTTTGGAAGGTGCAAGGCGATCCGTTAGCGCGTGCATTGCGAAAGAAGTTCAAGTCGCAGCAACAGTTTCCTAAGCATAAATTCATGTGCGTTTATAGCGACGAGTTACTTGCAAACCGTGGTCACAATGCCACTTGCGGAACGGAGCAGTGTATGTGTCCTAAGGCCAAGAATGGTCCAGGCGACCCTTCTCTTTTGAATCACGAGTGGTGCTCGTCAAAGGCTCAGATAAACGGCACAATGGCGCATATCACAGCCATCTTTGGATTTATGCTTGGCGGTTTGGTGCTGGCAGATATTGATAAGCAATCTCATAATTAAGAGAAAGTTGTAAATAGAAAACTTACAGTTGACTTCTTGAAGTTTGAAAACCGAAAGTTGAAAGGTTGGAATTGACAAGCCGATAGCAAGGGGGTAGCAAGGGGGTAGCAAGGGGATAGCAAGGGGCAAGTAAACTGGAAGGAACGAAGACAGTAGGACTTGGATAATTTGAAAATTGGGAGTTGAAAGTTGAAAATACAGGATTGTAAGCAGAACTGTGTCAAGGCTCAAATTCTTATATCTCTAGCCTCTGACGGGAGGAACGGTTTATATTACCAGTTTACAATATCCTTTTTTATTGCCTTGTGGGCAAGAAAAACAGAAGTGCTAAAAATAAATAAAGATTTATTGTTTATATTTGCACTTTGAAAATAGTGTAAATGTAAAGATGACAAAAGGAAAACCTTTTATCAAATGGGTTGGCGGTAAAACCCAACTTTTAGAACAACTGGATGCGCAACTACCAGTAGACTTTGGTGATTGGGGCAATGTAACTTACATTGAACCCTTTGTTGGTGGTGGGGCTATGCTTTTTTATATGCTTCAGCATTATCCTAATATAAAATATGCTGTAATCAATGATATTAATCCGGATTTAACAATTTGTTATAAAACGGTTAGGGACAATCCGGAACAACTTATTGAATCATTGAGAGATATTGAATGTGTATATCATTCTTTTCATTCAGAAGAAGAACGAAAAGAATATTTTTTGGATGTCCGCAGGCAGTATAATGAGAAAGGACTTGCCCCTATAGAAAATACAACAAAATTCTTTTTCTTGAATAGAACATGCTTTAATGGCTTGTATCGTGTAAATAAAAGTGGTTTGTTTAATGTTCCTTTTGGAAAATATTCAAATCCGCTTATTTGTGATCCTGAGACAATTCGTAGAGATAGTGAGCTATTGCAGAGGGTTGAGATTTTAACTGGAGATTTTGAGAAGACGTTCGATTATGCGAATGGGAATACGTTATTCTATTTTGATCCTCCGTATCGTCCTTTAAGCGAAACTTCAAGTTTCAATGACTATGCAAAGGAAGCATTCAACGATGATGCTCAGATTCGGTTGAAGGAGTTTTGTGATAGGATAAATAATGCAGGTTTTAAGTTTATGCTAAGTAATTCTGATTGTAAGGGTAAGGATGAAAAGGATAAATTCTTTGATGTTCTTTATGAGGATTATCAGATAGAGAAAGTGTGGGCTTCTCGAAGCATTAATTCAAATCCGAATAAACGAGGAAAATTAACGGAGATTCTAGTGCATAACTATCTGAATACAAAAAGTGTGAATATTGATAGAAATGTACTTAATGCTATATATTTAACGGAACGTAAATCTGTGTTGGCACAGGTGGCAAATTAAAAAAGACTATGAAAGACTTTGAACTATTTATGTCTCAACTCCAAGAGACGAATCAGACGCTAGACTTCTTTTGTGATTTCGATAAGATTTCACAGAATGTCGAGGACATAAAATTGAGTCTTTGTATGCTCAATAGTCTTATAGGCTCTACTGATATGCGAAAATCTGTAGAAACTATTTGGAATCGCGATAAATCAGCTTTCAATGTAATGGATATTCTTATTGCTGTGCGTAGCGAAGGCAAGAAGAAGGTTCTTGATAGTCTTGGTCGATGCGTGGTGTTAGATTCCCTTTTCGAGTCAGTAGACGGCGTAATGGAGTTTCTTGAGAATACTGGATTGGCTGAGATTTTTCAATCAAATAAGATAAAAGACCTTGTTGACTATGTTTTTGGCATTGAAACTGGTCTTGACACTAATGCCCGTAAAAACAGAAGTGGACACGTGATGGAAGGTATGGTAGCACACATTCTTGACAGGCATAATATAACTTATCGTCAGGAGGTTTATTCAAGCGAATGGTCTGAGATTACCAAAGTCCTCGGTGACGATGAAAAGCGTTTTGACTTTGTTATTGAGACTAAGGATAAAACCTATTTGTTAGAAGTGAATTTCTATAGTGGCGGTGGTAGTAAACTTAATGAGGTTGCTCGTTCCTACTCAGATATTGCACCCAAAATAAATTCGGTTTCGGGCTTTGAGTTTGTTTGGATTACTGACGGTGTCGGTTGGAAGAGTGCAAAGAACAAGCTACAAGAGGCTTATTCTATCATTCCTAGTATCTATAACCTTACAGATATTGTTGATTTTATAAAAGAAGTTAGATTCTCACGTCATGATAAGTAGTAAAGTTATTGAGGTTCTTACGCCTTTATTCAATATTATTACCAATGCAAAGGGAAAGACCATTAGACAATTAAAAAACGAATTGTTAATAGGTGACAAATGTAAAACGAATAAGGGAGCTTCTGGATTGATTGTAGAAAACCTATTAGGGATTGAAAACAACAATAGAGACGAAGCTGACTTGCCACAAATAGGTTGTGAGATAAAAATTCTTTCTTTGAAAAAGAATAGAGATGGTTCAATAACAGCGAAGGAACCTACTGCTATACAAATGATAAATTATTGTGAAGTAGCAGAAGAAACGTGGGAAACTGCAAAACTTCGCAGCAAAATTAACTTGACATTTTGGGTTGTATATCTCGCAAAAGAAAATGGAATTTCAAAACAGCAGGATGATTATGTGATTGTTGATTATTTTCTTGATCATCCTTCTGATATTCAGAATTATGTATTCAAAGCTGATTGGGAAGAAATTCAGGCTTATATAAGAAGGGGAGATGCAGATAAACTTTCTTGTAGCATGGGTACATATTTAGAACCTAAGACGAAGGGGATTAATAATAAAGATATGACCATTGCACCAGATGGAAGGGGAGGCTTAATATACGCACGCCGTAGGGCTTTCTATTATAAGAAGTATTATACAAATACTCAGATTATTCCCAATTTGGATTTATCTGTGATAAAAAAATGATTCCATCTTACTATAAATCTCCCAACAACGATTTCACCTTGATTCAAGGTGATTGCGTAGAGACTTTGTCAAAATTTAACTTTGGATTTGACATGGTGTTTGCCGATCCTCCATATTTCCTTTCTGGAGGTGGTATAAGCTGTCAGAGTGGGAAAGTTGTGTGTGTGGATAAAGGCGAATGGGATAAGCCAACAACTTCAGAAGAAATGGACGCATTTAATTTGCGTTGGCTCACTTCGGTGCGTGAACATATGAAGGAGGATGCAACTATATGGATTTCAGGCACACATCATAATATTTTCAGTGTTCAACAGCAATTATTGAAACTTGGGTTCAAAATATTGAATGTGATTACTTGGGCAAAGACGAATCCACCACCAAATATTTCTTGTCGATATTTCACTTATTCAACAGAGTTTATTATATGGGCAAGAAAATCTCAGAAGAAACCTCATTATTTCAACTATGAATTAATGAAGAAACTGAATGGAGATAAACAAATGACGGATGTTTGGCAGTTGCCAGCTATTGGTAAGTGGGAAAAATCGTGTGGTAAGCATCCTACACAAAAACCGTTAAGTCTATTGGTGCGGTTGATACAAGCAAGTACAAAAAATAATGCGTGGATTCTCGATCCGTTCAGCGGAAGTGCTACAACAGGTATTGCTGCAAACTTGCTCGGAAGGCGTTATCTTGGGCTTGAGTTGGAAGAAGATTTCTTGTCTATGAGTAGAGCCCGAAGAGAAGAATTGGAAAATATTACTATATTTAATAATTATCTTGAAAGATTGGCAAAACATATACAATCCTCAGATGTATTATCTATTTCTGAGAGTACTGATGTTATTTATGATGTCCCTTGGCTGTAGGTATAATCTTTATTTGTTTTGTATATAAACATCAAAGGCTGCTCCTGAGGGAACAGCCTTTTTAAATCCTTTAATCTTGAAAGGTTGGAGATTAAGCCTCTGCAGGAGCTTCAGCAGCAGCTTCTTCAGCTGGAGCCTCAGCAGCCTCAGCCTCAGCCTTTGCAGCTGCTTCTGCCTCAGCCTTAGCAAGAGCCTCAGCAGCCTTCTTGTCAGCAACCTTCTTTGCGATAGTCTCGTTAACCTTCTTCTCTGTCTCAAGACGAGCAGCAGCGTCAGCCTTCTTAGCGTCAGCAACCTTAGCCTTAGCAGCCTCAACACCCTGTGTCTTAGCCTTCTTCCAAGCCTCGAACTTAGCAGCACAAGCAGCCTCGTCGAATGCGCCCTTCTTGACGCCACCCTTCAGGTGCTTCATCATGTATACACCCTCAGATGAAAGAATGTTGCGAACAGTGTCAGTTGGCTGAGCACCAGTCTCAACCCAGTACAATGCACGCTCAAAGTTCAAATCTACTGTAGCAGGATTGGTGTTAGGATTGTAAGTACCAATCTTCTCTGTAAACTTACCATCACGTGGAGCTCTTACATCAGCAATAACGATTGAGTAGAAAGCGTAGCTCTTACGACCGTTACGCTGCAATCTAATTCTTGTAGCCATTTTGTTAAAATGTTTTTAAAATGAATAATAGGTTTGAAATGTCTTTAACTCGTAAAGACGGCTGCAAAGATAATCCTTTTTTTTTGATTGGCAAAGAATAAGTGTCTGAAAATGCACCTTTTATTTATCGGTCCATCTCCAAGAGCCACTTCTCAAGCTCGCCTGTCCACTCTCTCTTGTAAGTGAACGCGTCGCGGTAGCCCCAGCCATGTCCGCCAACAGGGTACATGTGCATTGTGCAAGGCACTTTGTGTGCGATGAGAGCCTGAGCGTAGCGGATGGTGTTTTCAGGAACAACAACCTTGTCGTCGGCGCTGAATACGATGAATGCCTTTGGAGTTGTCTCGCTAACGCAAAGCTCGTTGCTGAAGCCCTTGACAACCATCTCGGTAGGGTTCTTGCCAATGAGGTTCTCTCTTGAGCCGCGGTGAGTGATGCTCTGGTCCATAGAGATTACAGGGTAGAGAAGAATCTGGAAGTTTGGTCCTTCGGCTGATGACAGGTGAGTGGCTGCGGTAGATGCCAGATGTCCGCCGGCTGATGAGCCCATGATTCCCACCTTGCGCTTGTCAACGCCCCAGTCGCGCTCGTGGTCGCGTACAACCTTCAGAGCCTGCTTAACATCCTCCAACGGAACACCGTTGTGCTGGTTTGGCATACGGTACTTCAGAACGCAGAAAGTGATTCCCTGATTGTTGAACCACTGAGCCATGTCAGTACCCTCGTGTGCAAAAGCAAGGTGAGTGTAGCCGCCGCCAGGACAGCATACGATAGCCTTTCCGTTTGCCTTCTTGGCTGGATAGCACCACAACTCGGCCTCGGCTACGTTTTTATATCCGTTGCCCTCTTTTGTCTCCTGGCCGGCAAGTCCGTTGTCGGTTGGTGCTCCCTTAGAGCCCCAAAGTTTGATGATTTCAGGCTTCTGAGCCTTTACTCCTGTTGTAACAGCAGCAATGAGTGATAGTAAGAACAAAAATCTTTTCATGTTTATTAAATAATAGTAAATACTAAACGTTTTTGGCAAACAAAAATAGGTAAAAAAACATTTCCGTTTGCATTAACGGCGACTTTTTTTAGTATAATTGTGATAAATCCGAACAATTTTAAAGAAAAGAGTATTTATTGAAAAAATAATCACTCGTTTTTTTCTTTGTTTAAGATAAAATACCTACATTTGCTCGATTTTTGTAATGTAGACTTGTCAAAATATGGCAGATGCAATTAAACATCAGGGAATAATTGATTCGATAGAAGAAAATCATATAAAAGTAAAGATTGTACAAACGTCGGCCTGTGCATCTTGCAAAGCGTTGGACATGTGTAAGTCGGCCGAGAGTAAGGAACATCTTATAGACATTTACGACTATGAAGCTGCTAACTATGCGGTAGGCGACGAAGTAACGGTGGTTGGTGCAACATCTTACGGCATTCAGGCCGTGTTGCTTGCGTATATGTATCCGTTCATACTGTTGCTCGTGGCTACGTTCGCTACATACTATGCCTTAGGCAAGAACGAGATTGGTGCGGCTGCTGCCGGCCTTGGCATCCTTGTACCGTATTATTTCGTTCTTTATACGATGCGTGCCAAGTTGACAAAGAAATTTTCTTTTACAATAATAAAAAACTAAATAATAAAAATCAAACTTATGAATGTAATTCTGATTGCAGTAATTGTTCTTGGAGCAATAGGACTGTTGGCTTCTTTGGTCTTGTTCTTTGCCTCTAAGAAGTTTGCTGTTCACGAAGATCCACGCATCGGACAGGTGTCTGAGGTTTTGCCACAGGCAAACTGCGGTGGATGTGGCTTTCCGGGATGTTCAGGCTTTGCCGCAGCATGCGTAAAGGCTGCCGACGGCGGTTCGCTCGAGGGCAAGCTCTGCCCAGTAGGCGGTCAGCCTGTAATGGAGAAGGTTGCGGCTATCCTTGGTCTTGAGGCTGCTGCTGCCGAGCCAAAGGTGGCTGTTGTTAGATGTAACGGCTCATGCCAGAACCGTCCTCGCATTGTCGAGTACGACGGAGCAATCTCTTGCCGCGTTGCAAATGCAACAGGTGCTGGCGAGACTGCTTGTCAGTTCGGATGTCTGGGCTGTGGCGACTGTGTTGCCGCATGTAAGTTCGACGCCATCCACATGAACCCAGAGACTGGCCTGCCAGAGGTTGACGAGGAGAAGTGTACAGCCTGCGGTGCATGTTCAAAGGCTTGTCCGCGCAACATCATCGAGATTCGTCCAAAGGGTCGTGTAGTGAAAGGCTCTGCCCGCCGTGTGTGGGTTGACTGCGTAAACAAGGACAAGGGTCCTGTTGCAATGAAGGCATGTAACGTGTCATGTATCGGTTGCGGCAAGTGCGTTAAGGTTTGTAAGTTCGAGGCTATCACCCTTGAGAACAACCTTGCATACATCGACCCTGAGAAGTGTAAGGCTTGCGGCCAGTGCGTAAACGCATGTAACGTTCGCCACGCAATCCATGCTACATGGGAAGTTCCTGTTCCAAAGCCAAAGACTGAGGATGCTCCAGCCGCTGCTCCGGCTGCTCCAAAGGCAGAGGCTGCTGTTGCCGAGGCTCCAAAGCCAGCTGCAGAGGAAACTCCAAAGGCAGAGGCTTAATCTATTTTAGTAACAAACAAAAAACCGAATAAAGTGAAGACATTTAGAATTGGCGGTGTTCATCCCGAAGAAAATAAATTGTCTGCCGACCAGCCGATAAAGGTTGCAGCCCTCCCTGAGGTTGCTGTGTTCCCGCTTGGTCAGCATATCGGTGCGCCGGCTAAGGCCGTAGTCGCAAAGGGCGACAAGGTCAAGGTCGGAACCATGATTGCCGAGGCAGGAGGTTTCGTTTCGGCAGGTATTTACTCTTCTGTCTCAGGAACTGTGCAGAAGATTGATACAGTTATCGATGCAAGCGGTTATCGCAAGCCGGCTATATATATAAAGGTTGAGGGTGACGAGTGGGAAGAGACTATCGACCGCAGCGAGGACCTCGTTAAGGCAGCCGACCGTCCAGACCTTACTCCTGAACTCATCGTTGAGAAGATTAAGAACGCCGGACTTGTTGGTATGGGTGGTGCTTGCTTCCCAGTACACGTTAAGCTTTGTCCTCCTCCGGGAGCAAAGGCTGAGTGCGTTATCATCAATGCCGTAGAGTGCGAGCCTTATCTTACTGCCGACCATCGTCTGATGCTCGAAAAGGCCGATCAGGTTCTTGTAGGTGTTGACCTCATCATGAAGGCCGTAAAGGTAAACAAGGGTTACATCGGTATCGAGGAGAACAAGCCGGATGCCATCAAACTGATGACAGAGAAGGCTCAGGCTTATCCAAACATCGAGATTGTTCCTTTGAAGACAAAATATCCACAGGGCGGTGAGAAGCAGCTTATCGACGCAGTTATCCGCCGTCAGGTCCCTGCTCCTCCAGCAATTCCTATCAGTGTGGGTGCTGTTGTTCAGAACGTAGGTACTGCATACGCCGTTTACGAGGCTGTTATGAAGAACAAGCCTTTGTTCGAGCGTATTGTTACTGTTACTGGTAAGAGCCTTGCACAGCCAAGCAACTTCCTTGCTCGTATGGGTACACCGATGAGCCAGCTAATCGAGGCTTGCGGCGGTCTTCCTTCAGACACAGGTAAGGTTATCGGCGGCGGTCCTATGATGGGTAAGGCGCTCATGAATATCGAGGTGCCAATCTGTAAGGGCTCGTCAGGCGTTCTTATCATGAACGACAAGGAGGCTAAGCGCGGAAAGGTAAGCAGCTGTATCCGCTGTGCCAAGTGTGTTAGCGCGTGTCCTATGGGACTGGAGCCATTCTTGTTGGCTACAGTTTCGGCAAAGGCTAACTGGGAGAAGGCAGAGGCTGAGGACATCACGTCATGTATTGAGTGCGGTTCTTGCCAGTTTACTTGTCCTTCGCACAGACCTCTGCTCGACAATATCCGTATCGGTAAGCAGACAGTAATGGGCATTATCAGAGCCCGTAACACTAAATAATTAAGAAAATGGGAAAATTAACAATATCTTTGTCACCACACGTACACAGCGGCGACAGTGTACAGAATAACATGCTCAATGTTATCATTGCGCTTGTGCCTGCTGCGTTGTTCTCATTGTACGCGTTTGGTGTTGGTGCTGCTGTTGTAATGCTCACATCAGTTGCAGCATGTGTGTTCTTTGAATGGGCAATTACACGATTCATTCTGAAGGCAGAGCCAACCGTTTGCGACTTGTCTGCTGCCCTCACTGGTCTGTTGCTCGGCTTCAACCTGCCAAGTAACCTTCCTATCTGGATTATCATCATCGGCGCTCTCGTTGCCATCGGCATCGGCAAGATGACATTCGGCGGTCTTGGCTGCAACATCTTCAACCCTGCGCTCGTTGGTCGTGTATTCCTTCTTATCTCGTTCCCAGTGCAGATGACAACATGGCCAGAGGCTGGTCAGCTCGGTGCTTATACCGATGCAACAACCGGCGCAACTCCATTGTCTGTCATGACAACTGCCATCAAAAACGGCGACGCTTCTGTGCTGAGTCAGCTTCCAAGTTCAATGGATATGCTTCTCGGTACTTACTCACAGGGTGGTGCAGGCTGTCTTGGTGAGATTTCAGCACTTGCATTGCTCATCGGCTTTGCATGGATGCTTCTGAAGAAGACAATCACATGGCACATTCCTGTATCTATCATTTGTACAGTATTCGTGTTTGCTGGTCTTCTGCACGTTGCAAACCCAGTATATGCAAATCCGTTCCAGGTATTGTTCAGCGGTGGTCTGATGTTGGGTGCTATCTTCATGGCAACCGACTATGTTTCATCACCAATGAGTTCTAAAGGACAGTTGATCTATGGTGTCGCAATAGGCTTCCTTACAGTTGTAATCCGTAACTTCGGTGCTTATCCAGAGGGTATGTCGTTTGCAATTCTTATAATGAATGCCTTTACACCGCTTATCAACAATTATTGTAAACCTAAAAGATTTGGGGAGGTTGTTAAGAAATGAAAAAGCTTGATTCTACTATTGGTAATATGGCCATTGTACTGACCGTAGTGTCGGTTGTGGCCGCTGGTATTCTGGCTTATGTAAACCAGATGACAGCCCCTCAGATTGAGAAGATTAAGGCAGAGAAACTTTCTAAAGGTATCAAGGATGTTCTTGTTTCTGGTGCCGCTCCTGTAGTTCAGAAGGTTGATACAATGAAGAACGAGAAGGGCGATATCACTGCCATTATCTACAACACCGACAAGGGTGCAGCCGTACAGAGCACAGACCCTAACGGTTTTGGCGGTAACCTTACAATCCTCGTTGGTTTCGATGAGGCTGGAAGCATCAAGGGCTATAAGGTTCTTGAGACTACCGAGACTCCGGGACTTGGAGCAAAGGCTTCTACTTGGTTCCAGAAGGACGGCAAGGGTAACATCATCGGAAAGAATCCGGGCGAGAAGGAGCTTGTTGTAAGCAAGGACGGTGGCGATGTTGATGCCATCACTGCTTCAACAATCACAAGCCGCGCATTCCTCCGTGCCGTTAATGCAGCATACAAGGCTTACAAGAGCGGCGCATCATGCAGCGCGCCTGCCGTTGCTGCCGACGAGTGCGTAAATGATTCGGTTGACGAGACTTCAACATGTAGTAACAAATAAAAGAAAGGAGTATCGATATGAATAATTTTAAAATTCTGCTAAACGGTATCATTAAAGAGAACCCTACGTTTGTACTCCTTTTGGGTATGTGTCCTACATTGGGTACAACATCATCGGCTATCAACGGTATGTCTATGGGATTGGCGACAACGGCAGTCTTGATTTTCTCAAACTTCCTTATCTCGCTTATCAAGAACCTTATTCCTGATATGGTTCGTATCCCATCTTACATCGTGGTGATTGCCAGCTTGGTAACAATTCTTCAGATGGTTCTTCAGGCATACGTGCCAGATGTATACGACACTCTCGGTCTGTTCATTCCGCTTATCGTTGTAAACTGTATCATCCTTGGTCGTGCCGAGGCTTTTGCAGCAAAGAACGGTCCAATCCCATCAATCTTCGACGGTATTGGTATCGGTCTTGGCTTCACCCTTGGACTTACAACCCTTGGTGCAGTGCGCGAGTTCCTCGGTTCTGGTAAGATTTTCAACTTCGAAATCTTCCCTGAGAGCTACGGAATGTTGGTGTTTGTGCTGGCTCCGGGTGCGTTCCTTGCACTTGGCTATCTTATCGCCATCGTAAACAAGTTAAAAGCATAACCTGTAAAAGTTAAGAATTATGGCATTTATACTTATATTTATTACCGCTATATTTGTGAACAACGTAGTGTTGTCACAGTTCTTGGGTATCTGTCCGTTCCTCGGCGTTTCAAAGAAGATTGAGACTGCCTCTGGTATGGGTGCGGCTGTAGCCTTCGTGCTCACAATTGCAACTATCGTGACATATCTTTTGCAGAAGTTCGTGCTCGACGCATTCGGCTTGCAGTACTTGCAGACAATTGCGTTCATCCTCGTTATCGCAGCACTTGTGCAGATGGTTGAGATTATTCTGAAGAAGGTTTCTCCAGCTCTTTACCAGAGCCTTGGTGTGTTCCTTCCTCTTATCACAACAAACTGCTGTATTCTTGGTGTTGCAATTATCGTGGCACAGGGCACATACGCAACATACGGCATCGAGCCAAACCTTCTTACAGGTATTGTGTATGCGTTCTCTACAGCTATCGGCTTTGCGCTTGCAATGGTAATCTTTGCCGGAATTCGCGAGCAGCTTGACCTTGTTGAAGTTCCTGCCGGAATGAAGGGTACAGCCATCGCGCTCGTTTCTGCCGGTCTTTTGGCAATGGCATTCATGGGCTTCAGCGGAGTTGATGGTGGATTGAAAGTTCTTTTTGGACTATAAAAATAGCCAAAATATAGTTTAAAATGACGGCTGGACATGTCTGTTCGGCCGTCTTTTTTCGTTTATAGACAAAATAATCTTCTTTTTATATTGCGTTTGCGAAAAAAATACTATCTTTGCCGGACATATAAAATCGACTAATAAGATGAAAGGTACTATATTGGTTACTGGCGGAACCGGATTCATCGGTTCGCACACAGTGGTTGAGTTGCAGAGCGTTGGCTACAAAGTTGTTATTGTCGACAACTTGTCGAACTCTAAGAAAGAGGTTGTTGATGGAATTGAAAAGATTTCAGGAATCAGACCCGACTTTGAGGAGGTTGATTGTACTGATTTCGCCAAACTCGAGGCGGTGTTTGCAAAGTATGGTAAGATTGACGGTATCATACATTTCGCAGCAAGCAAGGCTGTTGGAGAAAGTGTTCAGAAGCCGTTGCTTTACTACCGCAACAATATAGTGTCGCTCATCAACCTGCTTGAGCTTATGCCAAAGTACGGAACAAAGGGAATCATCTTCTCTTCTTCTTGTACGGTATATGGCCAGCCAGATCCGGAGAATCTGCCTGTAACGGAGGCTGCTCCAATCAAGAAGGCTGAAAGCCCTTACGGCAACACAAAGCAGGTAAACGAGGAGATTATTCAGGACTATGTGAATAGCGGCGCAAACGTAAGAGCCATTCTCCTTCGTTACTTCAACCCGATAGGTTCGCACCCTACATCAATCATCGGCGAGATGCCGAATGGTGTTCCGCAGAACCTTATCCCTTACCTTACACAGACTGCCATCGGCATTCGCGAGCAGTTGAGCGTGTTTGGTGACGACTACGATACTCCAGACGGATCTTGTATCCGCGACTACATATACGTTGTTGACTTGGCAAAGGCTCATGTTTGTGCAATGGCACGAATCCTTGAGGACAAGCAGAACGAGCCTGTTGAAATCTTCAACGTCGGAACAGGAAAGGGCGTTTCGGTTCTCGAACTTATCAATACCTTCGAAAAGGTTACGGGCGTTAAGCTGAACTACAAGATAGTTGGTCGCCGTGCCGGAGATATCGAGAAGGTTTGGGCTGATCCAAAGAAGGCAAACGAGGTTCTTGGATGGAAGGCCGAAACAAGTTTGGAAGACACTCTCGCAAGTGCATGGAAATGGCAGGTAAAACTTCGCGAAGAGGGTATTCAGTAAAAAGAAATACTTAGAGCAAAATTATATATTGCATAGTAGTTTTGTCGTGTTTTATTTTGTGTTTGTGTTGTAATCATCTCTCACCGTGATGGTGAGGGATGATTTTAATTTTATGGCTATCTATGTTTTCCGTAAAGGAAAGGGGGCTAATTTGATGTCAGACCAAGATAGAACTTCGAAATTTCCATTTCAATCTCTTCGGCCGATTTTCCGGTAAAGTTGGCAACGGTTCGTCCTTTATGAATGTACGAAATATCATCGCAGATATCAGTAAGTGAAGATATAATGTGCGATGACAGAACAACACATTTGCCTTCTTCTTTCATCTGTCTTATCCATTGTTTCAGTAGGATGACACCAGCAAGGTCGAGTCCGTTGAAAGGTTCGTCCAAAACTACCAAGTCATAGTCCTGAAGCATGAGAGTCATAATCATCAGCCTTTTCTTCATGCCCATGGAGTAGCTTGTTGCGTATCTTTCGAGAGGCAGGGCGAATTTCTCATTCAGCGCAGTGATTTTCTGTTTGTCTATGGGCAGATTGCTTGCTTTTAGGCAGAATTCGATATATTCCATGCCTGTAACAAACGAGTAGAAGAAAGGCGTGTCGCTAAGATAGCCTATTTTCTGTGAAGGAGAAGCCGAGATGCTGCCATCAAACTTTTCCAAGCGCATGATACATCTGAAAAGCGTGCTCTTTCCAGCGCCGTTTTCGCCCATGATTCCGTATATCTTTCCGCTTTCAAACTTGTAGCAGATGTTTTCCAATACGGTTTTTCCTGAATATTTTTTCGAGAGATTATTGATTTCTAACATAGCATTTTATTTATTGATGAACGTGCCCGAAATGTCATAATGGCGACAACGGATAATGATGCAAATGTGAATAATGGAATCATTGCCGACAGTACGAAAAGGCAAAGTAGCACGATGTAGACTAAGAGTGCCGTCAAGTCTTGTTCAGGACAGATGAACCGCAGCATTATGAGTTGCAGAAAGAACATCGAACTGTTAACGTAAAATGACAGGCAGATGCCAGTCTGCAACCACGACGGACTGACAAGCAGCAGGCATACAAGCATTGGCGTCATGATTATGGCGGCATTTACAAATGTGTGTTTGCATTTAATCTTTATCGCATGATTTGCGCTGACATAGTTAAAGATGTATGTTCTGTTGATTTTTAAACACAACAAAATACCTGTAATTGCTACTGTAATGATATTCACAACAATTACGAGGTTTTTGTTTGCAATATATGCTCCGATAGCTGCGGTTAAAAGCAGCAAGGCGTAAAATGGCAGAAACAGTCGTCCGGCGCGCTGATATTCGTAACTCCCGTCCGATAGAAGCGGAAATGTAGGCAACTGAAAGGGGAGATTTATCCTCGGAATTTGTGGAACGGCAACGATAAGCAGCAGGACAATGCCAACATACAAAATCCCATTGGTTATCAGCAGAATGAAGATGAATGGAATTGCGATAGCCAAGTAATCAATGATGTAAAGCCGTTTGAATGTTGCGGGAAAATGTGTTTGCAGAAATGTTGCGTCTGGTCGTGAAAAGTGCAACATGATAACCACAACGGCATATAAAAGAGTCGTCTGATATGGCAGATTTCTTGTAAAAGCGATCATTAGCACGATGAATACAGCCAAGATTATGACGCACGCAAAAACGCCTATTGCCTTGCAAAGGCGGCATATAGTTTTCAGCCGTAGTTTGATGTAAAGGTTTAGCATTAAAAATAATAAAGGTTTGTTTCGGTGCAAATATAGTTATTTTATCTGATTCAGACGAGAATGTTAAGACATATAAAAGATATTGTCTATTCAGACAATATCAATATTTTTGCAGCGTGTTTTATTGCGAAATGCACCTATTTACAGGCATTCTAAATAATTCGGAAATGTGTTAATGTAATCAAACATCAGGGATGAAAAGAATAATATTGATAATCTTTTTATTATGTCTTGCAACGGTAATTTTGCCGTTCTTTCCCATTGTTTTTCTTTTGGGGGGTATGGGGTGTGGAAGAAACCTGGATTGCTCGGATTCAATAGATACAACAGATGAACTTGTGGTTTCTAAAACCAGTCTGGTTTCGCACGATATTGGCGAATTGAAGGCAGTTGAAGGACTGGATAAATCGTCGTTGAATAATTATATTAAAAGCGGAAGGCTTATGGTGCTGGATTCGGGAGACGTTGTCAGTGTTATAAATGAAGATGAATCTCTGGATTATCTCCGTGTCGAAACTTGCGGAGATTTGCTATGGATAAACAAGCAAAATGTTACTGAGGTATATTAGAAAAAATAATCGCCACACGTTTTTTGAGCGTGTGACGATTGTCTTTATTTGTCGGAAAGACCGTGAAATCAGTCTACAAGTTCCTTAACCCAGCCTGTGAACGATGTTATTATATCCATCAGGCACTGACCGATGTAATCGTTGTAAGCCTTGTTGCTGTTGAGGGCTGACAGATATGTCATCTTCTTCTCCTCGCGCGACATTGCCCACTTTGTATATACATTCTTCAAGAACGGCTTTTCGAGGTCGCCCACAAAGTTGTTAAGCGTCATCATGATGGTGTCAATCTGCGGACTGATGATGTTCCAGTTAAACGACAGCTCGCCGGCAAAAGCCCTCAACTGCTCGGTTAGAATCTCACGCTCGTCGTTTGTTGAGCACAGAGCGAACAACTGGAAAGCAAGGTTCATCAGATGCTTCGGCTCGCGTGCCACGCATCGCAGCGCAACAGACGAACTTGGCGAGATATTCTCGCGTATCGACTTGTTAAACTGGGCGATGATGCTCATCCAAAGGTCGTCGCCCATCGTAGCCTCGTCAAGTTCCTCGCTGATGGCATTCTCGGCTTCGATGTCTCTTTTGGCTTCCTCGGTTTTGACAGCAACCGCCTGCGAACTTATGTTTATGCTAAAAGTCTCGCCGTTAGCCAGTGTAAAGGCTACTTCGAGAGTATTTCCGGCATCTTTCAGAAGCGATTTTACTCGTTCGCGATGACCAAAGAGGCTCGTCAGACAGCCCTCGAACGGAGCGGATTTCTGTTTCTGCTCGTTTTCCTGAATAAGCAGGCGATTGTCGTTCCATTCAACCTTTCGGCAGATGTTTCCGAAGGAATATTGGCTGACGCTTTCGCCCACCATGTGATACTCGTATCTGTCGATGTCGGCATAGGCTATTGTGCCGTTGTTTTCAACGATGTTGCCCTCGGCATCGGAGATGCTGAAGCCTACGAACGGAAGTCTTACGCTGATGCCGAACGGAATTTCGGTATCGTAAGGCGTAAGCGTGAATTTGGCGATGTTGCGATCGTCATTTTTCTTAAACTCCCATGTGCTCTCGTCGATGAGATTGCCGTCTTCGGTGGTAATTTCGCCATGTTCCCAAGTCAGCTTTATCTTGCAGGATTCTGCTCCGGCCTCTATGATTCCGAATGTGAGGTCGCCGCCTACGTTAATCATTCGGGCAGGGTAGACAAAGTTGCCGTTAGGCTCTTTCACGCGTGCCAGAATCTCGCCGAGCGATGGCAGGATGCGCCAGTCCTTCGAAGCCGTGTTCTTGAACTGAACGTTGTTTATTTTCTGCTTCTTCACGATGCCGCCCACGTTTGTGCAAAGCGAATAGCGGCAGTCGTTGGCATTGTATAGCGGTTCAACAACCTCGGGCAGATAAATCTGTCGCGGAGTCTGCTCGGTCCAGAAAAGTGGAGTGTTGCTGCCGAATGTAACAGAGTCGTCGCTGCTGCAAACCTCAACGCTTCCGCTGAAATCAGCATCGAGAGCGATGATGTTAACCTTCGTTCCGTTTAGTGAATATTCTTCGGGAGTGAAGTCACCTTCGTCCTTTACGTTCCAGCCTTCGGGGATGATAATCAGACTCTTCTGCGAGCCGATTTTGTTTCCTGCGGTGAATGTTCCGTCGTTGTTCTGGAACAGAATCTGCGGAACGTTTATGTTCATGCCGCGGTTGATGACAGGCTCTTTCTGATCGTTTATCACAACCGAGATTATATCGCCCATTGTGTACGCGTTGCGGCATACAACAGACTGGCGGCAGAAATGCTTATCGTAGTCGAACGTGCTCACAATCTTGCCGTTGGCCTTAACCTGAACGGGGAAGAACGGCAACTTCAGCAGTTTCTCGTCGATGAGGAACTGAAGCGGCAGCTTCTGCATTCCTCTCACAACGAACTCTGCATCAATGGTTTTGCTGTCGCTGTCTACGCTGAAATTCCATTCGAGCGTGAACGGAGCCGACTCGCTGTTTGTCTCGCGCTCCTGCTTTGCCAGCTCGTTTAGGTAGACGAACCAGCCGTTGAACTCGTTCTCGCAGTGGAAAGGCATCTGAGTGTAGTCGCCAGCCTCGGCTGCGTGAGCCAACTGGTTGCAATACTGTCTGATGCTGTTGCTGTGCAGGGCGTCGTTGCCAAGGTTTAGTTCCTCTATGCCGATGCGATGGTTCAGCAGACCGCGAACAAAATGATTGTAGACTGAGTTTGTTATGTTCTTGGTAATCAACTTCATTGGCAGACCGCCCTGAAACAGCATGTTGTCCAGTTGGTTGGTCTTGCCGTCGTCGTAGTTTTCAACCTCCATAAACTTGCAGCCCTTCATTGCCGCCTCGTACAGACGCTGAACCAGTTCGGGATTGTTCTTTCGCGTTCCCAGCGCCTTGAACACCATCTCTTTCGTTCTGCTTCCGCCGGCATATTCTCTGTGCCAGTATTCGGCAAAGAAGAGCGTTGCTTCCTTGCAAACGGTAAAGAAAGGGTTGCTGATATCGGGACTCGAAATGTTAATCTGCTTGGCAATTACGGTGCGCAAGTCCTCGTATTCAGAGTCCGATATTTTAAGTTTCCAAATTGGTTTGGTACATTCTGTCAAGCCGCGAGACTTGATAATAGTTTGAAAAACTACTCCCATAAGTTATTCCTTCAATCTTTTTATTACCTAAAAGTTTGTTTGTAACAAATTATTGTTGAGCACTTTAATCTGTGGATTGCTGATTATAGAGCTTCATAATTTTATTAAGAACTGCAAATTTAACATATTTTTACATTTTATCAATGAAAAGTAGGACGAAAAATAAAGTTTAAGAAAATGCAGTTCGTGAAAATGAGGGAAGTATTATGTTGTCTATTTGGCAAAGATACAAATATAAATCAACAGAAAAACTAATTTGCACAAAAATAGTTTGTGAGAGTCGGCAAACTTTCTTATGTTTGCACATAAATTAACTATTATTAAAACAAGACAGATGAACAATTTTAAGACAATGATGCTGGTTGCCTTGGGCAGCACAGTGATGTGTGCCAATGCGCAGAACAATCAGCAGACAACGCAGTTTGTCAAAGCACCGAAGGTGCAGGTGCAGAAAGGCGAGAAAACCCTCAACACGCAATGGAAGGGCGCAAAGGTGGCATTCCTCGGCGACTCTATGACCGACAAAAGACGTATCGGAACAACCTGCGTGTATTGGGAATATCTTGCCGAACTGCTTGGCATCGAGCCTTTTGTGTACGGCATAAACGGCAATCAGTGGAACGGAATATACAAGCAGGCGCAGAAACTGAAGGAGGAGCATCCCGACGACATCGACGCCATCATAATCTTTGCCGGAACAAACGACTATAACGCAAGTCTGCCGATGGGCGAGTTCTGGCGCTATGATGCAGCCGAGGCAAACAAGAACGGCAAGATGTATTATCTGCGCCATCGCACTCCGCTGATGAACGACACGACATTCTGCGGACGCGTGAACAAGGTGTTCGACTATCTGAAGCACAATTTCCCAAAGCAGCAGATAATACTCTGCACGCCAATCCATCGTGCTCTTGCCAACTTCAACGCAAAGAACGTTCAGCCCGATGAGAACTTCGCCAATGCTCAGGGATTGTTCCTCGAGTCGTATGTAGATGCTCTGAAGCAGGCTTCTTCGATGTGGTCGGTGCCGCTCATCGACCTCCATTCGCTTTGCGGACTGTACCCATTATACGACGAGCAGACGATCTATTTCCACAAACCAGAAACAGACCGTCTGCATCCTAACGCCGTTGGCGATTATCGTATAGCAAAGACTTTGCAGTATCAGCTGATTGCGCTGCCTGCCAAGTTCTAATTTTTCTCTCTGATTAGAAGAACTGCGGCTGCACCGGCAAACAGCAGAACTCCTGCTATGACAAGCATGTAAGGCTCTGGTGCAGCCGTTCCTTCGGGAACGCTGAACAATCCTAAAATTACTCCTCCAAGCGATGCCGCGATTATCTGCGGAAGACAGATCGTTCCGTTAAACAAGCCAAGATAAGTGCCCATGTGGCCGTAGCCCGTGAGCGCGTTTGTAAGAATGGTGAACGGCAGAGCGAGCATTGCAGCCCAAGCGCATCCGATAAGCAGGAACGAGATGAAGATGACGTGCTGGTCGGTTATGAAGTTTGTGCTGATGAATCCAATTCCACCCAAGACAAGGCTGATGATGTATGCCGCCTTGATGTTCTTAATCATCGGGATGACGATGGCCCAAAGCACCGAGCCGATAGCCTGAACGGCAAACAGAACGCCCACCCAGTTGGCCGCACTCTGATACTGAACGGAAGTGGTGTCGAGGACGAACGCTCCGCCACGCTGAACGGTAGGAGTGTCGAAGATGTTGGCGGCTATTGTGCCGTTTGTGTAAGTCCACATAAACATGAAGGCAGCCCAGCAGAAGAATTGAACCAGTCCCACGGTCCAGAACGCGCTCGGAGCGTTCAGAAGCAGTTTGTCGAATCTCTCGCCGGATTTTTTCCCCGCCTCGTTTTCTGAATTCTGATTTTCGGCTTCATTCTCGCCAGTTCCGTTATATTCGGCATATTCCTGCGGATTCCATTCCTTTACCTTTGCCGTTGTGTACAGAACGCACAGAATAAGGATTGCCGCGCCAATATAGAACGAATAGATTACCGAGTCGGGAATGACACCTTCCTCGGCTACATTCTTGATGCCAATCCATGTAAAGAAGATAGGGAAGAGATAGCCCATCAGCGAGCCGGCGTTGCACAGAAAACTCTGGATAGAATAAGCCTTCGTTTTCTGCTTCTCGTTAACCATGTCGCCCACAAGCATCTTGAACGGCTGCATAGCCATGTTTATGCTCGTGTCGAGGAACATAAGGGCGATGAGGCCGAAAATCATTGCCGTGCCAACGCTCATTCCAAAGCTTCCGGCATTTGGCAGAAGGCACATCACAGCCACCGCCACCGTTGCTCCGACAAAGAGATAGGGAATTCGTCGTCCAAAGCGAGTCCATGTGTTGTCGCTTGCCGCACCCACGATAGGCTGCACTATGATGCCCATCAGCGGCGGCAGAATCCAGAAGAAGCTAAGGTTGTGAGGGTCTGCGCCGAGGGTTGCGAAAATTCGGCTTATGTTTGCGCTCTGAAGAGCGTATGCAATCTGTACTCCGAAGAAGCCGAAACTTATGTTCCACAGCTTCCAGAAGCTCATGTCTGGTTTTGTTTTCATGTTATATTTGTATTAAAGATTAAAATTCAGAATGTTCAGTTTCCGTCGTTGTCGTTAAGCGGCATTGGCAGCGTGCTGCCCCTTACCACCAGCGTTGTTTCTATTATCTTGTTCTTTATCTTGATGTCCTCGTCCTTGTTTTCGGCGTTGTTAATCAGAATCTTGGCGGCCTCCACTCCAACGTCGTAGCCGCGTTGTTCAACCGATGTAAGCTGAGGGTTGCACACCTTTGTTATCGTGCTGTTTGAGAATCCGCAGATCGACACATCTTTCGGAACGTCGAGATTTAGCTCGCGGCACACCTGAAGAGCCTCGAACGCTATGTCGTCGTTTATGGCGAAGAGAGCGTCGGGCCTGTCCTTGTCGAGCAGCAGCTTCGGAAGCAGAAGATGTGCGTCGCCCTGCTTGTCGCATTGCAAAATCAGACGGTCGTCAATCTTTATGTGATTTTTGAGCAGGGCGTCCTTGTATCCGTTGCATCTGTTCTTGGCAATCTCGAGAGTCATTACCGAGCCGAGGAAGGCAACCCTTCGGCATCCGGTCTTTATCATGTAGTTCACCGCCTCGAACGCACCGGCATAGTCGTCGACCACCACGCGGCTTGTCTTCAGCTCGGTGCAGATGCGGTCGTAGAACACTATCGGCACTTTTATGTTCAGCAGTTCCTGAAAATGGTCGTACTGCTTGGTGTCCTTTGCCAGCGAGACGATAACTCCGCACACGCGCGCCGCGTTGAAGCGTTGCATAATCTCCTTCTCGTTCTCGTATGTCTCGTCGCTCTGCGCCACCATTATCGAGTAACCCAGATGGCTTGCCGTGGTCTCGATGCCCGACAGTACGCACGAAAAGAAATAATGTACGAATTTAGGAATTATGACACCTATGGTCTTGGTGCGCTCAACCCGGCAGTTGCGCAGACTCGTTGCCAGCATGTTGGGCTGATAGTGATGCGCGGCGGCATAGTCGCAGATGTTCTTCTTCAGCTCGTCGCTCACCTCGTTAGAGTTGTGCAGAGCCCTCGAAACCGTAGACACGGCAACTCCGAATTCCTTGGCTATGTCCTTGATTGTTATTCTTGTCTGCTTCATGGATTTATAGATTATGATGCAAATATAGTTATTTTTTGTCTAATATAAAATATACCTATTATATAGACAAATTAAACGTATGAAAACGATTGCGTAGAGGAAATATATTAAAAAATGTTAAAATTGTGTTATTGTATTTTTTTGTATACTATTTTTGATGCGTAAAATATAACCGTGCATGCTTTAATCAAAAAAGATGCATGCTAATACCAAGGGAATATAAATAGTTAACTTAAATTAAAAGATTTCATGAAGCAAGTAAGTTTTAGCATCTTCAGAAAGGTGCTGTCCCTAATCTTAGGGCTTTTCTTGTCAGTGAGTGCCTTTGCACAGATAACTGTCAAAGGACAGGTCAAGGATTCGCAGGGCGATGGCATTATTGGTGCCAACGTTTCTGAAGTGGGTACTACCAACGGTACTATAACCGATTTCGACGGAAACTTCGTTCTTAACTGTAAGAAGGGAGCGCACCTGACAATCTCGTTCGTAGGATATGTTTCGCAGACACTTCAGGCTACAAACAACATGGTTGTGGTTTTGCAGGAAGATGCGAAGTCGTTGCAAGACGTGGTGGTAATCGGTTACGGTGTTGCAAAGAAGAACGACCTCACCGGTTCGGTTACAGCCTTGAAGCCGGATGCGCTTAACAAAGGTCTCACAACAAATCCGCAGGACATGCTGCAAGGTAAGATTGCAGGTGTGAACGTAACATCAAAGGGCGGTGCTCCGGGCGAGGGCGCAACAATCAGAATTCGTGGAGGTGCTTCGCTCAACGCATCTAACGACCCTCTTATCGTTATCGACGGACTTGCTCTCGACAATCAGGGCGTGAAAGGTTTGGCCAACCCTCTTTCTATGGTCAACCCGGCTGATATCGAGTCGTTTACTGTCCTGAAGGATGCTTCTGCAACAGCCATCTACGGTTCGCGCGGTTCAAATGGTGTCATCATCATCACAACAAAGAAGGGTAGAAAGGCTTCTGCTCCGCAGATTACATATAATGGTAACGTTTCGCTCAGCACACGCAGCGGCGAGGTTGACGTGATGGATGCAAACGAGTATCGAGCATTCATAAAGAGCTACTACGGTGCTGATTCTGATGCTTACAAGCTTCTAGGAAATGCAAATACCGACTGGCAGGACGAGGTTTATCGCACAGCGTTGAGCCACGACCATAACCTTACAGTTTCGGGCGGCTTGAAGAACGTGCCTTATCGTGTGTCGTTGGGCTACACCGATCAGCAGGGTATCCTGAAGACTTCAGACTTCAAGCGTTACACTGCCAGCTTGAGCCTCTCACCATCATTGCTCGACAATCATCTTACTGCAAACTTCAACGGTAAGTTTATGAAGGCTGATACCGACTATGCAAACACCGATGCCATTGGCGCGGCTGTCCGCATGGACCCTACTCAGCCAGTTACAAGCAGCGATCCTAAGTATAAGAATTTTGCCGGCTACTTCCAGTGGCTCGACAACGGTTCGGCTCTTAACGACCCTAACTGGGTGAATACTGCAAACAGCAAGTCGGTAGGTAACCCTGTTTCATTGCTGAATCTTTACGACAAATATTCAAAGTCATACGCTTACATCGGAAGCCTCGACTTAGACTATAAAGTTCATGGCTTCGAGGATTTGAGACTGCACGCCGGAGCATCTGGCAACCGCTCAAACGGTAAGGAGACAACAAGTATTCCTATCAGCAGCTACACAAACTCATACTACGGCTGGGACGGATACGAGAAGGAAAACAAGTACAGCTACACATTCACAGCATGGATGCAGTACTACAAGGACTTTAACGAGGCTAACCACTTTGATGTGATGGCTGGTTACGAGTACTCAAGAACAAAATATTGGGGCGACAAGTACGGTTGCGGATACTATCAGAAGACAAACAACGACGAGAGTCTTCGCGGAAAGGCAACAAACATCAACGCTAAGCCTTGGGCAAGCGAGAACCGCCTTCAGAGTTTCTACGGTCGTCTGAACTACTCATTGCTCGACAGATACTTGCTTACAGCAACCGTTCGTCGCGATGGTTCATCACGATTCAAGCAGCACTACGCAACATTCCCTGCATTCGCCTTTGCTTGGAAGATTAACGAGGAAGGATTCCTGAAGGATGTTGAGGATGTTTCTGAAATCAAACTTCGCCTTGGCTGGGGTAAGACTGGTCAGCAGGAAGGCATCGGCGATTACAACTACTTCACATCTTACAATGTAAGTACAATCGCAAGCGCACACTATCCTGTATACGGCGACGGAACATTGTATCGTCCGAACGCATACAACTCAGACTTGAAGTGGGAGACAACTGCCACTTACAATGCCGGACTTGACTTCGGATTCTTCTACAACCGCTTGAACTTCAGCGTTGACTACTATTTCCGCAAGACAACCGACCTTATCAATACAGCTCCTGTATCAGCCGGTTCTAACTTCCGCAATCAGGTTACAAAGAACATCGGTTCGATGGAGAACAAGGGTATCGAAATCTCTGCAACTGTAAAGCCTATCGTCAAGAACGACATCTATTGGGAAATCAGTGCAAACATGACTTACAACGACAATAAGATTACCGAGCTCACAGGCGATGCAAGTATCGTTCAGGCTAAGGACGGCGGCATCAGCGCAGGTACAGGTAATGTGGCTCAGTATCACACCGTTGGAAAGCCGGCACGCTCTTATTGGGTTTATCAGCAGGTTTACGATGAGAACCGTATGCCTATCGAGGGCTTGTATGTTGACCGCAACGGCGACGGACAGATTACAACCGAAGACCGCTACTTCTACAAGAGCGCATCTGCTCCGTTCACATTCGGCTTTGCAACCCGCTTCCAGTACAAGAACTGGGATTTGGGATGCTCATTCCGCGGAAGCATCGGCAACTATGTGTTTAACGACCGTGAGGCTGGCTTCGTGAATGTTGCAAAGACTTACGACAGCTCATTCAACTATACACACAATATCCTGAAGAAGTCGGCTGAGACAAACTGGTGTACTTACGACAATGTATTGTCAGACTACTTTGTGCAGAACGCATCGTTCCTGAAGTGCGACAACATCACACTCGGATACAGCTTCAAGAATCTGTTCAAGGCTGCCAAGTACAAGGGTGTGAGCGGACGCATCTACGTTGCTGCATCAAACGTATTTACAATAACCAAGTATGATGGCTTGGATCCTGAGGTTGAGGGCGGTATCGACAACAACATCTACCCACGTCCATTCAACACAATGCTTGGCTTGTCACTTAATTTCTAAACAAAAAGATATAAAGCTATGACTATTAGATTCAAACATATAGTTCCGGGAGCCGTAATGGCTTTGTCACTCGGAATGGCATCATGCGATGTATTGGACGTAACACCTATCGATCCGGGAACGGTGATGAAGGTTGATGCCAACGGACTTATGAACAAGTGCTATGCAAATATGGCTATCGCCGGTCAGCAGGGTCCTGATGACGGAGACTGTGATGTTGACGGACTCGATGGCGGTACAACAGGCTTCGTACGCCAGTTGTGGAATGCCAACGAACTTCCAACCGATGAGGCTATGTGCTGCTGGGGCGACGACGGTATCAGCTCGTTCAACTTTAACCAGTACACAAGTTCTCACCCGATGTTGCAGGGTTTCTACTATCGCCTTTATACAGGTATCGACTACTGCAACCACTATCTTGAGAAGTGTGCCGGCTATGATGCCACAATGACTGCCGAGGCCCGTTTCCTCCGTGCAATGTATTACTATCATCTTATGGACTGCTTCGGAAATGTTCCTTTCACCGAGGTCATTTCTTCCGATTGTCCTAAGCAGATAAAGAGAGCCGACTTGTTCAAGTATATCGAGAAGGAGCTTCTTGAGATTGAGCCGAACCTTCTTGAAGCCGAGGCAAGAACAAGCGCCGACAAGAACTACGGTCGTGCCGACAAGAGTGCCGCTTGGCTTCTGCTTGCCCGCCTGTACCTCAATGCCGAGGTCTACACCGGAACGGCTCAGTGGGCAAAGGCTAAGGAATATGCCGAGAAGGTTATCAACTCAAAGCACGTTCTTTGGACAAACGGCGTAAACGGATTCTCTGCTTACCAGATGCTGTTCATGGGCGACAACGGCGAGAACGGTGCTTCTTGCGAGGCTATCCTGCCAGTGCTTCAGGACGGTGTTACAACAACTTCATACGGTACAACAATGTTCCTTATGGCTTCTTGCTGGAAGGCTGATATGAACACATACGGAAACTACAACACAACAGAATTCTGGTCTGGTAACCGTGCCCGCAAGAATCTGGTTGACAAGTTCTTCCCAACATCAGACGCTCCAAATGTTGAGACCGAGATTATGACTACCGAGGCAGGCGACGACCGCGCTCTCTTCTACGGAAAGGACCGTACCCTGAGCATCACCGACCCAGCCGAGTTTACATCGGGCTTCTCTGTTGCCAAGTATCGCAACACATACAGCACTGGTACTTCAGGTCATGCAACAAAGTTTGTCGATACCGACTACTTCCTTATGCGCTCTGCCGAGGCTTATCTTATTGCTGCCGAGGCTGATGCACGCACCAACGGCGGCACAACAAGCGAGACTGGCGCAAAGTACATCAACGCACTCCGCACTCGCGCACATGCCTCAACAAAGGCTTCATACTCTTTGCAGGATATTCTTGACGAGCGTTCTCGCGAACTTTACTTCGAGGGATTCCGCCGTACCGACCTTGTACGCTACAAGCAGTTTGCCGGAATGACAGACTACAAGTGGGAGTGGAAAGGCGGCGTTCAGGGCGGTGTAAACATCGACTCACACCTGAATATCTTCGCTATTCCTTATGCCGATATGAACGCAAATCCTAATTTGGTTCAGAATCCGGGTTACTAACAACATCTAATTAAAGATACAGATATGAATAATATATTTAAATCATCAATAATGCTTGGCTGTCTGGCTCTTTTTGCAGCATGTAACACAGATGTAGACAGCAATCCTGTTGTTGGAAGCGAGTGTTATCCTGTTCCGCAGACATTCGTGCTTAACACTCCGGCCTATTCTACACAGGATATCGATTTGCAGAAGTCAAAGACTCTGAACCTTACTTGGTCGCAGCCAAAGTACGGATTCCCTACAACTCCGGTCTATACCGTCGAGATGTCTGGAACTGGCAACTTCACCACTCCTTACACCGAGGATGAGGACGGAAACGTTATCGGCAAGCCTGATTACGTTTCGCTCGACGAGACAGTGAAGGGCAAGGTTACAGGCGAACTTACTTCTTCGGAGATAGACAAGTCGCTCGAAAAGCTCATGGGCTGGAAAGAGGCAACCGACATTCCAGAGAGTCAGAAGCTGTTCTTCCGCATCAAGTCTGCTCTCGTCGGAGCTGACGGCAAGGAGTACGGCGTTGTTCGTTCAAACATCGTTGAACTGAAGGTTCTGCCATATTACGAGGCTCTGAAGGCTGCCGATCCTGACTTCTGGTATCTTATCGGCGGATGTATCGGCGACGGCTCATGGAGCAACAATGCTGAAGGCAAGGGCGTGAGCATCGTGCCATTGTTTGCAATCGACGGAGAGAAGTACGATGCAAAGAATGGCGACGGTTTGTTTGAGTATGTAAGCTGGTTCCCAGCAGGAGGCTCGTTCAAGATTCTTGAGCTCGTTGGCAGCTGGGATTACGGAATCTGTGCCGATGGCGCATACCGTTCAGGCGGCGACGATCCGGGCGATATCAAGGTTGGCGATGCTGGCTATTACCGAATTACTCTGAACACAGGTTCGCACGAGTTTAAGATGGATAAGTACGAGGGCACACCGAAGGTTTACGAGAGCATCTGCCTTGCTGGTACGTTCAACGACTGGGGCGACGAGCCGATGACAGCCTTCAACAAGTACGACGGTGCCGAGAATCACATCTGGACAGCCAACTTCAAAGCCGGCGACGGATGCAAGCTTAAATTCAAGATGGCTGGTTCTTGGGACGACAACTGGGGAAGCACTTCTTTCCCTTACGGTACGGGCAAGAACGGCGGCGCCGACATCGTGGTTGAACCGGGCGACTACATCATTTATTTCAATGATATTACCGGTCAGTATAATTTCATCAAAAAGTAATTATTAACAAGTATTCACTATGAAGAAAAATATATTGTTTTCAACGGTACTTGCAGCCAGTCTGGCTGCTTGTACCACCGATTACACCGATTGGGCAAATCCACTGCATAGCGAAGCCGAGGAAGCCAAGTCTGGCACTTATGTAACCACTTCTGTCGATGCCATCAAGATTGCTGATGTTACAACCGACAGTGTTAGCATCTTCAACTCTCGGCTCAATATTCCTGCCGGAACGGCAATCACCGAGAGCACGGTAACGTTCGACGAGGCGCAGACTATCAACATCAGTCCAAAGGGCAAGGTGGCTGTTGCCGACCTTGTTTCAGCCGTTGAGGCTTTGTACGGCAAGGCTCCAAACGAGCGCACTCTGTCGGGTGTGGCAACTGTCTATTATTCAGATAACGGTCAGGCAATGCGTGCGAAGTCTGATAAGACAGAGGTCAAGGTTTCGCTCTCTGCTCCGTTCATATCTTCAAGCTACTACCTCGTTGGCGATATGATTTACACAATGGATGGTGGCAACAAGTCTAACTGGAATGCTGCGAATCTGCTCAAGTTCAACCACAGCGACAAGAATGTCTACGACGACCCTGTATTCACCGTAGTCTTCACAACCGATGCTGTAAACCAGTACTGGAAGATTAT
Source organism: Bacteroidaceae bacterium (assembly GCA_017617315.1). GTDB lineage: Bacteria > Bacteroidota > Bacteroidia > Bacteroidales > Bacteroidaceae > Ga6A1. The sequence continues at coordinate 63,820 of JAFZWM010000056.1, forward strand.
TCCACAGGACAATGTTGATGGCGGTGATATTTGGGCTGGCGGCGTTGTCGGAACGGAGGTCGACGGCGATGCGAGTCTTTCTGGAAAACTGACAACAAATTCTCCACAGGCCGGAATGATTGAAGAAGCGGGCATCTATCGCATGACGCTCAACATGATGGAGTACACTTACACCATCGAGAAACTCGACTTCAAAGAATATCTCTACGAGATTGGCGGCGAGAGCGGATGGAAGGACTCACACCCATTGTTCGGCAAGAATTTCGACGGAAAGTACCAGGGCTACTACTATCTCGACAGCGAGTTCAAGTTCAAGCCAAATCCGGGCGACAACTGGAATGGCGACTACGAATTCAACGGCACAGGCAAGATTGCGGACAACGGCGGTTCTAACTGCCCAGCTCCAGATGCAGCCTTCTATCAGATTGATGTAGACCTTGCACAGGGTACTTACGCCCTTACTGCCGTAAACAGCATCACAATGGTTGGTACTCACAACGGATGGAATCAGGCTGATGCCGCAACTCACATGACATACAACAAGGCAGAAAACTGCTGGGAGATTGAATACACATTTGCCGAGCAGGCAAGCCTCAAGTTTGCCATGAACGACGACTGGACCATTAGCTGGGGCGGTGCCAACGGCGATGCTTCAAACTATGGCGACCTTACTCAGAACAACGGAAAGGATCTTTCGGTTGCTGCCGGAAAGTATCTTGTCAAGCTGTACTTGAGCTATGAGGGCGCAAACAAGGTTACGTTTACTCCGAAAAACTAATAAAGGTTAATTCTTGGTTATTATGTAAGTCCTGCTTGGTCTTGACGACTGGGCAGGACTTTTTTGTGGCTTCTCAAAAAAAACAGAAGGCAAACGCTCGTTGCCGAGGCTTGCCTTCTGCCGTGAAGTTAGTTTTAAAAGAAGAGAGGTTTTTCTATTTCGTTATTTCTATTTTGTTCGGAAACAAGATGGAAAGGGGGGCTGCAATAATATCTATGCCGAAAATAACGTATCTTACCATTGCATCGCTTGTTGGTACAAGCAGGCAGATTGTAATTCCAACGATTGATATTGCCAAATCTATTATGTCCGCTTTCCTGTTGTTACATAAGAAAATAATAATGGTATAAGATATTTTCTTGGGATAGGCAAACAATCCGAAAACAGAAATCAGAATAGTCAGAATACAAAAAATATATGTTGCCGTCAAGGCATTATCGTAATTGTACCAAAGTGGTGATAATGCGAAGACAAAACATCCTACTTGCGGAATTGTTCTAATATTCTTGAAAATGAAATTTTTCATCGTCCCTCTATCCGTTAATTTGAAAATGTTTTTGTTTTATTTCTGTGTGCAAAATTACAATAAAAAGTAATACATCGTATGCAGAAGACTTGAAAAAGTTTGTTTCTGTTAGAATTTTGTTTGTTTTGCTTGAAAAGTGTTGCGAAGTCTAAAGCGGAAAGACATTTTCAAATGTTGTTAAAAATGTGTGCGTTATGAATATATTTTTCGCTTTGTTCGAAAAATCGTCTTTCTCAATTCTATTTTAATTGCAATTATATGTTATTTTTGCAGCCAAAAATTCAGAACATGGTTACTGTATCAATTATAATTGTTACATCGATATTGTCGATTGTGGCTTTTCCGAAAAACAATCCGTTTCCGCGTTGTATGGCTCGTCCCGATTTGTTGGGCATATTTATGTTCAATCCGTATTATGTAAGCCATTTCAAAGAGTACTATCGTATACTTGCGTCGGCGCTTGTACACACAGGATGGTGGCATCTGCTGTTAAACATGATAACTCTTTACTTTATAGGTAATTTGGTTGAGGGAGCCTTTGTCGGTATTTACGGCAGTTTGCTGGGCAGGATTATCTATCTTGTCTTTTATCTTCTTGCCTTGATTGTCTCATCAATTTCCGACTTGATGAAATATCGCGATAATGTGTCTTATTATTTTTGTGGTTCATCGGGCGCAGTTTCGGCAGTTATGTTTGCTTCAGTAATTATTTTTCCTAAAATAAGTTTTTATTTGTTCTTTATTCCAATCCCGGTTCCGGGATATGTTTATGCTCTGCTTTTTCTGCTTTACTGCTGTTATTGTATGGCAAGACAGAAAATAAACTGTTTCGGAAATGCTGTTCATTTCTGGGGTGGACTGTTCGGACTGTTTTTCCCGATATTTGTTTATCCGCCAATACTTGTGCATTTAATAAGTCTGTTCTTGAAATAGATTTAAGGAATATCAAGTCTTGCCGATAGGTTCTTTCGGTTAAGGCTTTAAAAGTTAAAATCCTGTCCGGCATTGCGTCGGACAGGATTTTTTTATTTCTTTATTATGATTTTCTTCTCTTTGGCAGGGACGAAAATTCTGTAAATACTATAAACCAGAATGAATCCGAAGATAAACAAATATGTGCCAGAACTGTCGTTCTGAATCAGCAGGTTGGTTGCGATTCCGATTACGCCTAAAGTAATGTCGCAAGCTGTGTAATATTTTCTTTCTTTAGCCAAAATAAACGGCTTCCTTCTTTTTAATGTTCTGCGATTGTACCACAAGCCGCAAAGAAAGACGATGTTTACGAGAATCATCAACGCAATAACTGTTCCACTGCCCTTAAACAATGGCGATAAGGCGATAAGCAAAAGAGTGAATCTTGGTAAAATCGAAAGATGAGTTAAAAAGAATGTTTTCATTTTATGTTCGTATATTTTTTGCAAAGTTACATATATTTCCACGAAATCTGATAAGGTTTTGTAGATGATTGTCTTTGTTTCTCAATTTTCGGAATCGTTTGCGCTCGTAAAACATAAAATTTCAATACTTTAACGTTTTTTGTAGTTCAAAGAAACTTATATTTGCAACGTAATCAAAAAGATAATATCATGAGGGTACGGAAATTCATTAACAGATGTGCCAAGAAAACGGCTGTTGCCGTGGCGGCACTCACCGTGGCAGCATCGGCTTCGGCTCAGGGCTGGCCGGCAGCATACGGCGGCGTAATGCTTCAGGGATTCTATTGGGATTCGTATGTAGACACGCAGTGGAACTATCTCGAAAAGCAGGCAGATGAGATTTCCGAGTATTTCAGTCTTGTTTGGGTGCCAAACAGCGGCTATTGCGGCTCGGGCAACAACATGGGATACATGCCTCAGTATTATTTCAACCAGAATTCATCGTTCGGAAGCGAGGCTGAACTGCTTTCGATGATTAAGACATACAAGGAGAAGGGCACAGGCTTCATTGCCGATGTGGTGATAAACCATCGCAACAACCTTGGCGTTGGCGGCTCGTGGGCTGATTTTGCTGCCGAGACATACAACGGCGTTAAGTATCAGATGCTTCCTTCGGATATCTGCTCTGACGATGACAACGGTCAGACTGCCGCGTGGGCTTCGAAAAACGGCGTTTCGCTTAGCTCCAACAAGGATACGGGCGAGGGCTGGAGCGGTTGCCGCGACATCGACCACAAGAGCGCGAATGTGAACAAGGTGGTAAAGGCATATCTCGACTATCTTCAGAATACATTAGGATATGCCGGCTTCCGCTACGATATGGTTAAAGGCTACAGCGCATCGTTCACAGGCGATTACAACAGTACGGTAAACGCCACTTACTCGGTGGGCGAGTACTGGGACGGCAATGCCGCAACCGTGAAGAACTGGATTGACGGCACGAAGGTGAACGGCACGGTTCAGAGTGCGGCGTTCGATTTTCCGTTCCGATATACTTGTCGCGATGCCGTGGCTTCATCGGGCTACAACTGGGCAAAGCTGATAAACGGTTCGCTGGTGAGCGATGCTAATTATCGCCGATATGCTGTTACTTTCGTCGAGAATCACGACACTCAGGTGCGTGCAAACGACCAGCAAGACCCAATCCGCCGCGACACTCTCGCGCTTAACGCTTGGATGCTTGCAATGCCCGGAACGCCTTGCGTCTTCCTGAAGCATTGGATTGACTGCAAGCAGGAGATAAAGGCGATGATTGATGCCCGCAAGGCTGTAGGAATCACAAACCAGAGCACTTATAGCGAGTATATTTCGCAGGCTGCAAAGTGCATCAGAACGGTTACAGGCGAGAACGGTCAGCTTCGCGTGATTGTGGGCGACAAGAGCAACACTAACATCCCGAACACAATGGTGCAGGTGCTCGACGGATACCACTATCGCTACCTGATGAGCAAGAGTACAGAGATTGCTTGGGCTGACAAGGCTTCGGGCGACTATGAGGAGGCTTTCAAGGTTAAGCTTGTGGCTGTCTCTGCTCAGGACGATGCACAGCTCGTTTACACCATCGACGGCACAGAACCATCGGCAACTAACGGCACAAAGGTGGCAAGCGATACGGATATTGAAATTTCTTCGAACTGCACGCTTAAGGTTGCCCTCGTTGTTGGCGGAACAGTAAAGAACGTGGCAACACGCAAATATACGGTAACTCCGTTTGTGGCTCATAAGGCAACAGTATATTTCAAGAATCCTGACTGGACATCTGTCTATTTCTATGCTTGGGATTCGTCAAACACTTTGCTTGGCTCATGGCCGGGAACAAAGATGACCGACAAGGTTGTTATCGACGGCGTGGAGTGGTATTACAAGGCATTCGACGTAAACAAGAAGGGCTATACCTTCAACATCATATTCAACAAGGGCATGGGACAGCAGCAGACTGTCGATATAGGTCCTATCAGTAGTGATGTTTATTACGAGCTTTCGGGCACAAACGACGACAAACTTACGGTTAAGGAGGTTACGCCGTCCGGAGCGACATCAGTGGCACAGACAGTCGTTAATGACGGTTTCGAGATTGCATCGGCAAACGGCCGATTACAGATAAAGAGTAACACCAGCAGGGTAGTTCCTGTATATACAGCGCAAGGCGTATTAGTAAAGAAATTGAGAGTTGAGAGAGGGTTAAATGAAATTGTTGATATACAGCCAGGTCTGTATCTAATTTCGAACCAGAAAGTGGTAGTAAGTTATTAAAAAGGAAAAAGTTTTTACGATACAATTTTAAGTTTTTCGGAAAAGTATTTCAATAGTTTTTATTTCATATTGGGTAAAAGAGAGAACGGTGTCTGCGTGAGCAGGCACCGTTTTTTGTATAGTTAGCGCTGGAATGGTGGTTAAATGGCATTTAAATGTGCATGAAGTAGATTGAGTTATGGTGAAATAAAGAAAGCGACTCTCGAAAGAGCCGCTTTAAATGTTTTCACAACGGAATAATCCTTATTGTGATTTGCTTCAAAATTAGTATTGCAAATATACTAATGTATTTTTATCATTCAATATTTTTTTCCGTTTTTTTACTAAAAAAAAGAAAATTTCAAGGAAGAAACAAAAAGTCTGCGCAGGTTTGTTTGTCATTTTTAATTTATTTAATAATTTAGCACATTATTAAAATCTAATAAAAATCAGTCAAGTTCCATGAAGAAAATTTTAGGTCTCGACCTCGGTACAAACAGTATAGGCTGGGCGGTAGTGAATGCGGAAGAGAAGCTCCGCGAGAATGAAACATCATATCTTCAGCCCACGGAAATAAGTGCGGCAGGCAGTCGAATCATTCCTATGGATGAAAGCGTTCTAGGTGAATTTGATAAAGGTAACACGAAATCGCAAACCGCCGAGCGAACAAAATCCCGAGGCTTTCGCCGTCTATTAGAACGCAATCTGTTGCGCCGTGAGCGATTGTTGCGTGTGCTGAAATTGATGAAATTTCTGCCTGAACATTATGCTGACCAGATTGACAGATACGGAAAGTTTATCAACCATTCAGAACCTAAATTGGCTTGGGCTAATGATGAGACTGGCAAGTATAGATTCATTTTTGATAATTCGTTCAACGAGATGCTTGCCGATTTTGCAAAGAATCAGCCGCAACTTGTAGCCGATGGCAAAAAAGTGCCATACGATTGGACTATATATTATCTGCGCAAAAAGGCTTTATCTCAAAGGCTGACAAAAGAGGAACTTGCGTGGATTCTGCTGCAATTCAATCAGAAACGTGGCTACTATCAACTTCGCGGCGAGGATGAGGATGACGCGCAAGACAAGAAAGTAGAATTTCTGGCTCAAAAGGTTGTTCGGGTTGAGGCTACCGATGAGAAGAAGGGCAAAGATACATGGTACATGGTCTATTTGGAAAACGGAATGATTTACCGTCGTCCAAGTAGTGTTCCACTCGATTGGGAAGGAAAGGTCAAAGAGTTCATCGTTACAACAGACTTAAACGAAAATGGTGAGCCAAAAACGGATAAAGAAGGAAACATCAAACGTTCGTTCCGTGCACCCAAAGAGGACGATTGGACATTGGTGAAGAAGAAAACCGAATACGACATCGACAACAGCCACAAAACAGTTGGATGCTACATATACGACACATTGCTTGCCAATCCGAATCAGAAAATCATCGGAAAACTTGTCCGTACTGTCGAGCGAAAGTACTATAAGGACGAGTTGAAACAGATTCTCGATATTCAGAAGGCTCTGATCCCTGAATTACAAGACGAGGCATTGTACAAGGCTTGCATCGAAGAACTCTATCCAAACAATGAGGCACACCGAAAAAATATCGCGAATCCCGATTTTACAAATCTGTTCGTCAACGACATTCTGTTCTACCAACGTCCGCTAAAGAGCAAAAAGTCGCTTATAAGCGATTGCCCGTATGAATCGCATTTCGATAAAGACGGCAACGAGCACTCTATAAAGTGTGCAGCAAAGTCGAATCCTCTGTTCCAAGAATTCAGACTGTGGCAGTTCGTTCAAAATTTGAAAATCTATCAGAGAGAAAAGGAAGAAAACGGAAGGCTCATAACCGACGCTGACGTAACCAACGAGTTATTGAAATCGGAAGACGATTATGTAAAACTTTTTGATTGGCTCAACGACAGAGCATCTGTCAAACAAGATACTTTACTCAACTCCTATTTCAAGTTCAAAAAGGAGAAGGGCAAAGTTCAATATCCGTATCGTTGGAATTACGTTGAGGATAAGGAATATCCGTGCAACAAAACACGAGCTAAGATTCTTTCCAAATTAGAAGAAAGCGAAAGGAAAATTCTCTCTAAAGAGTTTGCTTATAAAATTTGGCATTTGCTTTATTCCGTAAAGACAAAGGCTGAAATCGATGCCGTTTTTGATGAATCTAAGAAGAATAAACAGAATCGCCATAAGCATAAGGATAAATCAGAAACAATTACCGATGGCATTTATAAAATGCTTTTGGAGGCTGGTTTTTCTTCTGAAACTATAAACAAAATTAAAAACATAAAGTTTGAAGAAACTGATTACGCTTCATATTCGGAGAAAGCTATCAAAAAGTTGCTTTCGCTGATGCGTATGGGTAAATATTGGTCTTATGACGACATTGATGCCAATACAAAAGCCCGTATAGACAAGATTATCAACGGCGAAGATGATGAGAAAATAGGTGCTCGAACTCGGGAACAAATTGTTTCTTATGAGAGAAATAATGAAAAATGCCTCGACGACATTGCATCATTCAAAGGTCTGCCACTTTGGTTGGCTTGCTACATTGTGTACGACCGACATTCTGAAGCAAAAGAGATTGAAAAGTGGGAGAAGCCAGAGGATATTGATAAATATCTAACAGCGTTCAAACAGCATTCTTTGCGAAATCCAATCGTGGAGCAGGTCGTTACAGAGACGCTCCGCACCGTGCGCGACATTTGGAGGCAGGAAGGACATATCGACGAAATTCACGTTGAACTTGGTCGTGAAATGAAGAATCCAGCCGACAAACGCAAGAAAATGACAGAAAATATTCTGCAAAACGAGAATACAAACTTGCGCATCAAAGCAATGCTTATGGAATTCATGAACCCTGAAATGGGCATCGAAAATGTGCGTCCGTATTCTCCAAGTCAGCAGGATATTTTGCGTATTTACGAGGAAAATGCCCTCGATAACCTTTCTAAGGACGACCCGGATTTTGACTTTGTCAATAAGATTTCGAAGTTGGCACAGCCTTCAAAATCAGATATAGTAAAGTATAAATGCTGGTTGGAGCAGAAATATCGTTCGCCTTACACTGGCGAGATGATTTCACTTGCCAACCTTTTTACACATGCCTACGAAATTGAGCACGTTATTCCACAGTCGCGTTATTTCGACGACTCATTCAGCAATAAGGTAATTTGCGAAGCCGAAGTGAATAAGTTGAAAGACCGTCAGTTGGGCTTTGAGTTTATCAAGAACCATAAGGGCGAAAAGGTGCAACTTAGTCAGGGTGGAACTGTTGAGATTCTGTCGGTTGAGGCTTACGAGAAGTTTGTAAAGGATAATTACAGCAACAATCGCACAAAGATGAAGAAATTGTTGATGGACGATATACCCGACGGATTTATCGAGCGTCAGCTTAACGATAGTCGATATATAAGCAAATTGGTAAAAGGCTTGCTGTCGAACATAGTGCGCGAGAAATTGCCAAATGGCGATTATGAACAAGAGGCTGTTTCGAAAAATCTGATTTCATGCAATGGCTCTATAACAGACCGCCTGAAAAAGGATTGGGGATTGAACGATGTTTGGAATAGCATCGTCTTGCCTCGTTTCCGTCGTCTGAATGAACTGACGGAGAAAGATTGCTTTACGGCCGTTAGTACAGAAGGACACGAAATTCCGGCAATGCCACTCGAACAACAAAACGGCTTCAACAAAAAGCGCATCGACCATCGTCATCACGCTATGGATGCCATAACGATTGCCTGCGCAACTCGCGATCATGTGAATTTGCTCAACAACGAAGCAGCACACTCGCAAAAACATGACAGGTCGTACCGCCATGATTTGCAGCGCAAGCTCCGCCGATTTGAAAAGGCGATGATTAGCGGACAGGAAAGAGAAGTTGCAAAAGAGTTCTTGAAGCCGTGGAGAACCTTCACCACCGATGCAAAGCAAACTTTGGAGAATATCATCGTCAGCTTCAAACAGAATTTGCGCGTTATCAATAAGACAACAAACCACTATCAGCATTTTGATGAGAGTGGGAAGAAAGTCATGATAAAGCAAGAGAAGGGCGACTGTTGGGCAATCCGTAAGTCAATGCACAAAGACACGGTTTTCGGTGAGGTGAATTTGCGTTTCAAGAAGCAGGTTTCGTTAAAAGATGCTATTGAGAATCCTCAGCACATTGTTGATTCCGATTTCAGAAATAACGTAGTCAAGTGGAAGAAACTTGGCATGGATGCAAAGGCGATAAAGAAACTCGTAGAGAGTCAAAAAGACGTGTGGTCTGACATTGACCTCAAGAAAGTATGGGTTTACTATTTCACAAAAGAAACGAACGACCGCTATTTTGCTACTCGCAAGCCTCTCGACACTTCTTTCGACAAAAAGACGATAGAGACGAGCGTTACTGACACTGGTATTCAAAAAATACTTTTGCGCCATTTAGAAGCTAAAGGCGGTGATCCCGAACTTGCTTTCTCGCCAGATGGCATTGACGAAATGAATCGGAACATTGTAGCACTAAACAATGGAAAATTCCATCAACCAATACTAAAAGTGCGTAAATACGAGAAAGCCGAAAAATTTGCAATAGGGCAGAATGGTAATAAGGCGTCAAAGTTTGTTGAGGCTGCCAAGGGTACAAATCTGTTCTTTGCTGTTTTCAACTCAGAGAGACAGAACAAGGAAACTGGTGAGGTGGAGAATGTTCGTTCGTATCTTACAATTCCTCTTAATGTTATGCTTGAATGCCAAAAGAGTTTCGGCTCTACTTGGCTGGATCATATAGAATCTTATCTGAAGGAAAAGGAACTCGTTTCTGATGATGTTAAACTGTTGTTCATTCTTTCGCCGAATGATTTGGTTTATCTGCCAACAAAAGAGGAGTTGAAGGATGGTATTAAGGAGATTGATAAGACGAGGATTTACAAGATGGTGAGTTGTACAGGTAACGAAGGACATTTTGCTCCAGCAAGGATTGCAAATCCTATTCTACAAACAACAGAATTGGGAAGTAATAATAAAGCGCAACGCGCATGGACTGGTGAAATGATCAAAGAAATCTGTGTCCCATTAAAAGTCGACCGATTAGGAAATATTATAGAAATAGGAAAATAATCAATGGTGGGGCACAGATTTGTGCCCCATTTTTATTTTTAATATCATGATAAAAAGAACTTTATATTTTGGAAATCCGGCATACCTTAGTCTGAAAAACAGCCAGCTTGTAATCAAGATTCCGGGACTTGAAAAAAGCAATATGCACCAGAATTTCAAGGATGAATTTACAACGACAATTCCTATTGAAGATATCGGTGTCGTTGTGCTCGACAGTATGTATCTTACAATAACATCTGGAGTTATTTCTGCTCTGCTCGATAACAACTGCGCCATTGTAACCTGCGATTCAAAGTGTATGCCAGTCGGTCTGTTGCTTCCGTTGGCAGGCAATACAATTCAGAGCGAACGCTTCAGAAAGCAACTCGACGCTTCTCTGCCTCTGAAAAAACAGTTGTGGCAGCAAACCATCCGAGCAAAAATCTATAATCAGGCAATGATTCTCAGCAAGCACACGAAAGCCGAGACTGGCAACATGATGGTTTGGACCGAAACGGTGCGAAGTGGCGATGCCGACAATCTGGAGGGTAGGGCAGCGGCTTATTACTGGCGCAATGTCTTTCCGTCAATTCCAAAGTTTGTAAGAGGGCGCGATGAGGCTGCGCCAAATAATCTGCTCAACTACGGATATGCCATTCTAAGGGCTGTCGTGGCAAGGGCTTTGGTCGAGAGCGGCTTGTTGCCAACCTTCGGAATTCATCACCACAATCGTTACAATGCCTATTGTCTGGCCGACGACATAATGGAACCATATCGTCCTTATGTCGATGAAATCGTAATCGGGATAGTAAACGAAGGCGTTGATTATTCAACTCTAACAAGAGACTTGAAGGCTCGTTTCCTTACTCTGCCAACAACTGAGGTGGTGATTGGTGGAAAACGCAGTCCGCTGATGGTTGCCGTTTCGCAGACAACATCATCGCTTTATAAGTGTTTCAACGGAGAAATCCGTCTGATTTCTTATCCCGAAATAGTTGATTGATGGATCGTTTCAGCGAGTATCGGATTATGTGGGTGCTGGTGTTTTTCGATTTGCCTACCGAGACAAAGAAAGACCGTAAGGAGGCTGCTTTGTTCCGTAAGAATCTGATGCAAGATGGCTTCACCATGTTTCAGTTCTCGATTTATGTGCGCCATTGTGCCAGTGCCGAAAATGCGGATGTTCATGTAAAGCGAGTAAAATCTTTTATTCCAAAATACGGTCAGGTTGGAATAATGCGGATAACGGACAAGCAGTTTGCTGCAATAGAGATATTTTATGGCCGTAAGCCTCAGAAGCCGAACAGTCCTGGCCAGCAGTTGGAATTGTTTTAGTATAGAAACAAGAAATCCTGCTCCTAGAAGCAGGATTTCTTGTCTTGAAATACAGTTTTTTATTTGTAATTTTGCTTGCAAAAGTGTGATATACAGTATTTTGTAAATAGTCTGCTGTATTTCCTTTTGCAAAGATACTAATTTGAAAGCAAATCACAACGGCCTTGACATGTCTAATAAGCTTCGTTATGCTGTATTTCCTTTTGCAAAGATACTAATTTGAAAGCAAATCACAACACTCAAAGAGAGCTACTTCAGGGAGGCTATGCTGTATTTCCTTTTGCAAAGATACTAATTTGAAAGCAAATCACAACGTATCTTCGCATCGGTGTGCGAGTTGATGAGCTGTATTTCCTTTTGCAAAGATACTAATTTGAAAGCAAATCACAACATTAAAATCGGTTAAGTCTTGAAGTTCGTTGCTGTATTTCCTTTTGCAAAGATACTAATTTGAAAGCAAATCACAACAGAAGGATGCGAACGGCGCTCTTCAGGCAGCTGTATTTCCTTTTGCAAAGATACTAATTTGAAAGCAAATCACAACTAAAATAGGCTTAAAATACACTGTATTCGGCTGTATTTCCTTTTGCAAAGATACTAATTTGAAAGCAAATCAC
>JAFZWM010000004.1 GCA_017617315.1 Bacteroidaceae bacterium
CTCAATAATGTCAAGAACAAACTTGTACACATTGTGACTGCCATGGTCAGAAACAAGCAGCTTTTTGACAAAGATTATAAAATATCAGCATAAACCTAAAAAAATGGTCGAAATATTTGGATTTTAACATAGAAAGCAATTTAAAATAACCCGGCTCATCTTTACCGCCATCTATCTTTGCACGAGCAACATCTACAAATTCAGAATCGTATTTTGTTCCTTTACCACCTACAAGATTAGTGCAATTCTCAAACATATATTTCGAATTTCTAACCCTGCTTATATTCCAGCCTGTCCCAACATATATCGTTTTCAGACTTTCACACCCCAAGAACATTGCGTGCATAATAGTTACTTTCGAGGTGTTAAAGTTGTTTATATCAAGCTGAGTCAGACTTTTACAACCAGCAAACATATTGTCCATATCCCACACATTAGAGGTATCGAATCTACTCAAATCAAGGCTCGACAGTTTTTCGCAGCCACAAAACATACTGCCCATACACGTTACTCTCGAAGTGTTAAAGTTGCTTAAATCCAGAGAACGCAGACTTGTGCATACTCGGAACATACTATGCATATTCGTTACTTTTGAAGTATTGAAATTGCATAAATCAAGACTCTCCAAACTTCCGCAATCATGAAACATACCGCCCATATCCTTTACCTTCGAGGTATTAAAACCACTTACATCAAGTTCTGTAACACTTTCGCAACTACTGAACATACAGCTCATATCAGTTACTTGCGAGGTATTAAATCCGCTGACATCAAGACTCTGCATACTTTTGCAACATAAAAACATACCACTCATATTTGTAACATTCGAGGTATCGAAACCGCCTACATCGAGTCCCGGCAGACTTTCGCAACCAGAGAACATTCTGCACATATCTGTTACTTTCAAAGTATCAAAACAACTTATATCAAGACTATGCACGTTTTGGCATCCCAAGAACATTTCTCGCATTCTCCTTACTTTTGAGGTATCGAAACTGCTAACATCAAGGCTCGACAGGCTTTCGCACCAATAGAACATTAAGCTCATGTCTGTAACCTTCGAAGTATCGAACTTACTTAAATCAAGGCTAAACAAACGTTTACAATTACAGAACATTCCGAACATATTCCTCACTCTCGAAGTATTCAGATTGTCGATGCCTTCTATTTTTGTCAGATTTTCAAATCCGCCGAACCAATATGCACAAGATACAGGACGTGCATCTTTAAACGACTCGTCAAAAACTACCGTCGTAAAATTCGGATTATACGGGAGTGAACCTTTTTCTTTTTTCACCCATTTAGGAATTACAACATTCAGCCTATACGCCGTACCTTGTCGGGAAGACTTATGTTTGTCAAAATAGAAGGTAAGTGTCGTGCCATCGGGCGATACTACCGCATACTCTTTCTTTGCTATAGCTTCGGTAAGTTTTGCTATAGGTTTCGCTGCAAAAGAAATAAAGTTTATGATTTTCATGAAAATATTTCCCATACTATTTTTCCTTTAGTTCTGCTGAATTTCCGCGCTCGACCTGTGGTTGCTTGCGAACGGAGTTCGAGCGGCAAAATTCCCATTTTCTTTCCAAGCTGAAAAAAGCAAATTCATCTTAACTTAGAGTCGTTTTTCGTGAATTAAGAAAAACGACTCTTTTTATTTGCGACGACACTCCACAACCAATTATGAATTTTGAATTATGAATTATGAATTGTCAATTGTCAACTGTCAATTGTCAACTCAAAAAAACTTCTGCAACTCCTTGTAAAGACGTTGAACAGGCAAGCCAACAACGTTGAAGTACGAGCCCTCGATACCAGTAACGCCAACATAGCCAATCCATTCCTGTATGCCGTATGCGCCAGCCTTGTCGAACGGCTTGTAATGCTCTATGTAGAAGTCAATCTGCTCGTCGGTAAGCACATCGAACGACACGTTAGTGGTTACGGCAAAGCAACTGTGCTTCTTGGTAGTTACTATGCTCACGCCTGTTATCACCTGATGCGTACGTCCGCTCAGCTTCCTGAGCATACGCTTGGCATCGGCTGCATCCGACGGCTTGCCGAGAACCTCACCGTCTACGTAGACTATAGTATCGGCAGTTATCAGAAGGTCGTCTTCGCCGATAATCTGCTTGTAAGCCTCGGCTTTCTTTGCCGAGATATGCTTTGGAATGTCCTCTCCTCTGAGCGTGTCGGGAAAACTCTCGTCGATGCCCGGAATTGTCTTAACCTCGAACTCTATGCCCAGACCAGCCAGGAGTTCCTTTCTGCGAGGCGAATTGCTCGCCAATATTATATTCATCTTACTTCTTGTTTTTTGTTTTTTACCATCCGAAGGCAACCTTGTCGCCCATCCATTTGCCTTGCGCCTTCAGCACCTGCTCAATCACGTCGCGACCGCAGCCCATGCCGCCCTCTTTGTGCGAAATGTATCGGCACACGCTCTTAATCTCGGGCGCGGCATCGGCAGGACAGCAAGGGCATCCGCATACCGAGAGAATCTCGTAGTCGGGGATGTCGTCGCCCATATAGAGCACCTCCTCGTCCTTCAGACCGTATTTATCGAGCAGACGGCGATATTCGCCTATCTTTACGGCAGCCTTCATTATCACATCCTCTACGCCGAGCGACGTGTAGCGAACCCTTATAGCCTCGGTACATCCGCCGGTTATGATGGCAACATGAATGCCACGCTTAACGGCAAGCTGAATGGCATATCCGTCCTTGATATTAACGGTACGCATAGGCTCGCCGTTGGGATATGCCGTGATTGTCTCGCGACTGAGAACGCCGTCAACATCGAAGGCAATCATCTTTATTTTCGAAAGGTCGTAATTTATCATTTTGTTGATGTTTTGTGAATACTCTTGCTCAGCAACTCGTATATCTGCTGAAGCTCGGGACTGTAGGCGAGCAGAGCCTTCTGCTTGTCCATCACGTTGCGGTCGAACCGAACCGCCGGACCAGTCTGCGCCTTGCGAGGCTCGAGCGTGTGAATCTTTGCAGCCGTCTCGTCGATGAGCGGAATCATAGTGCTGAACGGAATGTCGTGCTGCGCAAGCATCTCGGCACAAAGGGCATACATGTGGTTGGTGAAGTTGTTGGCAAAGACGGCTGCCAGATGCAGGTACTTGCGCTGCTCGCCCGAGAAATGCCACACGCTCTGCGACACGGACGATGCAAGCGACTCGACCACAGCCTCGTCGTCAGCATTGTTAGCCTCGACAAAGCACGGTATGACCGAGAAATCGACTTCCCTGCCCTTGCTGAACGACTGCATAGGATACAGCACGCCAAACCGATGGCAATATCCTTCGAATACCTGCATATCTATGCTTCCGGCGGTATGCACAAAGAGTTTGTCTTCCCTTCCGCGACAGATATCTGAAACGCACTCGACAAGGGCGGAGTCTTTGAGCGAGACGATGTAGATATCAGCCTCGGCACTAAGATTTGCCAGCGAGGTGGTGAAACCGGCGTTCAGCCTGTCGGCAAGAAGTCGGGCGTTCTCTTCGGTACGGCTGAAGACCTGCAAGATATCGTGCCCGGCGTTCTGCAAGGCACGGCTCAGGTGCGTTGCCAGATTGCCGGCACCAACCATTACGATTCTCATTTTGTGTTTCCGAACTTGTTGTAGTGAACCTGATTCCACAGCAGTTTGTCGTCCTCCATAGGCTTGCGCTCGGCTGCCTTGTGACCAACGCCGATGATGCTCAGAACCTCGAGGCTGTCGGGCAGTCCGAGGATGTTGTGAACGATGGTGTTGGCAGGCGTTCCGTCTTCTGCTGCGCGATTGCGAATCTGCGCCCAGCAAGAGCCAAGTCCGAGTTCTTCGGCCTGAAGCTGAATCATGAGCGATGCTATTGAGGCATCCTCAATCCACACGTCGTTTTCCGAAGGATTGGCGGTTACGACGATTGCCAGAGGCGCACCCTCGAGGAACTCAGCTCCCATCTTCTTGCAACGGGCAAGCAGCTTTATCGTTTCCTTGTCGTCTACCACCACAAAGTTCCAGTTTCTGATGCTCTTTGACGACGGGCTCATAAGTGCCGCGCGCAAAAGCGCCTTTACTTCAGGCTCGGTTACTTTCTCGTCGGTGAACTTGCGCATACTGCGGCGCGTTCTTATCAAATCTTTGAAATCCATAGTTATTTGTTGTTTATTCCATATCCAAAAAGTGCGAAGTCGCCGAGGCAGGGGTCGCCCGGAAAGATGTCGGCGAGGCTCTGCGTTATGCGGCGCGCGTTGGCAAGCGAGAACGACTCCCTGTCGATAAGCCCAAGTTCGAAAGCCTGACGGCACACATGAACATCGAGCGGAATGATGAGCTGCGACGGACTATAATTAAGCCACAACCCGAAATCGACCTCGCTGTCGCGCCTTATCATCCAGCGCAGAAACATGTTCAGTTTCTTCTGCGGACTCTTGTCGCTGACCTGCATAAACTGGCAGATGGCGCGGAACGGCGACTCGGCATCGAGCGTTAGAAGACAGTCCTCGAGCGAGTCGAAACGCGCGTAGCAGTCGTGCAATTTCTGAAAGAAGCCGTTGAAATCGGCATACATCAACATTCGGTAGAAACTTTCTTTTCTCCCTGCCTGAAAGTCGGTCTGCCATCGGCGGCTCATCACATAATCGTAGGGCGATGCACCCATGATTGCGTGCAGGGCATCAGCCTTCAGCACAATCTGCTTTCGGTTTCCAAAGCTCATAAGCGCGGTAAGCAGTCCGCTTATCTCGATGTCGCGCCTCTGGGCAAAGCGGTGCGGAAACTGCACGGGGTCGTTTGCAACGAAGGCGGCCGTGTGATACTCAGCCGCCCATCGGCGCAAGCGTTCTGAAACGTCGCTGCGCACCGTCTTTTTATTTCTTTGTAAGCGCCACCTTGGCGTTTAGTCTAAAGTACCACTGACCATTCTCGCGCTCCAGATATCCGTAGTGGTCGCGCTCAACGTTGCCGTGTACAAGTCGGGTGTTATTCAGAAGGAAGTTCTCGAACACCGCCCTGTCATTTACGCTGTAGCACAGAGGCTTGCCGCTGGCATCGACGAAGATGAAGCCGCTAACCACGCCCGTGAATCCGTCGAACACCTTTGTTGGGCGCATTCCCAGAGCTACCGCCATGAGGAACTGCTTAACCTTGTATTCGTAGTATCCGTGCTTCTCTATCAGCTCGTCTTTTATCTTCAGAGGGTTCAGTTCCTTCATCTTGTCTACGAGGTCGCGCACGCGGCTTGTTCCGTCGAGATACATCATTCGTGTCATCTCGCCCAGAAGCCGAGGGAAGTGCAGGTCGATGAGGTTAAGGTTGCTACGGAACACCTTGTCGGCAGCATCGTCGAACTTGAGCACGCCGCCCATAGCCTCTACCATCATCATTCGGCGCGCCACCGGATTCTCGCTCGCCTCGGTAGCGTTAATCTTGTTTACCGCCGGAGTAGGTATCTTTATTCCGTCGAGATGATACTTGATGTTGGCAGCACGACCGCCGTCCATCAGAGGGTCCATCGTTCCTACGCGCGAGTAGATGCGGAATCCCATTGGCGGTACGCCCTGAGTGTAGAACACGATGAAGAGATCGGTACGGTCTTCGGTCTGTGCCTCGAGGTTGAAGATTTTAACCGCGTCGAGAAACTCCTCAACGCCCTCTGGCGACTCGATGTCGTCTTCTTCTGAATGTCCCTTCATGGCTTCGAGCACCATCATAGCCACCGTTCCGAAGTCCTCGCGCGGAATGCGGTATTCGTCGCCCTCCTCGGGAACGATGCGCACGTCTTCATCCTCAATGAAATACGAACGGCTTCCGTCGTGCTCCTCTCGCTTGATGCAATGTATCGGAAAGAATCGCTTTGACGGCTTGCCCAGACTGTTGCCAAGTGTGACCTTACCGTCCTTTAGCAACGTGAAGAAAGTATACAACTCACTCCATTCTCTTTTCTTTGCTGTAAACATATATTTTCGAGTTTTGTTGCAAAATTAGGCATTTTTTTTCACACTTGCCACAGTTTTGGCAAAATGATATGGGGAGAAAGAGGGAGTTCTCGCGAATTCCGAAATTACACTTCCCATTATGAATTATGAATTTTGAATTGTAATTCTTCGTCGAACCTTCCCCCTTGCTACCCTCTTGCTATCCCCTTACTACCCCCTTACTATCCCCTTGCTTCAATTCCAATTTCTACTTTCACAGAACTTACCATTCACCTAATCTGGCTATACCTTGCATATATCTTACATATAGCTTACATATATCCTACATATAGCCAACATATAGCTTACATATACCCTGCATATACCTTGGCACTATTTTGTATATACAAAAAGACAAAATACCCCACTTTTTCTACCATTATGAATTATAAACCCAAATCGGTCATTAGAAAATTCGCCTTACATTATGTTCAAATAAGTGTTTGACATTTATAGAAACATAGGCGAAAAGCACTAATGATTAGTTCTGCCTAATTATGAGAACTTACATTTTGCTAAATGAATACCTTGCCTCTACTTTCCTTCTACCTTCCCTCTATCTTCCCTCTACCTTCCTACGACGTACCTTGGACGTACCTTGGACGTACCCTGGACGTACCTTGGACGTACCTTGGACGTACCTTGGACGTACCTTGGACGTACCTTGGACGTACCTTGGACGTACGAACAATTTCTGACGAAATTGTTCGTTATAAATCCCTAATTATCAATCGATTCAGTTTTTTCAACTTTCAAATTTCAACTTTCAACTTATTTGTCAATTTTCAATACAAAATAAAAAGCCGTTTTATGCGTTATGTGTATATGCTAAAAAGACTAAGATACAGCATTCTGCTGCTGACAATAATATTCACTCATTTTACCGATGCTGCCGCACAAGGCACATCAAAGCACAAAGCCAAGATAACGGGAATCGTTACCGACGAGAATCACGACCCTATCGAACTGGCTACCGTGCGCATTGAAAAGCCCGTGCTCGTAGGCACTACGACCGACTTGCGCGGCCATTACTCCATCTCGGTAGACACGCAAGACAGCGTTACGGTTATCTTCTCGATGATTGGCTACCGCACCAAGAAGAAAACATTGCGCAGACCAAAGGGAATAATCGCGCTCAACGTTACGATGCTGCCGTCGGACGTTGAGCTTGAGGGCGTTACGGTAAGCGAGGTGCGCCGACAGACAACCTCGACCCAGAAACTCGACATAAAAGACCAGAAACTGATGCCCGACGCATCGGGCGGAAGCGTGGAATCGTACATCGCAACGCAAGCCGGAGTATCATCGAACAACGAACTGAGTTCGCAGTACAACGTGCGCGGCGGAAGTTTCGACGAGAACAGCGTCTACATCAACGGCATAGAGGTTTACCGACCGATGCTCATCAGCTCGGGACAGCAAGAGGGTCTGAGCATCATCAACCCCGACATGGTTAGCGACATCGGCTTCTCATCGGGCGGATTCGAGGCTAAATATGGCGATAAAATGTCGTCGGTGCTCGATATAACTTACAAGAAAGTAAAGAAATTCGAGGGAAGCGCAAATCTAAGTATGCTGGGCGGAGGCATCTACGCCGGATTCGGAAACAAGCACTTCAGCATGACACAGAGCGTGCGATACAAGACAAACCGCTATCTCTTGGGAACACTCGACACAAAGGGCGAATACAGTCCAAACTTCGTTGATTACCAGAACTATACAAGCTGGTCGCCAAACAAACGGTGGACTATCGACTTCATCGGGAACTACTCGCGAAACAGCTATCAGTTTAAGCCATCGGACAGAACGACAACCTTCGGAACACTCGACGACATAAAGGAATTCAAGGTTTATTTCGACGGTCAGGAGAAGGACTTGTTCAGAACCTACTTCATGACGGCGAGCATCACGCGCAAGTTTACCGAACATGCCTTCATCTCGCTGCAAGGAGCGGCATACAACAGCAAGGAGCAGGAAACATACGACATCCAAGGCGAGTACTGGCTCAACAACGAGGGCATGGACGAGAGCATAGGCGTTGGAACATACAAGGAGCACGCACGCAACTATCTGACTACGAGCGTAAAGAGCGTAACGCTCAACGGTCAGGTAAGAAAGAAGGCGCACGAGATAAGATGGGGCGCGCTGATGAAGCACGAACTGGTAAAAGAGAAGATGAAGGAATGGGAGATGCGCGACTCGGCTGGCTATTCTCTGCCACACTCCGACAGCCAGCTGCGACTGATTTACAACCTTAGCAGCAACAACGAACTAAGCTCTAACAGATACGAACTTTATGCACAGGACACTTGGCGAATGAACAACGACAAAGGTATGTTCACCATCAACTACGGACTGCGCTACGCTTACTGGGACTTCAACAAGGAGAGCATCGTAAGTCCGCGACTATCAGTCGGTTTCATTCCAAAGAAGAACGAGAATTTCACCTTCCGCTTTGCCACCGGACTGTACTATCAGGCTCCGTTCTACAAAGAACTGAAGGACACCACTATGGCAGCCAACGGCAACGCCACGGTTACGCTAAACTCCGAGATAAAGAGCCAGCGAAGCATTCATTTCGTTCTGGCTGGCGACTACAAATTCAGAATGGCAAACCGTCCGTTCAAGTTCACAACCGAGATTTATTACAAGATTCTGAGCAATCTCAACCCATACAATGTTGATAATCTGAAGATTACTTACTACGGAAAGAATCTGAGCAAAGGCTATGCCACAGGTATCGACATGAAGTTGTTTGGCGAGTTTGTTCCGGGAAGCGACTCGTGGCTCACGCTGTCGATAATGAAGACCGAAGAGACGCTTTTCGGCAAGAAAATTCCTCGTCCAACCGACCAGCGCATGAATCTGTCGCTCTACTTCACCGACTATTTTCCGGGCACAGACAAGTGGAAGATGAGTCTGAAACTGAGCTATGCCGGCGGTCTGCCGTTCGGTCCGCCACACACCGGACGCGAGACGCAGTTCTTCCGCACGCCAGCCTACAGGCGCGCCGACATTGGCATGAGCTACCGTCTGCTCAACAACGAGGAGCACGACATACGCACCGGCGTTGCATCAAAACTGCGCAACGCATGGATTGGCATCGACGCCTTCAACCTATTGAATATCAATAACGTAAACTCATATTTCTGGCTGACGGATGTAACAAACAACCAGTATGCCGTGCCAAACTATCTTACTGGCAGACAGATAAATGTAAGACTTCTGCTGGAGTTCTAAAAGAAGCTACATTCGGAAATATGATAAACAAACATAATAAAGCTATGTGGAAAGAAACTAAAGTAGTTAAGAATGTAGGGTATGATCATTTCGATGCCAGATGCGGTGCTTTTGCATCAACAGATAAGGACAAAAAGTCCATTCTGTATATCAATGGGAAAGAGATCGCAATTAACAAGATTTTAAAAGTTACGAGTTACGACGATAAGATAATTGTATTTGCAATTGATGATATTGGACATAATGATGCTTTACTATTTACAAAAGATGGAGAACTTATCAATAAAGTAAAATGTACAGCTATTGCTGATAACAATACAAATCTTCGCTATTTGAACATCATTGAGCGTAAGAACCATATCAACTATTTCAATCTTGTAGAGTTTGAAACAGGCAAAGCTATTTTCAAAGATTACATTCGTGAAAGAGAATTCTATGTTTTCAACAACATGATATTTTCAAACAGAGATAATATCATTATACGCCACGACTGGGACGGAAGCATTTTGTGGCAACACGACTACCAGCAAGACTTTAATGTAACGATAGACTTAGAGATATTGTCTGAAGCGGGTGTCTGTGGTGGCAAACTTTGGGTAAAATCTCGCTACGAAAGATACGAGATTCTTCTTGCAATTGACGTGAATACTGGCGAACTTCTAAAGGCTTTTTCTGATTCTGAAAATGACACGAATTTTCCCCATTGCAAGATAGGCAATATTTATGATATTAATTTGAATAACGAAAGGGACAAGGTTTTAGTAACAGTTTATGACAAGGAACTAGGCAATCATTTTGTATTTTTAGATGCAAAAAATCTCGTTGTGGAAGAAAAAAGAAAGTTTTCTACTGATTTCGATGATTCAGAAAGTGAGAAATCCCTTAAACGCATATCTGATTTCAGAGGTGATTATATAACTATCAAGCTGGAAGATTTAAAACAATTTCGCAATGCATTTGGTTTTATGATTTACAACTATAGAACCAAAGAGATTGTTTTTGCACACAGGTTGTTCACATCGAAACAGACAGAAAAAGGTTTGGGAATTAGCTTTCTTTCCCAAATACAATATTTAGACAATGGTCGCATTTTCATTCATGATTTTGCAGACAGACTTCACATCTTCGAGGATGTAAAAGAGTAGCAACAAGCCCCCTTGGTTCTGCCGAATTTCCGCGCTCGACCTTTGTTCGGTGGAGTCCCTTCAGTACAAGCGAACAGAATTCTATCGGCATATTCGGCTTAACAAAAGGATAGACTTCACATTTCTTTAACACAAAATAATGGAGTTTTGGTAAAAAAATGTATTTTTGTGGCAAGTCTGTTCATTTCTTAACACCTAACAGAAGTTCAGACAACAGAAAACAGATAGTTTTCACTTGATAATCATAAAAATCTAAAAATGACAAGTATGAAAAAAAGCTTAGTATTATTGACTGGCGTGTTGCTGTTCTCATCGTTGGCGACAGCGCAAAAAACTCTGCCGCTGGTATTTGGCAAGGAGAATACCGGCAAGGCAATAAAAAAGCACAGCACCGCACCGGCACAACTATCTTACAACAATGAGGCTCTCCCCGACCCGTTTATCTATCAAGACGGCACCTACAACGCGCAATACAGCGGCTGGGAACGTCACCGCAACGAAACCGCCCTAATGGTTCAGGATTACGAAATTGGACCCATTCCCGCGTTCAAAAAAGTTACCGCCACCTACAACGCCGCCGAAACCAACATTAATATAAAAGTGGACACCAAAGGCGGAAGTTTGGAGTTTTCGTCAAAAATAGTTATCCCCGAAGGCGATGGACCGTTCCCTGTGATAATAGGAATGAATATGCCCTCGGGCAGCATCCGTCCCGAATTTGTAAAGGGCTGTATACTTATCCCCTTTAAGCACGACCAAATTATCAAAAGCAGTCATCAGGCTGTAAGAGACACTGCCGCAGCGTTTTATCGTATGTATCCCGAATACACCAACACAAGCGGAAACTATTCGGGTTGGACTTGGGGAATCAGCCGCCTTATCGACGCCATCTACCAAGTAAAAGACCAAATCAAAGCCGACGTTAAGCACATTGCCGTTACAGGTTGCTCATACGCGGGCAAGATGGCTATGTTTGCCGGAGCGTTCGACGAGCGTATCGCACTCACAATTATTCAGGAATCGGGTGGCGGCGGCATCAACTCTTGGCGTGCAAGCGACTATCACACAGCCACTACCGAGGTGA
The DNA here is from genome assembly GCA_017617315.1 of Bacteroidaceae bacterium. Classification (GTDB taxonomy): domain Bacteria; phylum Bacteroidota; class Bacteroidia; order Bacteroidales; family Bacteroidaceae; genus Ga6A1. Next base: position 11,440 of record JAFZWM010000004.1, read on the forward strand.
ATGTAGAACGTGTGGAAAACACCAACTACTCTTGGTTCGCCCCCTCGTTTAAGGACAATTTCAACGGAAAACTCAACACTCTGCCCTACGACCACCATCAGATAATTTCGATGATTGCCCCCCGCGCCGTCTTGGTGCTTGGCAACTCCGACTATCCGTGGCTCTGCGACTATTCGGGATACGTTTCCACAGCCGCCGCCGCCAAAGTTTGGGACAAATTTGGAATCTCCGACCGCTTTGGCTACGTATTTGAAGGCGGACATCCCCACTGCATGGCGTGCGACTCAGAAAACGACGCCGTTACCCGCTTCATCGACAAATTCCTCTTCAACAAACCCTCCGACACCAACATCCGCAAAGCCGATGAATTCAAAGACACTGATATGAATAGGTGGATTGGAGGATGGAAATAAAACAAATCATTCGGCTCTCTTGGTTTGAAGAAAGCCGAATGATTTTATCATATCAGAAAATCTACAGATAATATTTTCTGTTGAGTTTGCCGTTGTAAGTGCGCTGAATCTTTTCTTCGCGAGAGTAGAACATCGGCACTTTGTAGGCTTCGAGTTTCGATTTAAGGAACGAAGCCAGAGCCTTCAGGTCTATTTCGCAGCCGTCGGAAGCAACGTAAAGAAGTTTCGTAACCGTACCAAGAACAGGGTGTTTCGCCGCGATGCAGATGCAGTCGGCAATGCCGTCGAAAGCCATAGCCGCGTCCTCAACCTCGGAAGGCGCAACCTTGAATCCGCCGACGTTGATGATGTCGTCGGCACGACCGGTAAGATGCAGTCTGCCGCACTCGTCAATGCGTCCGCAGTCGGCTGTGTAGATTACGCCGTTGCGCATCACGCGCGCCGTCATCTCGCTGTCGCCAATGTAGCCGCTCATCAACGTGTCGCCCGAGCAAGCCACCGAGCCTTCATCGGTAATGAAGAATTTCGAGTGTTTCATCGCCTTACCGAGGCAGCCAGCCACGCACACATCTGAGTTGTAGTTGTGCGTTGCGATGATGCCCGTCTCGGTAGAGGCGTAAGTGTTATACAAGCGCGAATGTGGCAGGAGTTCGCACAACTTCTCCATATCGGCCTGCGTGATAGGTGCTGCACCAGTCTCGATAAAGTCGATTTTGCGGGCATACGAAGCCAGACGCTCGGCCGAGAACTGCACAAGCATACGAATGCTTGCCGGAACAAGGAAGGTTGCCATCTTATCGCAAGGATAGTCTAACGCGCCGAAGAACTGGTTCATATCCTTCATGCCGTCGATGATGTAAAGAGTTCCGCCCATAAGCAGAGTCGGGTAAATCTTTGACAGACTGCCGATGTGATTGAGAGGGCCGTTGACGATGAACACGACATCCGCCGCAAAGCCTTGGGCATCAGCCAGATTCTCGGCATTGGCAACGATTGTGCGATGGCTTATCATCACGCCCTTAGACACACCTGTCGTGCCTGTGGTAAAGAGTACATCGGCAATCTCGTCTGAAAAATTCTCGGCAGCAACAATCCGGGAAATCTGTTCGAGGCGCGCATCGGGAATGTCCTTCTCAACCGGAACGGCAACGCATCCGGCCTTGTGAATGGCAAAATATCGCACTATGAAATCGGCGTTCTGCGTGTTCTGAACCACGATTCCCGAGCCTTTTGCATAGCCTTCAGCCTGCATTATCGCCGCCGATTCGACATCAATTCGGCCAAGCAAATCGGCATACGAAATGTGCTCGCCGCCATAGATAACGGCCGTCTTGCCGGGATAAGACGCGGCATTTTCTGCAATACGGTCAATCAAACGGTTCATCAAGCCTTCAGTTTGTCCTCGACCATCTTGACGATGCTGTCGATGTTTCGGAGATTTTTAGAAGTGGCATCTGTCGATTCGAGATGAATACCGAATTCTTCGGAAAGTACCATCAGAATGGTTGTAACGCCGAGCGAATCGAGTTCGCTGAACAAAAAATCAGAATCCAAATCGACTATCGGCAAAGCATCCGACAATAATTTAACAATCTTTTCTTTCATATATTTTTCGTTATTTTTTCAAATTTATCACTAAGGCTGAATCGTCGGCCGGACACGATTCCACAACTTCGACGTTAGGCGCAACCTCGCCTATGCAGTTCTGCGCAACCACGCGCTTGTCGGCATCAGCCTCGACTGCAACAACCTGAACATCAGGATGAACGAGAGCGAAGAGCAACGCCGCCTCGCCGTAACCTGCGCCGTTAATCACCACTTTCGCGGCTGAAACTGGAGCATCCACAATGACTGAATAGTTGCCGTTGTGCTTCAAGTTGCGGTTTACCGAGCGCATTATATCAACGCCACGATACATGTACAAATCCTTTACAAGACCGACGAAATAAGACGATTTCTCGATGTTCCGGCAAAGTTCATCGTATCGGGCTGAAATTTTTTCGAGAACCGAAGAATCGGAATACGAAACCTTCTTTTCAACCGAAATTGTAACCGTTCCGCCATTTATCACGAGGCTTTCGTCAGTTTTTATCATATCCGAGCCGTGAATCACAACCGGAAGGACATCAACCTTCAGAGCCTTTGCAAGCTCGAAACTTACCGAAGTGTCTTCTGTAAACATGGCAACCGCGCAGCCGGCATCAGTCAAGACATCAACGTCCTCGCACGTACAGCCGCACCACCAAAGGAAGATTTTGCGCCAGATGGATTTAGGCATATGCGACTTCAGGATTACGTTGCGATTGAGTGCGACGATGAGCATGGCATCGAGCACGGAACGGCGGTTGAAAATGACAATAGACGAACCTCTGAACGAGCCTTTCTCGGCCTTCATCCGCTTGATTCTAAGTCCGAAGAGAAGTCGGAGATTAAATCGGTGAAGCATCGAAAGTCCGCTGTTTCTGACAGACATTCGGGCCGGACGGAGCATGGCAACCAACGGCATCTCGGCAACAATCAGAATGCCAAGAACGAGCGCACGGCACGCGCTGGCAAGCGAAACAGGACGCTTTGGCGCGGTTACGATGCCGAACAGCAACGGCGGCAGCAGATATGCCATGAACACCACGCAGAACATTCCGATGATAGTAACGATGGCAAGCGAGAAAAGCGCCGGATGCTTTGCCACAACGAGCGTTCCGATGCCGACGAACATTATCAGAGCCGACTGAATGATGCTGCTCTTGTACGATGCCAGAATAGGCTTTCGGTAGGCATATTCGCTCTGGCAGCCTTCGGTCATGAATATGGTGTAATCGTCGCCTTGTCCGAAGATGAAGGTGGCGAGAATTATGTTTACGATGTTGAACTTGATGCCGAAAATGGCCATTATGCCGAGAATCCAAACCCAGCTTACCGCCATCGGCAGGAACGACAGAATGGCGAGCTCAATTCTTCCGAAAGAGAACCAGAGGAAGAAGAAAACGATAAGCGAGCAAGCCCAGCCGATATAGTTGAAATTGTCGGAAAGACTGTCGGAAATCGCGCTGTTCATACTCTGCACGTCGAAACTGTGCGTGAAGAGAGCCTCAACCTCGGCCACCCTACTTTCATCAACTTTCAGAATATCGACAACGGCACATTTCGATGTTTCCTTGTCGAAACTCAGATTGCCGCTGAAGACCTGCTGCGTGAGTGGCGCAAAAAACTCGTAAGGCTTGGCAGAAAGCGAGGCCGTGTCGGCAACAAGCGTCTGAAAATCGCTGAAGGCATCGTGGCTGAATCCGGCTTTTGCCGACTCTTCAGCCAAAACGCGTCCGAAGACATCGCGATGCTCGCCAACAAAGCGCTTCCAGCGTTCAATACGGCGGTTCTGCTCACTTTCCGAAGCGATGAACTGGCGCACTCCGGCGTGGCTCGCAACCGTTCCGGCAGAAACAAGGCTGTCTATTGCCGACTGCTTCTTCTGACTCTCGGAAAGCGCGCCGTCGAAGGTCGAATCGGACGAAACGACATAGACGGTCTGCACGTTAGAAGCCGAATCGCCCGACAGAATCTGCTGGAAATAAGCCATTTCCGAGCGTTGTTCGTCGGTCATATAGTTGATGTTCGCCATGTTCGAATCGAACTCAGCACCAAAGCTGAACCATCCGAAGACGAGCGTTAGAATAACCACAAGGCGGACGATGCATCTGTATTCCTCGGGGCAGAAACGGGCAAGGCGGTCGAGCATCTTCGTCTCGCCCACACTCTTCTTAATCTTAACGAAATGAGGCAGATACACAACCACAAACAAGATTGTTCCGACAAGAAGGAACGATGCAAAAAGTCCGAGGTCGCGCAAGGCGGTAGACTGCAACGGAACAAGCGCCATGAACGCTCCAACGGTGGTGATGTTACCAATTACAAGCGGAACGAAAATCTCTTTCATCGCGCTGCGAACGTTCTTCTCGTGCCCTGAATGGACGATGAGATGCAGCGGATAATTGACTGCTATGCCGAGAATTACGCTCGAAATCCCGATAACGATAATCGATGCGCTATCGTTGAGCAAGGCTATCGCGCCGAGGGCGAAAAGCCAGCCCCATCCAACGGAAAGCAGAATGAGCACGATGTTGCGGACAGAACGCAACGAATAGAGCAACAGCCACATTATCAGCACCGAAGTTAGAGCCACGGCTATGAGGCTGTCGGTCTTTATCTGCGAAGCGTTTCCGACGGCAATCTCTGGGCCGCCGACAACGGTTGCATCGGTCTCGGGAAAGGCCTTTCGGGTGTCATCTACCGACTGTTTCAGAAGTTCGGTAAGACGGGCGTTCATATCAGTCTCGCTATTGCCGAAAGGCGATGTGAGCATAACGATGGCACGGCTCATGTCGGGCGTGAAGATGTAGCCGTCGTGCATCTCGAACTTCATGTTGCCCGATGCGCCGTGAAGACTCGAAACCACCGGAGAGAAAAGTCCGAGAGGGTCTTTCGACATGTTTTCAGACAGCAAATCGCCTGTCGGGAACAAAAGCATCTCGCGGTCGGCCGCCATTCTCTGGCGCACAAAATCGGGCTGTGCCAGAAGGCTGTCCATGCGGCTATAGTCGGCATCCGTAAGGAAATACGGAATGTTGCCGTAGACAAAATCCGACGTCTCGGCAAACTTGTCGAGGTCGAATTTTGTTGTAAGGTCTGAGCACCAGCCAAGCGTGTCGCGCTCTCTTACGCGCTCCTCGAAATAGTCAATCTGACTGATGGTGCTGTCGGCATCCGCCGTGTTGCGAAAGACAACGAACAGACGGTTTGCGCCGGATATGTTCTGATATACGGCAAGCGACTCCCTGTCCGACGTGCCCACGGGAAGGAAATCGCTAATATCTTCCTTGTACGAAAGGCGAACGACAGAGGCTACAAGCACCATCGTAATGAGTGCCAGCGATGCAAAGAGCATCGGCTTGTGCTTGCTGAAATAATCGTATATCCTTAGAATCATTTTCGATACAAATTCTTACTGTCAACCGGGTTTGCATAGATGCCGAGGAAAATGCGGCGCATCTCGGCAATGTCGTTGCCATCGGCATACTGCGACAAGCCTTCGACACGGCGCACAAAGGCCTCTTTCTGAACCGCGTCGTACTTATCGGCATATTCATCGGCCGAATTAAGCATATCGTGGGCAATAAAGTTGTTTTCTGTCAGATGATAAGCCGCGCAAATCCGGCTGTCAATCAGTTCGGCCACGCGCTTGTTGAACTCCTTTGCGGCACACGATGATGCCACGGCGTTCAATTCGTCGGCCGTGAGAGGCTTGCAGAACTCTATGTGTACGCGTCCCTTTGGCTGAACGATGCCCGTGATGATGCTGTTCAAATCCTCGCCCGGCTTCTTGGTGTAAGGGCCTTTCTGGCGGAGATAGAGTTCGAGAGCCTTCAGATAGTCGCACGTCTCCCACTCGTACGAAATGGCAATCGGCGCGATGTTAAGTTCGGCCAGCGCATCGGCCTGATTCATGCCGCGACCGCTCATGCCAAACATCTTTATTATGCCTTGGTCGGTGCGGTCTATGCCGTCCTTTGTACGGCCGTTGCGCTGCGCAATCCATACCGACTGCTTCTTTGCCGTGAGAACCGTGCGGATATAGTCGGACAGATGCGCCGACGATTTGTAGAACTCCTTAATGTTGGCGCTCGGTCTCTCTACGCGGAACATCTTGTTAGACTTACCTATATCGATGACGAGCTGTCCCTGCATCAGGTTTGCGCCGAAGGTTATCTCGCAAGTATCCAGTCCATTGTCCGTCAGCACGTTCTGAAGGAGCGACGCGTCGAGCATTATGTCGCGATGGTTTGAGATGTAGAGATAATTCTTGTCCTTGCTTATGTTTTCGATTCCTCCGAACGAGAAATCGGTTGTGCTGCGCTTCAGAATCTGCTTGTTTGCCCAATACATAACGCCAAGCTGAAAGTCGCGTACGGTTTTGTAGCCGGCAACCTCGGCACGCACCTCCTCGACATCTCTGTCGGGAAAGACGAAGCCTGCGAGCATTCCAAACGATTCGCTCTGCGCAATACGCTGCATCGCCGCCGGAATCTCGTCCTCAGAATAAGGGCGTATGTCGTCAAAATCCATCATATTTATCTTGTCAATAACGTGATTCAATCCAAGGATAACCTCGCTTGTGGTTATCGCCGTAAGCGGAACTCCGCAGAAGCCGTGCAGATTGCAGTTCTGCCCCGTGAGCAGAAGGTTCTTTATCTTAGTTACAACCGGAACCTGCGAAAGCACTATGTTTCGGCAATCTTTTGAGAATCCGCACATACCGCCTTCCTTTGCGCCGAAATAGTCGCGAATGGTGAGCGGCGAGGCGGTATTTATCTTGTCGATACAATTCCTGAAATCGGGATAGATTTCCTCAATCTGGCAGATGAGTTTCTCCTTGCACTCCTCCTTCCACGCCTCGTAGTCTGCGCCGCGCCTGCCAACCGTCGTGTCTTCCCATCGGCTTACATAGTGCCACGGCATAGGGGCGGTGATGACTGCCTTTGTTGCAAACTCACCCTGATTCTGGTTTGGCGGAGTCATGAAGAGGAATCCGCGAGGCCAGCCGTTGTCGTCGTTGCCGAAGTTCCAGATTTCGGCATACTTGCTCATGTAGTAAGCCGTGTGGTTGAAGTAGCGGAACGCACCCGGCTTTAGCTTTATGTTGAGCGTGAAGGCCGAATATGAGTTCGGGATGCTTTCGAGACGCGTTCGGTATGCCTTCGGAAGAGCCTTCTCATCGTCGAGCAGCTTTATCAGCGCGCACGGATGAATGTCGGAGATGTAATAGTCGGCCTCAAGCTCGAGCCCCTTCTGCGTGCGAATCTTCGTAACCATTCCGTCGGCGGTGCAGATAGTCTTTACACCGTCCGATGTTACTACTTTTCCGCCATTGTCGGTAATGACCTTGGCAAGAGTCTCGGCAAACCTGAGCGAGCCGCCCTCGAACCTGCTCGGGCCTTTTATGTAGAGCACCGAGATTATTGAGTGGACGAATGCCGGCGTGCTGTCGTATCTGCCCGAATACATCGGATTCATGTAAGCCACCACGCTTCGCAGTTTCTCGTCGGAGATGTACTTTGCAATGAAGTCGGTTGCCGAGAGCATGAACTCCTCGGAGTGCATTTTCATTTGCAGCGTCCTTCGCCTGAGCCTGAACAAATCGAGCTCGTCGGTTATGCGGAACATGGCATCGACATATCGCTTCAAATTGTCGCGCTGATGCGGAAAATATCGCGACAGCGTCTCGACATATTCCTCGCGTCCGCAGGCTATATCGTAATATTTCTTGTCTTCCGAAAAATAGAGGCGGTCAATGCAGTCGCGGTCAACATCCTTTATTCTGATGCTGTCGGCAATGCCCAGATACCGGCAAATCTTCCTGATGCTTCCGTCGTGCCCCATTCCGGCAATGACGTGCATTCCGGTGTCGAACACCTCGCCAAAGCGCACAAAGCTCTGCAAGCCGCCGCCGATGGTCGAATTCTTCTCAACGACGGTAACTTCCAGTCCCTCCCTGGCAAGGATTGCTCCTGTGAACAATCCGCCCAGACCTGCGCCTATTATGACTACCTTCTTCTTGCCCATGTCTATCCGCATTTTGATTGCTGAATCTGACCGTAAATAGTCTTAGCCGGAATGAGTTCGGAGCAGGCGATAATCGTTCCGACAAGCACGCCCAACATTCCGTGCGAATTTACGTTCTGTCCTGCCAGAAGCAGGTTCGGAATTCGCGTTCTGTAAGGCACTCTTCCGGCAATGCCAAGTGCAACGTCTTTGGCAATGCCGTACATCGAGCCACGCTCCGTTCCGGTATAGTCGACATACGTCAGCGGCGTTGATGTGTAGAAACTGTCAACCGCTTCCTTAAAGCCCGGGAAATGGCCGTCAACATCGTTTATCAGCCTTTCGGCATGTTCTTTCTTGAAACGCTCGTAATCATCGCCGCGGCGACCTATTTTAGTGCCGTGCCACTTGGCAACATCGTCGTAGTTCATGTACGAGATTATGATTCCGCTATCGGCCCAGACAGGATTTTCCTCATGGCACATGTGCATGTAGAGGAAGCCCTTTGGCCATTGCGCGTCGGTATATTGCTCGCAGTTCCACGGCGTGTTGCCGCGATATGCGTAGAAGTTCGAGTTCATGTACGGAACGGTGTTCTTCCTGAACTTGATGTAGACCGAGAATCCGCCGCTTGTCTGAGGCATGCTGTTTATGCGCTTGCAGAATGCCGGACGCAGTATGTTTGTGTCGGCAAGCAGTTCGAGCATGCGCATAGGATGAATTGTGCTTATAACGATATCGGCATTGATGAAGCCCTTGTCGGTATCTACTCCAACAGCCTGATGCTCGTCGCACACGATGCGGTGAACCTTGCAGCGCGTAATCACCTGTCCGCCCATGCGACCGATGTTTGCCACGAGCGAGGTGGCAATATGGTCGCTTCCGCCAACAATGCGGAATGCGCTCTGATTGTAGAAATCGGCAATGTGGGCGTGCTGCGCGAAAGGCGTCTTGTCGAGCTGCGCCGAATAGAGCGGCAACGCTCCCACGATGACATTCTTCAGCATATCGTCGCCAAAGAGTTGGTCGAGCTCGTCGTTTATGCTTTTAAGCTGATATTCAGCATGAATGGCATCGTCGCGATGGCTCGACGTGAGCGAGTGCAACGCCGACGAGCCGGCTATCAGCTTTACAATGTCGTAGTATTTTCTGATGTTATCCTTCTCCTTCGGGAAGTACGATGCCATCGTCTCGATGAAAGGCTCTCTGCCATTGGCAAAACTGAAATTCTGCCCGGCGAGCGACACGATGTCGTAGCCGTTTACATCGAGCTGCGAAAGCTTTACATCGTCGAGCAGTCCGAGATAGTTCATCAAAGAGTGCATAGTCTGCCCCGGCAGGGCCGAGCCGATGAAGTGCATGCCCGTCTCGAACTTGGCTCCCCTGCGTTCAAAGCACTGAAGGCATCCGCCCGGCTGAGTGCCCTGTTCAATCACAGTTACGTCGAAGCCGTTCTTCTGCAAAATCGTGCCGCACGACAGACCGCCAAGTCCGCTGCCAATAATTACAACTCTTTTTCTATCAAACATCTTGCTCTATCTTGTTACACATTTCGGTGTATCTGCTTTTGTAATATTTTCTGAAAGCCGAAGCCGTTTCCTTCAGCGTTCCCATGCCGTTCAGCTCTTCTACCGAGCGGCGTTTGTCAATCTCAAGTCTTATGATGCCCTTGTTCAGATGGCGTCCCTTCTTCGGGAGGACCTTTCCTGCGCCATAGAGCACCAGCGGAACAACATCGACGCCGAGCGACTTTGCCAAGTAGAACGCTCCCTGATGAAAGCGGCCTATGCGGCAGTCGGGCGAGCGAGTGCCTTCGGGATAGATGGCGATGCTGTAGCCTCTGTCTATCAGCGATTTGAGATTGTCCATTATATTGTCGAGCCCAGCCGAAATCGGATAGAACTCGGCATTGTGGATTATATAGCCGTAGAACGGATTGTTCCAAACCCAATCCTTTGTAAGCACAATCATCTTCGGAGTAACGGCAAGCAGCATCATGAGGTCGAGGTGCGACTGATGGTTGCATATCACAACCGCCGGCTTCTCGAACGTTTCGCCGCTGTTGTTGCCGATAGAAATCTTCACGCCCGGAATCTTGTGGTAGAAGACGATGAACCTGAGCATGAAGTTAAGAAGCTTGTGCAGACGAAGCTTCTTCTTCTCGGTAACCTTGCCGATCTTCATGTAGAACATCGTGAACGGAGTTACGACCACAAGACTGAAAAACGAGAAGAAAAGCAGCGAGTAGACCGTTCGCAAAACCATAAGTACAACTCGCATTATGCGCAGCGGAAGACCGTAGACCACGGCAAGTCCGCACAGAATCGTGTTAAGGATGAAGATGCGCGTAAAGTCAATTCCGGGACGGAAGTGCGAAACCCTCTCCTCGCGCGGCGGATAGAACACGTTTACAGGCGTGCTCACAAGCTTTACGCCGTGCCATGCGGCAAAGACCATCAGCTCGAGTTCGGCCTCGTAGCGCGAGGTGAGAAGCCACAGTCCGTGCAGTTTCCTAAGCGGATAGAGGCGGTATCCAGTCTGCGTATCCTTCAGGTTATATCCAGTCTGAACCCAGAACCAGAAGTTGCTGAACTTGTTGGCAAACTTGCTGCCGCCGCTTCGCTCCATCTTCTCCAGATTCTGGCGTTCGCCTACAATCAGCGCGCCGGGATTCTCTTGATTAGCCTTCAGCATCAGCGGAATATCCTCGGGAAAATGCTGTCCGTCGGAATCGAGCGTGATTGCGTAGGCAAATCCAAGTTCCTTGGCCTTTCTGAAGCCGGCTTTCAGAGCCGCTCCCTTGCCTTTGTTCTTTCTCAGCGTAACGACGCGAAGGCTCTCGTATATGTCGGCAAGCTGCTGGAGGGCATTGGCGGTGGTATCGGTACAGCCGTCATCAACCACAATGACATCGGCGCATTGCAGCAGGGCGCGCTCCACGATATCCTCAACCGTAGAGCCGTTGTTGTACGTAGGAATAACCACGCAGATGCCTCTGTCGCGCAGAGTCTGCCGCTGTTCCTTCAGTTGCGAACTGTTTACGCCGTCTTGCATATAAGCGATATTTTTGCAAATGTTTTCTCACCCGAGGCAACCGTAACCTTTGCCTCAACCATGCCGTCAGCCTCTTTCACGCCCTGGATTGAATAGCTCACCTCCGGAGTCTCGTCGGGCGATATAACGCTGAGGAACTTGACGTTCTTTATTGTCTGTATGTTCAGTTTCTTTTCTAATTGATGCGACAGCAGCTCTACTGCCATCTGAATTATGCACACTCCCGGCGTTACTGGCATTTCGGGAAAGTGAGCCTTGTAAATAGTATGTCCGGCATTGAGCGAAACGGTATAGACTGTGCCTCCGTCAGCCGTTTCCGCGCCTTTTATTGTAAAGAAATTATTCAGAAGTTCCATTATCCGTGTCGTTTAAAATTGTAAAGCTATACTTCACGCCAACGCGGCTGTTTGTATATTCGCCGCCCTCGTCTTTGTGCAGGACGGACATTAGTTGCGCCAAATCGCGCCTTATCATCTTTTTTATGTACCAGCGATTCATCTTGCCGATGATGCTTATTATTTTCACCTTGCCGGTGGCGATGTTGTAGGTGTACGTCATTGCCGGAACACCGAACTCATTGAAAACGCAACAGTTAACCGTTCCGCCCTCGTTGAGCATCATGCAGATTCCGCTGATGTAGGCTTTCCTGAAGTCTATCTGGACGTTGTATCGCGCCCGTTCGCCGTCCGAGTGCGGAAAATGCCGCGAGTCCTGCGCCATCACTCCGACAGAGATGCAGAAGGCGACAAAAAGTATCGCCAGTTTTCTAACCCAATGCCTCATAAGCCTTCATCGCACATTGAAGTGCGCGTCTGATACAGGTTTGTTCAGCTTAACGTTCTTCATCTCGATGAGGGTGTAGTCGCCGTTCTTCTCGCACATGCGCACCGTGCTTATCATCTGCTGGCTGCGGCTGAAGGTGAGGACAATCGTCGTCCACATCTGCTTCATCTCCTTCTTTTGCGGAACGAGCGTAACCGTCCATTCCGAAGGCGATTCCTTTACCGATGCCTTGAATGTCTTGCTGTCGCCGAGGCTCTTTCCAACCACGGTGTTCATTATCAGCCGGGCAATCTCGCGGAACATCTTGTTCTGGTTGATGTCGATGACATCGTTGCGACCGTTCTTCTTCAAAACCACCTTGTTGTCGTTCAGGATGAAGGTGTACTTGTAGGGCGATGTGTATTCCCAATGCAGTTTGTCGGGCTGCTTGTAGTACATCTTGCCGTTTGCCACCATCTTGTCGTTGAGCATCTTAAGGTGCTTTGTCTGCACAAAGTCGCACTCCATCGACTTGAGTCCGGCACTCGCCTTGTTTATCGTCTGAATTATCTGCTGCTCGTTCTTGGTCTGCGCCATCGCGGCGGCAGGCAGAAGGGCTATCAGCAGAGAATACAATATCTTTCTCATTATCAAATCTTACTTTGCTATTAGAAAACATCCGAGCACAATGAACGCCACGCCCATCCACTTAACCCAGTCGACGGTTTCGTGAAAGAAGATGATGGCTGCCACCATGCCCAGAACGTAGCTGAGCGAAATCATAGGATATGCCATGCTGAACGGATAGTGCTTTACGATGTGAAGCCACAGCAGACTTCCGGCGGCATAGCACGCTCCGCAGACGGCAAACTGCCAGTTTAGGAGCACCGACCTGAAGAATGCCGCGTTCCAGCCGAACGGCTCCATGCGCTGTAAGGCTATCTTCAGGAATACCTGACCGCTTACGAGCAGCACGCATTGCACTATCGCTTTGACAATCAACGAATTTAACATTCAGCCTCTTTTAATCTTTTGCCCGTAACAGAACGCTTCGCGAATAGAGGGCGACAGGCTCTGGCTGCCCCAGACGACGGCAGAAGCCGTTGAACGTAGGCGTTGACTCGTCGTGCATTCCGACGAGCACCGTGCGAGCCTTGCCCAAGGCAATCAGTCGCTTGGCATCCTGCATTGCCATCTCGTACGAGCGGCTTCCGTGCGAATATGTTATGTTGTATCCGTGACACTTTATGCGAATGGCGATGGCCGCACTCATGGTGTTGTGCGTGCTCTGCATGAAGAGCGTTGGCTTGAGGAGTTCCTCGCCGTTATTTACCATGTCTTCGAGAAACATCTCGCTGTCTTCCAACATTCCGTAGGCGGTGGCTGTGATGATGGCATCGGGACACTCCACTCCACCCTTCTGCAAGGTGCGGAGCGATGTGAGCGTTGCAGCCTTCATCAGCCTGCCCATGCGTCGCGACTCCATAGGCGACACGAACTGGCGGAGTTCACCAAGTTCGGCAGCATCTGTAACCACGTCCTCGGCAATGATTTCGGCTTCGGGCTTTACAGGATTAGGCTCTACATCGGTCGGACGGCTGCTCAGTATGAGCGACGAATCGTTTCCGCCAAAGCCGAACGAGTTGCACAGAACCTTGTTGAGCGTTACGCCGCTCTCGCCTGTCGACGGAGTGATTCCGCCCGGCATCTGGTTTTTCCAGCCAAGGTTTGCAGGAATGAAGCCGTGAGTCATCGACAATAGGCAGATAACTGTTTCAATCGCACCCGAGGCCGATGTTGTGTGTCCGGTAAACGACTTTGTGCTCGACACAGGCGGCATCTTGTCGCCAAATATGCGTTTCAGAGCCGTGCTCTCGCTGTTGTCGTTGTTCGGTGTGCCCGTTCCGTGGGCGTTTATATAGTCGATGGCCGACGGTTTGAGCGATGCCATAGAAAGAGCATCGGAAACAGCAAGGAACGCGCCTTCGCCGTTTTCCGACGAGGCTGTCTGATGAAAGGCGTCGCATCGGTTTCCGTATCCGGCAATGTAGGCTATTGCATCGGGCGCATCTCTCTGCATCACGATGAATGCCGCGCCCTCGCCAAGGTTGAGTCCGGCGCGAGTTTCGTCGAACGGACGGCATTGCTTCTCGTCGAGAATCATCAGCGACTTGAATCCGTTGAGATGGAAAGCCGAAAGTGCTTCAGTTCCGCCGGCGATGACGATATCGGCCTCGTCGTTGCGGAGCATCTCAGCCCCCACGATTATTGCGTTTACAGATGACGAGCAGGCGGTTGAGACGGTATATCCCTCTGCCCCGTCAAGATGAGCGTAGGCTATGATGTCGTCGGTACAGCTTCCGCAGTCGTGCTTTGCAGCCAGATAGAGATACTCGTCGCTCTCCTTCATGCTGGCGTAGTAACGCTCGGTTGCGTCCATGCCTCCAACGGTTGTGCCGGTAACGAGCCTTACGCGCTTTCCGGCAAGGCAGGCGTTGGCATCTGCCACCGCCTGACGAGCAGCCACGGCTCCCATCAGCGTTGTTCGGCTAACAACCTTGTCTTGGTCAATGCCGAGCATCTCTTTCATCTGGCTGTCGGAGAGTTTCACCTCGCCCACCGGCAGCTCTTTGTGAGCCGACTGAAGATAGCGCAGAGGGGCAACGCCCGACTTTCCGTCCATCAGCGAGCAGCACACGGCATGGGCATCGTTACCGATGGCACATACTATTCCAAAACCAGTTACAGAAATGTTCATCCCATTAAAGCGGTATTATTTTTTGCGATTTTTGCTGACGTACTCGGCAATTGTTCTCACGCTCTTGAATATTTCCTTGCCCTCGGCAGGACTCGCAAGCTTGATTCCGTATTCCTTTTCAAGAAGAACGATGAGTTCGAGCGCATCGATAGAATCGAGTCCAAGGCCTTCGCCAAACAAAGGGGCGTCGGTATCAAATTCTTCTACAGTCATCTCGCCAAGATTCAACACGTCAATTATCTGCAATTTCAGTTGGTTTATTAAACTATCCATTTTTTACCCGTTTACAGAGATATTAAAATTATTATACACTATTATATCGGACTGACACATAATATTTTAGCCTCGAAAGGACGAAAATTCATGCCTCCAGTCGCCGAATAAACTGCAATATTCGCAATTTTTCTTGAAATATGCAAGAAAAGCGCCGAAAACCTTGTCTTTACGACGGGTATTCTGGAAAAATAGCTTTCTTCTGCGATAATCTTAATCTTTCCGTCGGCAGATTTTTCCGCAATGCAAAAAAGCCTGCACTTCTGCTTGTGGGGATTTGTAATCACCACACGTCCCACTAATGTTGCCGAACGACACTTTTACTTTGGTCTGAAACATTACAAAAGCCATCAAGTTAAGGCTCTCGGAGTTGGAAATTCAAACGAATTGAAGCATGTTATTTGCCAGCATTTTTTGATAAACAAGAGCGGAAAAAACAAAAGGTTTTAATTCTTCGTTTTTCCGCTCTGCTGTTTATTTTGCAAGGCTATGCCTTGGGGAAATTACAAATGACTTTATATTACAAAGTTATCGCGGTTGTAGGAAACATAACAAGAAAAAAAATTACTTATAAAAAAATATATAATCAAAATCAGCAAAATCGCAGTACATAATTCTTTTTAAATCTTTTTGAGGCAATGTCCAAAAGTCGCTCCAAATCAAGGGGGGTCTCGAATGTACAAACTGGAAAATTATGAATGCCGAAACCACGGATCTTGCATTTTGCGGATATTGGAGTAATATAAACAGAAATCGTTCTTTCGTCCTTTGGATGAGTATAGCATGTTTTTATCTGTTGGACTAACTTTCGGTTCTGCTTCAATATTTTCATACCTGGTTCGTTTATGTAGTCACACTCATCTACTGCCCAATACCCAATACCAATCATACCATTATCAGATTTAATCAAATCAAGGTCAAGATCATATTCCAATATAAATAATGGCATCATCTTTTCCTTATAGGGAACTCGTCCAAAACATGAGTCTAACGGAACAATCCAAAGATAATCCCCACCATCACTAAAAAAACGATTTTTCTTCCAAGTCTTTTCAAAAGTAAAAACAAGGTAGTGTGTTAACTCTTGCGCGTTGGAATTTGCTGCAACAAACATCAGCAAGATAAAAAGAATTGTTTTTCTCATATTTTAGCATCTGGAATTAATTTCAACATTTCATCAACCTCTTCTGGTTTTATTGGCTCAGCTGGAGAATTTAATATGCCACCTTGTCTATACCCATTATCACCAACTCCAGTAGTATGATATAGTTCATGTGCTTCTGTTCCTTCTGGAGCTAACAATGATATTTTAATACGACGCCATGCATAAGTACGGCCCCAAGCTTCGCCTTCTGGACTTCCCTCCATAAATACTGCCGCATCTCCTGTACAATTTGGTTGTCCTTCTTTTATCTCCTGTGCATAAGTCCTGGATTGCTTATCTGCCTCTCTTTTATCTGAAGGATTCTCTACATCAATAACCATAATATTAAATTCAGATATTACGGTTTCTCCTTTACTATTTTTCACACCATTTCCATCTCCATTTAAATAATGGTTGAATTGGTCAAGCAAATAGGCTTTTTTTGCTTCCTTTTGTCGTTCATGGCGGCGAACGCTTTTTTCCGATGCGTTAGGTTTTAGAGCCTTGTTCAAAACAACAATATTCCAAGTGATTCTTATAGTTCCATCTGCATATCTTCTTTTTACAGGTTGTTTTCCATCTGGGTCGATAAATTGCACTGGATTATTTGCACAATACGCATACGGAGAAATATGGTAATATTTCTCACACAATGGGTCGAGGCTTGTGAATCCCGGTATAAATGGGTCGTGCTGGCGTGCGCCATAGTCGTACCAGTCAAGGCCGTGTGTACGATCGAGTTCCTTGCCGTTATACTTGTAGGGCTGCAAGTCGTCTCCGCGGTTGTATGCCGTGGTGCTGAACACTCCACCAAACGGGTAGTAGTTCGTTACCTGTCGCACATGGCCATTCTCGCCAACTAGCGCGCGGTTGTTGCTATTGTAAAACCTGTTTTTCACAATTTTAATTATTGGTATTTTACGGCGGTAAATGTACAAAATTATTTTTGATTGCAGTCTTTTTTGCATGCATTTTGAAAAACAAGAGCGGAAAAACGAAAGAGTTGATTCTTCGTTTCTCCGATCTTTTGTTTATTTTGCAAGGCTATGCCTTTAGGGCGTTACAAATTGCTTTGGGGAATGCGCTCGGAGTCAGAAAATAAAGCGAGTAAAGGATAATATTTAATTATAACAGAAAAACAAACCAGTGGAGCAAGGCCGTAACTTTTAGAACCACTGGCTTTTATTTGTTTGTATTGTTGTCTACAGACTCACATCTAAATAGATTTTGTATAATTTCTTTTAGATTATCACTCATTCTCAGAATTGTGTCGTCTGTTGAATTCCAAATTCTAAAATTTGAAAAATATAAAATGACATTCCGTTTAGGATATGCAATCGTTATTTTCCCTCTTGTGTCAATTTTTGGGTATAATTGGATTCTTGTTTTTTCACCATTTGGCATATTATGTATTCTGTCAGGGATGCGTGGCTCTATGATAGTGTCATGTATACAATCAATTTCCGACAAAATAGGAAGAAACGAATTGTCTCTTATTACAATAGAATCACTACTATTTATATATAGTCTGTCAAATTCATAAGGCGAAACACAATATGGGCTCTCCATTTCAAGTGGAATATAATGAATCTTCACAAATTCTGGATTTTGACTATACAAATATAGTGGCATAATTATTAATAAGAAAGATGTAACAATTTTCATATCAAACTTAGTGATTTGGGGTAATTATTGATTCTTCCAACATAAATCCTTGTTCTTCAGGTAATACCTCTATTGGACTTTTACATATAATGAGATATCCACTGTGATCTTTTCTTGTGGCCTCACCTTCTTTTATCAATCCTAATGCCAATGCAGTTCTTTGCTCAGAACCAGTAATCGCTCTTTTCTCTTCAGCATTATCATACTGTTCATCGCTTGTTTTAGTTCGTTTTATAAACTCACCAGGATTTGTAATATATGACAAAGCATGATCTGCTTCGTGGTTTAAAACTGCTGTTAGTGTAAGAATCTTATCCTCAAACGTCCCGATCGCCATATGTGGATTCCATCTGATAATATTATCCTTACGATTAAAGGCAGATCCTTCTCTTGTCTCCGTTATATAAATGGCCTTAGAATAGGCTTGTAATTTTGCAAAAAGGCCATCGCATTTATTGTCTTTTAGACATTGAATTGCCTTGGCAAATTCGTCTTTGAAAGCTTGACTTACCCCCTTTGCAAATTCAATTTTTTTACCGTCTGGATCTATAAATTTTATAGGATTATTCGCACAATACGCATAAGGAGAAATATGGTAATACTTCTCACACAAAGGGTCGAGCGATGTAAACATAGGCAAAAAGGCATCATAGTTTCGTGCGCCATAGTCGTACCAGTCAAGGCCGTGGGTACGGTCGAGTTCCTTGCCGTTATACTTGTATGGCTGCAAGTCGTCTCCGCAGTTGTATGCCGTGGTAGAGAACACACCGCCAAACTGGTAGTAGTTCGTTACCTGTGCCACATTACCATCTTCGCCTATTACTGCGCGGTTGTTACTATTGTAAAACCTGTTTTCCACAATTTTGAGTTGATATTTTACGGCGGTAAATGTACAAAATTATTTTTGATTGTAGCCTTTTGAGGCTTGCCTTTTTGAAAAACAAGAGCGGAAAAACGAAAGGGTTTTGATTCTTCGTTTTTCCGCTCTGTTCTTTATATTGCAAGGCTATGCCTTGAGGACATTACTAATGACTTATATTGCAGAGATGGCTGGTGATTGTGAATCTCCAAGGAAATAGCTCACTTTACATTTCCATTGTCCTTGTTTAAAATTAAACAAAGAGAATCAAGATAATCGGTATGCATCTGAATATATCTTACCTTGCTATACTCTATTTTTATGATGCCACTTTTTCTTAGTTCTGTATCGTAAGAATCTAATGTGAAAAAATTGGAATTTACTTCTTTTACTTTACCCACATACAACACGTCTTCACGATGCAAACATACAGCTATCAATAGATTTTTCTCTTTCAGAAAAGAACATAGCAGGTTATCATCATCCAAGGTATCAGGATATAGCTTGGGCAAGATGTCTTTTGTTCTATTCTTTATTGATAGAATTTTATACTGCAACGTATCTTCTTTTATATCATAAATGTCGGAAATGTATCTTTTGTTTGTAATTTGAAAACCATCTAATACATAATCAACAACATTTAGTCTAATAAAAGACCAACGTGTTCCATTTTCTAAAAGGATGCCTGTTATAAGCTCCTTAAAACGTCTTACTTTAATTTCTACTAATTTCATTTTATTTGTATCTTATGCGTCTTACATCCCCCTTTTCATTACCTTTATCTTTTGATTTTCTCGTTTGCCCTTTTTGGTGTTTGTTCTTTGTTGAACTACGAGCATTTTTAGTATGTTCTGCTTCAGATGAATTATAACCACTATTGTTTTTCTTTCCTCTCTCATATCCTTTAGATGAGTTTTTTTAAGCGTTAGCAAGCATAACTGCTCCAACTCCCATTTCTAGACCACCTTTTGCAGCGATTGTTAAACCACCAACAGTTGTTACTCCTGTAACAGGAGCAGTCGTTCCATCTGAAGCTACTGTTACGGTACACTGGTGATGCAACACTAAGTCCTGTGGCAACATCCTTACCACCATCTACAACTAATGCAGCACCAACAACAGTAGAAGTCTTGTCTGCATTTTGCAATTCTGTATTATAATCGGCATATTTTGCAAGGCTATGCCTTGGGTACGTTACAAATAACTTAGATACAGAACTTACGCACAAAGACAATAAAATTATAAAAAATATGTTTTTCTTCATTTTTTGTTACAAATGTACAAACTATATTTTGATTGAAGTCTTTTTTTTGCCTGCATTTTGAAAAACAAGAGCGGAAAAACTAAAGAGTTTTATTCTTCTTTTTTCCGCTCTGTTGTTTATTTTGCAAGGCTATGCCTTGAGGGCATTACAAATGTCTGTTAATACTCTCGGATTCGGAAATCCAAGCGAGCAAGATTATATAGTTAATGTTTATTTTTCGCACTGTGAATTTTTACCTTAAACAAGGCACACTTAGATTCCGGCCCAGACGTAATAGGAAACAATTTCTTCCCCCTAATTAAGAAAGCATCTTTTTTCCCTTTCTGATCTGTATAATTATACGCAGGGGCAAGCCCTTCCACTGTTTGCCCTCTGAATTTATCGGAATATAAAAAGACGGTATCATTTTTCACTTTCCATGTTCCTCCAAATTTTTCCAAACAAGGCCTTTTATATACAAACGTGCTATCAGATTTAAATTCAGCCACTAATAAGGGGAACATATCATAAATCACACAATTAGTCGTATATGTTCCTACAATCTTGGGCTGCCGGCTTGTGCTACAACTTGTGCACAATAAAACACAAATCAAAGAATATACAATCTTCATACAATCAATGTCTGTAATAAGTTATTCCATAAACCTAAAGGCTTGTCCTATTTTGTTTGCAACATTCTGTAAAAACGGCTCTATGTAATTCAAAAGGAACATTCTTCTTGCCTTGTGCGGATTTGCAATCACCAAACATTATGCTGATGCTATCGGCCACAAGCTTGACTTTGGGCTGAAGCATTACAAAAAGCCATCAGGTTAAGACACTCTGAAACCTGAGCGAGAAAGGTCTTCGGCTCGGCATTTCCTTGCAGGTTTATCTCATTCATAAGTATAAGAAAAGTTTTATTCTGTTGCAAATATAGCAAACTTTTTCAAAATGCAACAAATATAGTCTTTATTTATGGCACTTCATAAATAAAAAAAAGAAGTATGCGTCCCGAACGAATCCCGAAGGCATCCCGAACCTTTCGGCTTACTTGCCCGAACCTTCTCCGTACCCTGAACGTAACTTCCGGCTTACTTGAACGTATCTTGAACGTATCTTGAACGTATCTTGAACGTACCTTCCCCGTTGCTACCCCGTAGCTACTCCGTTCCTACCCCCTTACGATTGGCTTGCCATCGGCTTGCTTTCGGCTTACAATTGGCTCACTATCGGCTTACTTGCCTCTACCTTGAATCTATGTAGAATCTACCTTGACACGAATTTTCAAATTTCAAATTTCAACTAAAGAAATTGTCAATTATCAATTGTCAATTGTCCATTGTCAATTGCTTAATTACCCAAAAACGGTCATTAGAAAAAGCAGCAAACTTTTTCTAATGACCGATTGGGAGTATTTGACAATTTCAAATTATAGCGGATAGTCCTCGAAGGCATAGAGAACGGTTGAGAGATAGCGCTCGCCTGTGTCGGGCAGCAGAACAACAATCTTCTTGCCCTTGTTCTCCGGACGCTTTGCCACCTGAATGGCAGCATAGAGAGCAGCACCTGCCGAGATGCCTACGAGAAGTCCTTCGGACTGGGCAACCTCGCGACCTGTGCGGATGGCATCGTCGTTCTCGACATCGAATACCTCGTCGATGACATCAGAATTGTATGTCTTCGGAATAAAGCCTGCGCCGATGCCCTGAATCTTGTGAGGGCCGCTTGGCTTTCCGTTGAGGACGGCACTATCCTTAGGCTCTACGGCAATAATCTTAACGTCAGGGTTCTGCTCCTTCAGATATTTGCCCGTACCGCTGATTGTTCCGCCTGTGCCCACGCCGCCGATAAAGATGTCGACCTTTCCGTCGGTATCGCGCCAGATTTCAGGGCCTGTTGTTGCGTAATGCTTTGCCGGATTGGCCGAATTCTCGAACTGCTGCAAGATTACAGCCCCCGGTATTGAATCGCGCAACTCCTCGGCTGCACGTATTGCGCCCGGCATTCCGCCCTTTCCGGGTGTAAGATGAACCTCGGCACCGTATGCCTTTACAAGATTGCGGCGCTCAACACTCATGGTCTCGGGCA
Source organism: Bacteroidaceae bacterium (assembly GCA_017617315.1). GTDB lineage: Bacteria > Bacteroidota > Bacteroidia > Bacteroidales > Bacteroidaceae > Ga6A1. The sequence continues at coordinate 33,295 of JAFZWM010000004.1, forward strand.
TGGTAAGAATAAGACGATAGCCCTTAACGGCCGATACCAATGCCAATCCTACGCCTGTGTTGCCGCTGGTCGGCTCAATGATGGTTGCGCCCGGCTTAAGAATACCCTTCGCCTCGGCATCCTCAATCATAGCAAGTGCTATGCGGTCCTTAACGCTGCCGCCGGGATTGAAGAACTCTACCTTGGCAATTACGGGAGTCTCAAGTCCCTTAGCCTTTGAATATCTGTTGAGCTCAAGAAGTGGTGTGTTGCCGACGAGCTCTGTCAGCTGCTTTGCAATCTTTGTCATAATCCTTACCAAATTTTTGTTAACTATTTACATTGCAAAAGTAGGGTGTTTTTAAAGCCTTTGCAATACCATAAACATGGCATTCGCATACCATGATAATGTATTTATATTCTGTTTTATATTCCCAAACCAGCCTCGAAGTTCATTTCCACCGCCTTTGTCTGCTGAATCTGCGAGTTTGGAGCCACGTTGTGGGTTACCCAGATGTTACCGCCAATAACCGAATGGTGTCCGATGGTGATGCGTCCCAATATGCTGGCGTTTGAATAGACGGTAACATAATCCTCGATGATTGGGTGGCGTGGGATGTTGAGGATATTTCCATCGGCATCGTGCTTAAAGTTCTTAGAACCGAGCGTAACACCCTGATAGAGCGTTACATGACTGCCGATGATGCAAGTCTCGCCTATCACAACTCCCGTGCCGTGGTCGATGGCAAAATATTCGCCAATCTGCGCACCGGGATGAATATCGATTCCAGTCTTTGAATGTGCCAACTCGGTTATGATGCGGGGAATTACAGGAATGTGGAGTTCGTGAAGCCTGTGGGCAAAGCGATAGTGCGTCATGGCATTCATAACGGGATAGCAGAATATCACCTCGCCGTAGTTCGGGGCTGCCGGATCGTTGTCGAACATAGCCTGAGCATCGGTATAAAGCAGTCGCTTTATCTCGGGCAGCGAGTCGATTACCTGCAAAGCCAGCCGTCCGGCCTCCTCAAAAACCTGCTGCTTCGACGTAACGGAATCGCGGTTCTCGCCAAACTGAAGTCCGTGGGCAATCTGTTTTGTAAGCAGCTTCAGCAGTTCTTCCATGTGAACTCCTATATAATAGGAACGGATTGTTTCGTTGCCCTGCCGCTTGTTAAAGTAATCGGGAAAGATAATGCTCTTTACCAGACAGATAATTTGCTTCACCTGCTCAACCGAAGGAAGAGGAGCCTGCGTCTGTGGCATCGTCTTCATCTCCTGCTCTGTGAGCCGCGACAGCAAATTAACATTATGCATCAACGTTTCATTGATATTTTTTTCCATGTCATTCTTTGTTAACACGAACTGCCACAAAGTTTGAGAAATTCGTGGCAATTCGTGTTTAAATTCTATTCCAATTCGAGTGATTTGTGTCCTTACCTTCCACCTACGATTTTACGAACCGCGATGACGAGTTTGTCAACATCCTCGCGAGTGTTGTAGAGTGCGAAGGTTGGACGCACGCTCATCTCGTAGCCAAGGGCGCGCAAGGCTGGTTGTGCGCAATGATGTCCGGCGCGGACGGCAATGCCCTCCTTGTCGAGCAGAGTGCCTACCTCGGGCACAGGAATGCCGTCGAGCACAAAGCTCACCACCGACACGCGGTTCTTTGGATTGCCGATGAGCGTCAGCCCCGGAATCAAGGCGAGCTGCTCGCGGGCATACTCCGTAAGCTGATGCTCGTGATGCTCGATGTTGCGTATGCCAAGGCGACTGACATAATCGAGCGCAGCACCAAGTCCGATGGCATCTGCCACATTAGGCGTGCCGGCCTCGAAGCGTGCCGGCGGAACATTGTACTCCGTGCGCTCTATCGTTACATCCTTAATCATGTTGCCGCCGCCCTGCCAAGGCTGCATTTTGTCAAGCAAATCCTTACGGCCGTACACAACGCCGATGCCGTTAGGGCCGTAGATTTTGTGTCCGCTAAAGACAAAGAAATCTGCGCCCAGCTGCTGAACATCGACCGGAGTGTGGGCAATTGACTGCGCGCCGTCTATCAGCACCGGAATCTGATGCGCGTGGGCAATCTCGATGATGCGCTGCACATCGTTTATCGTGCCGAACGTGTTGTTTACATGTCCAACCGATACGAAGCGGGTGCGAGGCGTGATAAGCCTTTCGAACTCCGAAAGAATAAGGTCGCCGTTCTTGTCCGTAGGAATGGCCCGAAGCGTTGCCCCGCGCTCCTGACAGACGCGCTGCCAAGGCACGATGTTGGCATGATGGTCGAGTTCCGACACAATAACCTCGTCGCCCGGAGTGAGGAACTGCCGTCCGTAGGTCTGCGCCACAAGATTGATGCCCTCAGTTGTGCCGCGCACAAAGATTATCTCCTCGGAAGATGCGGCATTGATGAACTTCTGCACCTTCTCGCGCGCCTCCTCGTAGGCATCGGTAGCACGAGCCGCCAACGTGTGCGCGCCACGATGTATGTTAGAATTGTAGGTGCGATAGTAATCGGCAATCTTGTCTATTACCTGATTAGGTTTCTGCGTCGTCGCGCCGTTGTCGAGCCACACAAGGTCGTGGCCGTTCACCTTCTGCTGCAACACCGGGAAGTCGCGTTTCACCTGCTCCGAGTTCAGCGTGTCAGCCTCCTCGTAGTGCAGGTCGCGCAGCTTCTGCGTCTCGGGAATGCCGATGCCGAAGCCCTCTTCTTTTGGAAGCGACGACGAGTAGACATCGGTATCGCCGATGTAGGGCAACTCGCCATAGCCGCTACCGCCTGCCAGAAGCTGCTTGAATCCGGCTTCCAGCTCCGTCAGATTCAGAATCTCGTCGGGCAGGACAGCCTTCCGCTCAGCCTGCAAATCCTCGGGGCAGTATTTCTGTGCGAGTTCCTTCAGCAGAGCCAGCGAGCCGTCGGTCTGTGTCGGGAAACCGTTAATGTTCTGTATATCTATCATAAAGAAATTATTCTAAAATTTCTAATTTCTTTTCAGTTCTATTTCTCTACCTTGTTGCGATGCTGATAGTCGTGATAATATCCCACCTCTACGTTCTCAAGAACGGCGATGGCATCGTCGGTAAGGGCCGCAAGCGAGAAGTATTTTGTAAGCAGATAAGATGCCACTCCGAACTTGTCGAGTCCCATCAGACGGGCACTTAGCGACGGAGCAATCTCGCCCGGAATACCGCTCTGTTGCAAGCCTATGACGCCTTGGCTCTTCTCGCCCACACGCACAAGGATAATCTTTGTTGTTCCGACGCCGCGGCCTGTAAGATACTGACCTTCAACCTCAACCTTGTCGCTCGGAATGATTGGCACACCGCGCCACAGAATCACTCTTGTGCCAAACAAATCGGTTGTCACAGGTGGAACGCCGCGCCATGTGCACTCGCGCTCGAAGGCTGCGATGGCTCTTGGGTGAGCAATGAAGAAAGCTGGCTCTTTCCACACGAGTGAAAGAAGTTCGTCGAGGTCATCTGGCGTTGGCGAGCCGTAGCGTGTGGTGATGCGGTAAGCCGGATTAACCGAAGACAACAGACCGAACTGCTTGTTGTTGATGAGTTCCCACTCCTGACGCTCCTTGATGCTCTCGATTGACAGGCGCAACTGCTCTTCCAACTGGTTGTAAGGGTTGTTGTAGAGGTCGGACACACGAGTATGCACACGGACAACCGTCTGCAAAGTGTTCAGAGGATATTCGGTTGGATTCTCCTCGTAGTCGATGTATGTCTCAGGAATGATGTTGTCCTCCTCATGACCGCTCACAAGGTCGATGTGCTTCTCGCCATGGTCGTTTACGGTTGCCTTCAGCCTAAGCTGCTTGTCGACCGCCTTGTTGAATGTCTCGCGGAAATCAGGCACTTCCTTGATGAACTTCTCAAGCTCGTTCTGCTTCAGTCCGAGGAAGACCGACGGCGTTACGGCACGCACAGAAACAGTCGATTCTGCATCGTCGAGAAGATCGGCCTCGCCGAAATACTCGCCCTCGCCCAACAGTGCGATGCGAAGTTCCTCGCCGTGAGGGCCGCTGCTGATTACCTCGGCCTGACCGTTGGCAACGATGAAGAATTTCTGCTTGTCCTTGCCTTCCTGAACAAAAAGCTGGCCGATGCCCACCTCCTTTGTCTCGAACGAGCGGGCAAGACGGTTTACAATCTCGTCGTCGAACTCAGAAAACAGCGGAATAGTTTTCAGGCTCTTTGCCGAGAACGACGGCTCGCCGTTAAGATATTGTATTGGAAGACGCTCGCTCTTGCGTAGCTCTACCTTTGTGCGGTTTACGCGGAATGTGCCGCCGCTAACCTGCACCCAAGGCAATATTTTCAGCAACAATCTCGGAGTAATCGAGCCCATTTGCGGGGCTGTCTTGGTTGTTGTAGCCAGTTTTCTGGCGGTAGCAGTAGTAACACTGCGCTGTAGATTAGAATCTGCCATAATCTTTTTTAGTTTTAAAGGTTTTACTTTTGTATTATTACTTTATGTGTTGTTCCTTCAACGTGTTCCACGCCAATTACGTTGTAACCCTGTTCAACGGCGTTGCGCGGAACATTGTCGAGGGGTTCGCCCTCGCTCAGAAGCACTTCGAGAATGTCGCCCGGCTGAAGTCTCGAAAGCTCAATCTTTGTCTTGACGAAAGTCATCGGGCAGTGCTCCTTTGTGATATCTAATACTTTTGTTGCCATAATTTTTTCATTAAAAATGATAGAATCTCAAAAATTCTGAATTATGATTTTTCAATTTCGAATTGTCAATTATGAATTGTGAATTTTGAATTATGATTTTTTCAATTTTCAACTTTCAATTTTCAATTCAAAAAGCAATTATGAATTGTCAATTTTGAATTATGAATTGTGAATTATATAAATAGAGTCTGTCCGCCCTCGCTCAGATTAAGGAACGAAGCCACGCCGAGCACATCCTTCACCTCCGGAATAAAATCCTCCTTCTTGAGTCCCAGAACGTGCATCGCCATCTCGCAGGCATACAGATTGATGCCGAGAGCCTTCGAAGCCTCAACAAGCTCCTCGAGCGTTGCCACGTTGTTCTTTCGCATAAGGTAGCGGAAGATTTTCGGACCAGCACCAAGAAAGTTGAAACGGCTTGTCGGAGTAACTTTCAGTCCGCCCATCATAAAGCCGAATATCTTGGTGAGCCAGTTTCCGCCGGTAAAGCTGCGTCCTTGCTTGCGCTTGATGGCATCGAGGCCCCAGAAAGTAAAGAAGATGTTCACCTCGTAGCCAACGGCCGCCGCGCCAGTTCCTAATGTAAAAACTGCCGTAAGTTTATCGAAATCGCCACTGAAGGCGATGATACTAAGTTTCTTGTTTTCAGCCATAATCACTCGTTCTCGAAGTTATACAATTTGGTGCTCAGATAGCGTTCGCCAGTGTCGGCCAGCAAAACCACGATGTTCTTTCCCTCATTCTCTGGGCGGCGAGCCAGCTTGATGGCGGCTGCAACAGCCGCACCGCTCGAAATGCCCGTCAGTACGCCGTCTTTTGTTGCCAGCAGACGCCCCACGGCAAAAGCCTCGTCATCTTTTATGCGCGAGATCTCGTCGTAGACGCTTGTGTCGAGCACCTTTGGCTGAAATCCGGCTCCGATGCCCTGAATCTTATGAGGGCCGGGCTTCTCGCCGCTTAGCACCGACGATGTGTAAGGCTCTACGCCCACCACCTTGATGCTGCTGTTGTATGCCTTCAGCACCTGTCCTACGCCGGTTATTGTGCCGCCTGTGCCGATACCAGCCACAAAGATGTCAACCTTTCCGTCGGTATCGCGCCAAATCTCCTCGGCTGTGGTGAGGCGGTGAACCTCTGGGTTAGCCGGATTCTCGAACTGCTGCGGAATGTAGGCGTTGCCAATCTCCTCCTTCAGTTCCTGCGCCTTGCGGATTGCTCCTGCCATGCCTTCGTATGACGGTGTGAGAACCAGCTCCGCGCCGAGCGACTTCAGCAGCGTGCGACGCTCTACCGACATCGAGTCGGGCATCGTCAGGATGAGGCGATAGCCACGGATGGCGGCAATGAATGCAAGACCGATGCCCGTGTTGCCGCTCGTCGGTTCGATGATGACGGTTTCAGGGTTGAGCAGTCCCTTGCGTTCGGCCTGTTCAATAAGAGCCTTGGCCGTGCGGTCCTTCACGCTTCGCGCAGGATTCAGATACTCCAACTTGGCAATAATGCGAGCCTTGAGTTTAAGCTCACGCTCCGTTCCCGCCAACTCAACCAGCGGCGTATTGCCTATTAACTCAATCAAACTATGTGCTATCTGTGCCATATTATTTTTGTTTTATTTGTTGTTTGCAGAATGTTTTTTCGATACTATCCTCTAAAGTCTCCCGACGCAACCGATATGCGAACCGAGTCGGCTTACGGCAGTCTGACAAGTCCGCAGTGCGAAGGATTAGCTTCAGGTGGTTCAACAAGCAGAAGCCCGCCTCCTTCGCCCCGAGGCTGACGGCAAGAATCGCTCCCACCGCCCTTCCAAACTGTCGTTGTGCCAGTTCGTGGTAAGGATTATTTATGTCTGCAAAATTACAGGGTTTAGAAATATTATCCAACAAAATTTATTTATTCAGAAAATATCGCCAAAACAGTATATTGTTATCAGAAAAACAATACTCAAACAAATAATCTTTTGGTTGTCTGACAGAAAAAATATCTACGACTTAACGACAGTAAAAAATTGACAATACACAAGTTCGGCATAAGCAATTCTACAACACATATGCAAAGCAATGAATCGTTATGCAGAAAGAACCGAAAAAAACGACTTCAAGATAGAGGCAAGGTACGGGGTAGCTACGGGGTAGCAACGGGGAAGGTACGTTCAAGGTACGTGGAAGCAAGCCGGAAGGTTCGGGAAAGGTACGAGGAAGCAAGCCGATAGTAAGGGAGTAGCAAGGTTGTAGTAAGCCGGAAGATACGAGAAAGGGAGTCAGACATAAGCCATCAACTGTAACGATATTTTTGAATCTAAGCTGAACTGACATAGGCAAATCTTCATTTTATTACAAGACACAAAAAAGACCGCACTCAATCAAAGTGCGGTCTTTATCACTAAAAAATCCGTTTCTCAATTCAAAGTAAGTTTTACACTCTTCTGTCCATTTTTAACAATTACAACCGAACCAGCCTGAAGATTTGTTTTTATTACGGCAGAACCATTCTTAATGGTTGTTGCGCTAATCAACTGTCCGCCAACAGAATATACAGAAACGCTCTCGCCATCACGACAGCCGGAAACTGTTATCGCACCACCATAAGCCTTAATGTCGCAGTTGCTTGATGTGGCGTCAATTCGGGTTGTTCCATCCTCAATAGGCAGAATTGTGCAAAATTTGCCCCAATATTCATCAACCTTGTATTTCTCGACAGATGCTGCCGGCACATGAAGCGTTGCAGAACTAAGGTCGACAGATGAAAAAGGACTCATAACAATTTTTTCTCCATACGTATCTTCTACATACGCAACAGGCACATTCTCGGCATAACAATAAACGTCTTTTAATTTTTTACAACCAGTGAATGCGCCAGCGACCCTTGTTACTGTGCTTGGAATAACCACAGATGTCAAATCTTCACATTCATAAAAAGCAGAAGGTAATATTTCACAAACACCATTTGGAATATTTACCGAAGTCAAGCCACAGCCTTGGAAAATTGCATCAATCACAGTTACGCCTGTTGGAATGTCAATAGAAGTCAAACTTTCACAGCCAACGAAAGCCCATCTCTCAATTTTAGTTACACTATTCGGAAGAGTTACAGACTTTAAGCCATGACAACCTTGAAAAATACACGCCTTTATTACTTCAACGCCATCGGGAATGACTACAGATGTCAGACTGACGCAACCAGCGAAGGCACTTTCTCCGATATCCGTAACACTTTTTGGTATGGCAATAGAAGATAAATTCTTGCAGCCAAAGAAAGCATCGCCATTTATTTTCTTCAAACCATTTGGCAGAGTTACAGAAGTCAATTTTTCGCAATACTTGAAAGTTGCCTTATCTATACATTTTACTTTCTCAGGAATGACTATCGAAACAAGGTTTTCACAACCATCAAAAGCATATCCATAAATTTGTGTCAAACTGTTTGGAAGAGTTACAGATGCCAGACTGCTACAACCGGAGAACGCGCTATTTTCGATAATTGTCACCCCTTCAGGAATTACGACAGATGTCAAGCTACCGCAGCTAGAGAAAGAACAAAAGCCAATACCTGTAACGCTATTTGGAATACTAACCGAAGTCAATTCACTACAGCCTGTGAATGCATACTGTCCAATGTAAGTAACGCTATACTCCGTGCCGTCGTACAAAACAGTCTTAGGAATTGTAACATCGCCAGAATAGTCCGAAACAATTTCTGTTTCAGTATTTTTCAGGCATGTAACTTCCGCTGTTTTTTCTTTTGTGTTAAGATTGTAATAAATGCCATCAATCTTGGCATCGTAGGCACTTGCCAACATTGGTGTCAACGCAAAAATAACTAATAAGATTTTTTTCATATTATATATAGATTACATTCTTTTGCAAAAATATTAAAAAATCACAAAAAAACAAATGTTTTTTTAGTTTTTGAACATTGACATTTTCTTGCAGATGCAGACATCAAACCGATGCTACATACAATCCCAAATCGGCACAGAAACAGTCGTCGCTCTCGCAATCAACCCAGCCAACGATGGCGGTGCGCATCTCGGCATCGGCAAATGACGAACACACGATGCGGCGCATCAGTTCGTCGTTCTTCTCGGCAAGAATGTAGAGCGATGTCTCGCCGCGATAGCCGTGGCGAATGGCAATCTCGCCCGTCATGATGTTGGGCAGAGTGTAGACGAAAACCGACGGACTTGGAAAGAATTCGTCGACATTGGAGATTGACTGCTGATAAGCCTTGTCCGACACAACAGACGACGAGCGGTTGAAGAGAATGACGGCTCTGCCCTCGTCCTCGCCGGCATTGACAGAGGCGAGCAGAAGCTCGGAAGCCACAAATGCCAGTCGGCTGAGCGCGTCCATTTTGTAGAATTTCGGATAGTCTGAAATATGATTTTTGTAAAGTTCAGTCAGAAGTTCCTTGCCTCGCGATTCGGTTTTCAGCGCACGCCCGTCAATCATAACGCCATCTTCCGACATCTGCACCGAGCACAGCTTTCTGACAGTCTTTTCCATCGCCGTGCGAGGCTTGCAGACATCAGTTTTCCTGACGAGCATTGCCGCGTTGCATCCGCCAAAGCCCGAGAGAATCTTCAACATTCCACCGTTGCCAGCCTTCTGTTCATCGGCCGAAATGCCGACTTTTCCGCTTACGCCAAGTTCTGAGAAACCGCGCGACGGAAGCACGATGCCATCGTCGAGAGCACGAAGCGTGAGAATTGTCTCGAACACGCCGGCTGCGCCCATCGTGTGGCCGTAATAGCCTTTCAGAGCAGACAGCGGAATGTCCGACAAGCCCATGCGCTCAACCGCCTTCGACTCCATCTGGTCGTTAAACATCGTTGCCGTTCCGTGCACTCCAACAACAGCCACATTCCCACCATCGCCAAGAACATATTTCATTGCACGGAACGCGCCCTCACCCTTTGGCGACGGAGCACTTATGTGATGAGCATCGTTGCGCACACAAGCATCTTCGACACTCCATTTTCCTGTTTTTGCCGAACTTAAGACGATGGTTGCCGCAGCCTCGCCAAGGTTCAATCCCATGCGCTCGATGTCGAACGGACGGCACTGCTCGGGCGAAACGGCCTTCAACGACTGAAAGCCAGACACGATGAACGCGCTCTGGCAGTCGGCTCCGCACACCACGGCATGGTCGTACTCGCCGGCAGTCAGCAGGCGGAATGCCAACGACTGCGCCGCAAGTCCTGAGATGCAGGCGTTGCACACAACAATAGGCTCGGTGGTGAAGCCGAGTTTCCGAGCAATCAGTCTGGCTGAAGTAGCTGGCATAATGCGTTCAGAATCGAAATTCGCAGAGCCGAGAAGCTCAACGTTCGCCTTCGTCGTGCTCAGAATGAATATCGACCTCGGGCTCGAAACATCAATATCGGCCTGACTGATGGCGCGCGATGCCGACGCAAAAGCTATCGACTCAAACCGCGTCAGTCCGTCAGTCTGGAGCTGGCTGTTCTGCTCTTCTGAAAACAAAGAAGCCACGAACGGCTCGGGCAGATTCCACTTGCCGCTATACGACTTAAGGACAGACTCTCCTGCCCTTACACTGCTATAATTCTGTTCGGTTGTGAAACCCAACGGAGAAACGATATTGTCTGCCAGAATGCTAACCATGCTGAATTCCCCACTGTTTTTTCCATTCGACGAAGAAATCGGGATTGTCCCACATCAGATTGTAGTTCATATCCATGAAAACCTGAACGCTGTGGGCGGTGGCGAACACCATATTTGTCTCGGCATCAACAATTTCGTAGTCGAACACAATCTTGGCTGCCTCGGTTGGGCGATACATAATACGCACCACGGGAGTCATTCCGTAAAGAATAGGACGCTTGTATTTTATATCGAGTTCGACGATGGGTGCGAAAACCCTCTCGTCCATATATCGCTTATACGACAAGCCGTACTTTGCGCCGAAAGCCTCGCGCGCATCCTCAAAATACAGCGGATAAGAGCCGTGCCACACTACGTTCATGACATCAACCTCGCTAAATCTTATCTCAATCTTCTTTTCGGCAAAGAGTTCCATTATTCAGATTCTTTTACGGCAATTTTCATCTGGGCAGAAGCCACTTCCGCCCCGTTGTTCATAACTACGGCATCAACGAGAGTCATCCCGAAGACACTGTCAATCACGGAGATAGAGGTAGTGATTCGTTCCCCGACCTTAGGCAAATCCTTAACCTTAAGGTCGCGGATAGCCCCTATGAAGCCAAGCTGAATGCCCTTCTTCAGAATATATTTGTTTACATAGCCGATGCGAGCCGCACATGTCTGGGCAATATTCTCCACAATGCCCGGAGCGGTGAAAACGCCGTCCTCGACAAACAGATTATCTGCCGAAACTACGGTTTCGGTAACGGTTGTCTGCATGTCGAAGCGCACAAGGCTCGAAATCATAACGAAAGGCTCTTGCTGCGGCAGAAGTTCGTGAATGTCGATGCCGCGCAGAAACTCCTCGGTAGGCTGTTCTGTATTCATCAGTTCCAAAAATCAAAAAAATTATACCACTGTGTAGGATACATCCGCAACATTCGCTCAAGTTCTGCAACGTATGCCTTCGAAACCTGCGCAATCTTGTCCTTGCGCGAAGCCTCGGTGTCGTAACAGAGCGGAGTTACATAGACTTTGTATCGGTTGTGCTTCCGTTTCATAACATTCACGGCTAGAACCGGCGTGTTGCGCAGAGTTGCCACGCTGAATGCTCCGTAAGGGAAGCTGGCGTCTGCCCCAAGGAATTCGGCCGTAACCGATTTTGCCGAGCCGTGAATTCTGTCAGCCGGCATACTTACTATTTCGCCGTTCTGCAAAGCAAAATCGATGGCAAAAAGATGGCTCATATCAGGCAAGATTGGAATCATGCGGATGTTGGTATCGGAAAACATCTTGTCGCGATTCTCCATCACCGTCTGCTTCTCTCCGGCAAAGACCAAGGCGTTGAAGACTTTTGTCTCTGCCACCAGCGTGTAGCCTGCAATCTCGTAGTTTCCGATGTGCGAACTCAGCAGCACGAAGCCTTCGGGTTTGGCGGCAAGGCTAAGGAAGTTGTCGTATCCTTCGAGTTCGATTTCAAACTTTTTGCCGGCATACATGGCGAATTTGTCTATCACCACCTGACCGAAAAGGCAATGGTTGATGTATGTGCTCCATGCCGATTTCAGTCTGCCAAAGCCCATGCGGCGGCGAAAATACCAGTAAGCCGTCTTTCGGCTGCGGTTAAGCACAAGGCACACGGGCACAACAAAGACGGCAGAAAAAAGATAGAGAATGCGCACGTCTACATATCTCAGCATAACGATGAGATGACGCAACATCCATCCGTTGCCATAGGTTGTTCCTGCCCATTCTCTATCTGCCATAAACCACTACGGATTAAGCGTTTACCTTACTTTCAATATAGTCGCAGAACTGTGCCAAAGTGGTTACGCCAACCATCTCTTCAGGCTTAATCTTGAAGCCGAAGTTTCTCTCAACGATAACCACAATGTCAACAAAGTCAAGGCTGTCGATGCCAAGATCATCCTTCAATGTTGCCTCTGGAGCGATTTTCTCTTCATCAATCTCGAGTTCATCAATCATGAAAGCCTTTACTTTCTCTTCAATTTCGGTTCTTGTCATAATTTACAAAAGTTATTTATTATTTTAGTTTACAAACAATTATGCTATGTCCCTGTCCCAGATTGTCGTGAATCTCCTCCACGCTCAATCCAGCCTCATCAATCAGTCTGATGAAATCGTCGGAATGATACATCTTACTGTTTCCGTTGGCGAGCGCAGTAAAGTAGAGGCTCGTCATGGTAAGGCAGAATGCAGCCGGCTCAAACCGCTGTCTGTCCCAAAGCGTTTCCATGATGAAGAGGCGCGTGTGAGCGTCCATTGCGTTCTTTGCGCGCTTCAGGATGCTTACGATCTGCTCTTCGGAGAAGCAGTCGAGGAACTGCGACATCCATACGGCATCAAGTCCGCCGTCGCGCTTCGGGAAGAGGCTGCTTTCGTCAAGAAGGTTGATGCCGTATCCGCTTATTCTGTCGGCTCCCTCCTTGCCTTCAACATTGTTCTTCATCAGTCCAATCTGCTGCGGAAGGTCGAGCACCGTTACCTGCGCCTCGGCCGAATATCCTACGCACTGCAAGGCCCATTTTCCGGTGTTGCCGCCTACATCGTAGAGCGAGCGTACGCCGTACTTTCCGAACACAATCTGCAACGCTTCGGGAAACGATGAGTCGCTGTAGAAATGGTCGAACCCGAACCAGCTTTTCTGCACCTGATCGGGCAGACTCGACAGTCCTTCGTAGATTGTAGGCCAGTTGCCAAAGTGCTTCAGTCCTTCGGGCTTGCCGTTCTTGAGCGATTCCTCGAGCTTGAACCATCCTTCGTAATTCACGTCGTGGTTGAAGTCGATGTTCACGCGCGTTGCCGGGTCGTTAATCAGAAACCATCCGGCTTTTGAAATAGAATAACGGTCGGTCTCATCGTCGATAATAATCGTGCCGATGCACAGCGAAGCCTCGAGCAAGCATTTTACCGCATACTTAGACAAGCCTGTCTTTTCAACCACCTCGTCCTCGGTAAGGCCGTTGTCGCTGTTTCTAAGATATTCAAGAATTCCGAACTTGAGCATCAGTCGCGAAGCCTGAAACACGACAGGCCCCCACGCTATGAACTCGGCCAGACGCTGGGCATCTCTTGCCGAAAGCTGTTCGGAAGTATATTTCTTCTTTAATGAGGGAGATAAATTCATTATTATGAATGTAGATTATTACAAATTACTTTCCCTTCTTGATTAGTTTAACAACCCACTCTCCAAGTTCCTCGTATGTATTTCTACGGCGACGCTCGTTGCCAAAGCCATTGCCAGGAACGCCATCAACATCAAGCACTGCAAGAGTTTCCTTGCTGCCCTTCTTGTTAAATTCTACGATGGCATCAAGGTGTGCATCACCTGCACCAAAACCGACAATAACAGAAGCGGCAGTATTTCCATAGTCGAAATTCTTTGCCTTGATAGTAATGATATACTGAGCCTCATCCTTGTTAGTCGTTACCTTTACGAACTTGCTCTCATTTACGGTCTTGGCAAACTCTGCCTCAGCCTCAGCAAGCTCTCCCGGATAAGCCTGTACCCAGTCTTCGCCCTTCTCCTTCAGAAATTCAGTAACATTCTTTCCTTCCAATGTTGCGGCAGAGTAATCCCACACGATGAACACCTTTGAACTGCCGGCAGCCTTAATCTCTGAAAGTGAGCCACTCTTAATTGTAACATCATCCTTAGCATGCATTGTCATTGCTGAAAACAATGCAACCATCAAAAACAAAAATTTCTTCATAGTCTTTGTAATTTAATTTTTATGTAAATAATTTGGTAATATTAAAGTTTCTTTATAACCAATGCGCTGTTAGTGCCTCCAAATCCGAAGGAGTTGCTCAGAACGGTATTAACCTCGGTATCAACCGTTTTATCGGCAAGGTTCAGCGGTTCTGAATACTCGTCGCGGTTGTCGAGATTTATGTTTGGAGCTACGAAATTGTTCTGCATCATAAGGGTTGAATATACAATCTCGCTTGCGCCTGCCATCCAACATTCGTGGCCCGTCATGCCCTTTGTAGAACTGATAAGGGCGTGCTTGCCGTTGAACAGGCGGTTCAGGGCAATAGCCTCGTACATATCGCCCAGATGCGTACTTGTGGCATGAGCGTTTATATAGTCGATTTCGTCGGCCGAAACACCAGCATCATCCATAGCGCGCTGCATGGCTATCACGCAACCGTCATCGCTTGGCTGACTGATTACGGCCGTTCCGTTTGACGAGAATCCGTAGCCGCATACCTCGGCAAGGATGTTTGCTCCGCGAGCCACGGCATGTTCATATTCCTCCAGAACGAGAGCCGCCGCTCCTCCGCTCGGAATCAGTCCGTCGCGGTCGCGGTCGAACGGTCGCGATGCCTTTGTCGGCTCGCCCATCTTTTTCGAGAAAGCTCCGAGAGCATCGAACGAAGCCATTGAATAATAGTTCACCTCCTGCGCTCCTCCGCACAGCACCATGTCCTGCAATCCCTGCTTTATGAGCATGTAGCCGATGCCGATGGAATGGCTTCCGCTGGCGCAAGCGGCACTTATCGAGAAGTTTACGCCCTTGAGGTGGAACACGGTACTCATGTTCATGTTCACCGTAGAGTTCATGGCCTGAAAGATGAAGTTCTGACCGAGCAGTTCGGTGTCGCGCTTCTCCTCCATTATCTTAGAAGCCTCGATTACAGGCTTTGCCGACGAGTCGTTGCCGAAGATACAGCCCACCTCGTTGTTTATCAGATACTCGTCGCTGATGCCAGCCATCTCGAAGGCTTCCTTGCTTGCCATGAAAGCAAACTCGGCCTCTTCGGAGAATCCGCGGCGCAGACGACGGTCGATGACGCCCTTCAGCTGCGGAAGCTTGACAATGCCGGTCAAGCCCGACTGGTATCCGTAGTCGAGTCGTTCTGGCTCAACGCCGATGCCCGATTTGCCTTCGTAAAGGCTCTGTCTCACTTCCTCTACATTATATCCAAGGCACGACCAAATTCCCATGCCTGTAATAACTACTCTTCTCATTTACTTTATTTTATCTGCGCTTATTGCGATTCTTACGCGAATTCACACTACTCGTTTTTCCCTTAATTGTCAACTGTCAATTATCAATTGTCAATTTAAGTATAAAGTCCGCCGTTTATTGAGATAACCTCGCCGGTAATGTAGCTTGCCGCATCTGAAAGCAGGAAGGCAACAAGTTCGGCCACCTCTTCGGGCTTTCCGAAACGGTTCATCGGAACCATTTTCTTCAGTTCGTCAACCGGCAGTTCCTTTGTCATGTCGGTCTCGATGAAACCCGGAGCCACGGCATTTACCGTAACGCCACGCACAGCCACCTCTTGTGCCAAGGCCTTTGTAGCACCTATCAGAGCCGCCTTTGCCGCGCTGTAGTTTGTCTGGCCAGCCATTCCCTTGATACCAGAGAGCGATGCCATGTTCACGATTTTTCCACCGTGCTTGCGCATCATCATCTTTACGATAACGCTCTGGGTTACGTTGTAGAATCCGGTGAGAGTGGTATCGACAACATCGTGCCAGTCCTTGTCGGGCATCATAAACAGCACGTTGTCGCGGCGCACACCTGCGTTGTTTACCAGATAGGCAATATAATCGTCGGGATGTGCAGCCTCCCAGCCGTTCAGGGCGGTCTGAACTTCGTCCTTTACCGCTACGTTGAATCTCATCAGTTCGGCACTTCCGCCGTTATTAACAATGTCATCCAAGGTCTGGCGCGCAGCCTCCTCGTTATTCTGATAATTGATTATTACAGGAATGTTCATGCTCGCAATCTTCAGGGCGATAGCTCTGCCCAGTCCTCGCGATGCGCCTGTAACAAGTGCATACTTCATACTTTTTTCGTTTTGTTTTAATCCAGTGTACCTGCCGCCGGAAAACGCCGTTTCGGGGCAAGCCAATAAGCCGTTGCAAAATTAGACAAAAAAAATGACTTCTGCCGCAGTAATCATAAAAATATAACATAGAGGACTTGAAAGTTGAGAGTTGAAAGTTGAAAAAAACTAACAATTCACAATTGACAATGGACAATTGACAATGAGAACTTGAAAGTTGAATGTTGAAAATTGAAAGCAATTCACAATTGACAATTTCTTTAGTTGAAAATTGAAAGTTGAAAAAACCTGGCAAGGTAGATTCAACACAGATTCAAGGTTCGGGGTAGGAACGGAGTAGCTACGGGGAAGCAACGGGGAAGATTCGAAGATGGTTCGGAGATGATTCGGGCAAACAAGCCACAAACAAGCCACAAATAAGCCGTACATAAGCCGTACATAAGCCACAACCGTTTATCATTATTTAGTGAAGGTAGCCAATACATAGCCAGTAGTTTCCTTATCAACGGTAATGGATATAATTGAAGTCAAGCCGAACTGACGTTTAAAAGAACAGACGCACAGACATAAAAAAAGGCGCACGCGCGAAGCGTACGCCTTAACCAAAAATATACTATTGCCAACTATTAGAAGTTGAAATAATTCTTAGCGTTGTTGTAGCAGATATCCTCAACCATCTGGTTCATGCGCTCAGCCTCGTAGCCAACGTATGGAATCTCGCCGTTCTCGATATCGTTACCGATAAGGTTACAAAGGATACGACGGAAGTACTCATGACGTGGATAAGAAAGGAATGAACGAGAGTCGGTAAGCATACCAACGAAGCGTGAAAGAAGACCAAGAACAGAAAGAGCGTTCATCTGCTTCTGCATACCGTCCTTCTGATCGAGGAACCACCATCCTGAACCCCACTGGATCTTGCCCGGAACAGAACCGTCCTGGAAGTTGCCAAGCATAGTTGCAAGAACCTCGTTAGCACATGGGTTAAGGTTGTAAAGGATAGTCTTTGCAAGCTTGCCCTCCATGTTAAGGCGGTTAAGGAACTTAGAGCACTTCTTGGCTGTGTTGAACTCGCCGATTGAGTCGAAGCCAGTGTCAGGACCAAGCTGCTTGAACATCTTAGTATTGTTGTTGCGGATAGCACCGTAGTGGAACTGCTGTGTCCAGCCAGCCTCAGCATCCTGAACGGCAAATACATACATCATTGCGCTCTTGAACTTGAGGTTCTCCTCCTCTGTAAGCTGTGCACCGCCATATACCTTATTAAATATTGCGCTGATTTCAGCATCTGTATAATCCTCAGCATAGAACTCCTCGATACCGTGGTCAGAAAGCTTACATCCCATAGATGCGAAGAAGTCGTGACGCTTCTGAAGAGCATCAACAAAGTCATTGAAGTTAGAGATTGTCATGCCAGCCATCTCAGCCAACTTGTCAACATATGCCTTGAACTCGGCAGGAACCTCAACAGCCATAGCCTTGTCTGGGCGCCATGCAGGGATCATGCGAGTCTTGCAAGTTGGGTCGGCAGCAACAATCTTGTGCCACTCAAGAGTGTCAACAGGATCGTCGGTAGTACAAACAGTCTCAACATTATAGTGAGCCATCAAGCCGCGTGGAGTAAACTTAGGGTCATTCTTGATGAGGTCGTTACACTTGTCATAGATTGCCTTAGCGTTAGTAGGGTTCAAAGTTTCATTGATTCCGAAAGCAGTCTTCAGCTCAAGGTGAGTCCAGTGATAAAGAGGGTTGCGGAATGTGTAAGGAACAGTCTCTGCCCACTTCTCAAACTTCTCCCAATCGGTAGTATCCTTGCCTGTGCAGAAACGCTCGTCAACACCGTTAGAGCGCATTGCTCTCCACTTGTAGTGGTCGCCCATAAGCCAGATCTGCGCAATAGACTCGAAGCGCTTGTTCTCTGCAACCATCTGAGGGATGAGGTGGCAGTGGTAATCAATGATAGGCATCTTTGCAGCATGCTCGTGATACAACTTCTGTGCAGTTTCAGTCTGCAACAAGAAGTTTTCGTCCATAAACTGTTTCATTATTTTTATATATTTTTTTGATTAAAATGTCGTTAAATGTTAAACAGCATCAAATTCGCCGTTTTTTAGTGTTATCGCACACAAAAGTATAAAATAAATTTGGTATTACAAAATTTATTCGTACTTTTGTGGTGTTTATCAGAAACATTTAAGAAATTTATTAACAAAAAAAACAGATATTATTATGTTGCAGGCATTAAACAAAAGAACAGCGCCTAAGTCATGCGCGCCTGAAAGAATCATTCAGTTTGGTGAGGGTAACTTCCTTCGTGCTTTTGTAGATTGGATTATCTACAACATGAACCAGAAGACTAATTTCAACAGTAGCGTAGTAGTTGTGCAGCCTATCGAGAAAGGTATGGTTGAGTGGCTCAACGGTCAGGACTGTATGTATCACGTTAATCTTCAGGGTCTTGACGAGGGCAAGGCAGTAAACAGCCTTACTCGCATCGACGTTATCAGCCGCGCTCTTAACCCATACTCACAGAACGCTGCTTTCATGGCTCTTGCTGACCAGCCAGAAATCCGCTTCGTTATCTCTAACACAACTGAGGCCGGCATCACTTTCGATGCTAACTGCAAGTTCAGCGATGCTCCTGCATCATCATATCCGGGCAAGCTTACACAGCTTCTCTACCGTCGTTTCAAGACATTCAACGGCGATCCTAAGAAGGGTCTCATCATCATGCCTTGCGAGCTTATCTTCCTTAACGGCCACCACCTGAAGGAGTGCATCGAGAAGTACATCGAGCTTTGGAAGGCTGACTTCGGTGCTGACTATGCTGCATTCAAGGAGTGGTTCGAGAAGTACAACTATGTATGCGCTACATTGGTTGACCGTATCGTTCCGGGCTTCCCACGCAACGAAATCAAGGACATTCAGGAGAAGATAGGCTATGCCGACAACTTGGTTGTTCAGGCTGAAATCTTCCACTTGTGGGTTATCGAGAAGGCAAGCAACATGACTTGCGACGAGCTTCGTGCTGAGTTCCCAGCAGAGAAGGCAGGCCTTCACGTTCTTATTGCCGAGAGCGAGGCTCCATACCACGCTCGTAAGGTAACATTGCTCAACGGCCCTCACACTGTTCTCTCTCCTGTTACTTACCTCAGCGGTGTTAACATCGTTCGCGATGCTTGCAACCACCCTGTTCTTGGCAAGTACATCGAGAAGGTACAGTTTGGCGAGTTGATGGAGACTCTCGACCTTCCAAAGGACGAGCTTCAGAAGTTTGCAGCCGATGTTGTTGAGCGTTTCAAGAACCCATACGTTGACCATCAGGTTACTTCTATCATGCTTAACTCATTCCCTAAGTTCGAGACTCGCGACCTTCCAGGTCTTAAGATTTATCTTGAGCGCAAGGGCGAGCTTCCAAAGGGCTTGGTATTCGGTTTGGCAGCAATCATCACTTACTACAAGGGTGGCGTTCGCGAGGACGGCGCTCCTATCCAGCCAAACGACGCACAGGAGATTATGGATCTTCTTACTCAGCTTTGGGCTACTGGCGACACTCAGAAGGTTGCAGAGGGCGTTCTTGGCGCAACAGACGTTATCTGGAAGGAGAGCAAGCAGAACCTCAACGAGGTTCCTGGTCTTACTGCTCTTGTCAAGGAGTACCTCGACCTTATCCAGTCAAAGGGTATGCTTGAGGCTGTCAAGACAATTCTGTAATAGAATCACATTTGACCATATTTTTCAAGAAGGGGGATTCCAGAAAATGGAATCCTCTTTTTTTGTATAAGCTATCTGAAAAAGCGAAATTCCACGCCTCGAAAAAATAATCGGAACGGTTTTTGTTTCTTGATTGGCAGAAAATTTGTACTTTTGCACCGTTTTTTAACAATTATCAAGGGGTGCTAACCGTTTGTTGGCTGAGATGATACCCTCGAACCTGAATCGGATAATGCCGACGTAGGTATGGATAGGTTGTTTTTCGGACACAACTCCCCCGTTTTTTTTAGATGAACATGAAAAAGATTGTATTGCTGGGCATTTCAACAATGTCCGTGGCGACGGCTGCACATGCGCAGTACGACTCGCTGAAGATTGAACAGATGCAAGAGGTTGTTGTTAACGGCGTAAGAGCGCAGAAGAACGCTCCGTATGCCATTACGAATATCAAGAAGGCAGAACTGCAATCATTTGCACGGACTGGCAAGGAACTGCCGATGCTGTTTTCGCAGACTCCGGGCGTTATTGCGTGGAGCGACAACGGCGTCGGTACAGGAACATCGTACATGAGAATCCGCGGCGCAGGCGACTCGCGCATAAACGTAACGCTCGACGGAATGCCGCTCAACTCGCCCGAAGACCAATGCGTTTTCTGGGCTAACATGAACAGCTACGGAGCAATGCTCGGCTCGGTACAGATTCAGCGAGGCGTTGGAACATCAACCAACGGCGACGGCGCATTCGGCGGAACGGTGGCTCTCTCAACTGCCACACCTTCGCCAACACCGACAGCCGAGGTGTCGGCCTCATACGGCTCTTACAACACTTGGAACGCCGGAGTATCGCTCTCATCGGGCCTGCTCTTCAAACACCTTATCATAGACGGAGCATACCACGAAACGAATACCGACGGATTCATTCACGGAACGGCAGGACGCTCGGGCTCATACTACGGCGGTCTGACATGGATGAACGACCGTATTCAGATCAGATACAAGAACATAGGCAACTTTGAGAAAACCGGACAAGCTTGGAGCGGCATTACTGCCGGCGACGACGACCTTAGTCTGATGGACGGAACATACGGCGCAAACACAGGCATAAAGACATACAAAGACATGTACGATGCCGGATTGGGACGCTTCAACTCGCTTTACGAGCGACTCGTTTACGACGAAAGTGGAAACTTTGCAAAGGATGCCAATGGAAAATACATAACCAAGCGTTACGAGATGAACGACGGCTCGCTATGGAGCAGAACGACCGACAACTTCTGGCAAGACCACAACATTCTGTCGTTTGCGTGGGACATAAACAACTATTGGAGCACAACGGCATCGGCACGCTACACTTACGGATACGGATATTACGACCAGTTCCGCTACAACTACAAACTCTCCAAATTCGGTCTGAAATATACTGATGCCGACGGCAACGCAGTGAAGAGAAGCGACTTTGTGCGCAAGAAAGGCCTTGAGCAGAATACCTACGGACTGGTGTGGAACACAAGCTACAAGCGCAACCGCTGGGACATCGTAGGCGGCGTGGCTATGCAGTATTTCAGCGGAAACCACTTCGGCTACATCACTTATATTGCCGACAAGGATATTGCTGCCACATTCCTTAAAAACGGCAGATACGACTATTACGATTCTGACGCGACAAAGACCGACGGAAGCGCGTTTGCAAAGGCGGCATTCAGCATAACCGACAACTGGAACGTGTTTGCCGACATTCAGTATCGCCACGTTGGCTACAAGACCGACGGAATCAACGACAAGTTTTACGACAACAATAGCGGTTTCTACAACCAAAAACTGGACATCGACAAGAAATACGACTTTTTCAATCCGAAAGCCGGATTCTCGTGGACTATGGGCGAACACCGCGTCTACGGTTCAGCAGCCTTGAGCCATCGCGAGCCTGAGCGCAACAATTTTACCGACAACGGCTCATATCCTGCTCCGAAAGCCGAATCGCTCCTTGACTACGAGCTTGGCTACACCCTTAGCTGCAAGAAATACCGCTTCGGAATAAATCTGTATTACATGGACTATACCGACCAGTTTGTGCAGACAGGACAAGAGAACGAGATTGGCGAGAAGCTGACAACGAACATCAAGGACAGCTATCGCGCCGGAATAGAGCTGCAATGCGGAGCCGACTTCACGCCTTGGCTGAGCCTCGACCTTAACATGGCGGTTAGCCAGAACAAGATTAAGGATTTCGACGAGGTTGTTGAAGACTGGGACAGCAAGGCTAAGTTCAGAACAATCCACTACGACAACTCTACCCTCGCCTTCTCGCCAGCCTTCACGGGCAACGCCTTCCTCAGCTTCCACCACAAGGGAATGACGGCGGTTTGGCACACATCGGCAGTAGGCCGTCAGTATCTCGACAATACCGAGAACAAAGACCGCTCTCTGCCAGCCTTCAGCGTATCGAACATACATCTGGGCTACACTATGCCGATAAAGCCGCTGCACATAAAGGAGGCTGTCTTCGGGCTCGACTTCAACAACGTGTTCAACGCACGATATGCCACAAGCGGATGGGTTTATTCTGCCATCTGCGAAAGCTACGGACATCCAAACGACAACCGATACTATCAGCTTGGATTCGTTCCGATGGCTGGCTTTACGATGATGGGCAACATCACCCTAAAATTCTGACATAAAAAATGGATACACTTAAATTCCTCGATATTCTGGGCTTCGCCGTTGGTCTTGTCTATCTTTACCTCGAATACAAGGCGAACATCTGGCTGTGGCTGGCAAGCATAGTTATGCCGGCAATAGACATGGTGCTGTATTTCAAGGCGGGGCTTTATGCCGACTTCGGAATGGCGGTTTACTACTGCCTCACGTCTGTTTACGGCGTTGCCATCTGGAAGCTTGGGCGAAAGGATGACAAGCACGGCGCAGGCGACATGCCTATCACGCATCTGAAGAAGTCGTACATCCTTCCCGTTGCGGCATGCACGATGATTATATGGCTGGCTATATGGTGGTTTCTTGCCAACTACACCAACAGTACCGTTCCGGTGAGCGATGCCTTTACCACGGCACTAAGCATCGTGGCTCTGTGGGCCTTGGCGCACAAGTACGTTGAGCAATGGCTGCTGTGGCTGGTTGTAGATGCCATAAGCTTTGCGCTCTACATTCACAAGGGCATTCCGTTTAAGGCATGTATCTACGGAATTTATACGGTTTTCGCCATCTTCGGCTATCTGAAATGGCTGAAGATGATGAAAGAACAGACAGCCTGACAATTTATTTACGATTATAAAAAGTGCCGCGACAAAGATTGATTGCCGCGGCACTTTTTTTCATATCAGGCAGCCCGTTACTTTATCTTGTCAAGAACCTTTTTGAGAACGTCGATGCTGCGCGCATCAACATCTACGTCTACCAGATTGCCGTTGCGGTCAATCAGACGGTAGGTTGGATAGCCCTTTACGCCCACGAAACGCTCAACGGCACTCTGCTGGTCGGCTGGCAGGTTGTAGTGAACCACGTTGTCGCCCGTTACATCATACTGCTTTATCACATTCTTCCAAGCATCTTCGGGGCTGCGGTTGGCAAGGTAGAGATACACAAGGTCGTAGTCCTTCAGGCTCTCGTATTCCTGCTTGCTTTTTTCCAGAGCCATTCGGCAAGGCATGCACCAAGTTCCCCACACATCGAGCAGAATAATCTTACCCTTGTAAGGCTCTATTATCTTGCGCAGAATCTTCTCGCCCTCGGTCATTCCGGCAATATCTGATGCCGACCTTGTGTATTTAGACACATCTTTCTTGGCAAGAGCCAGATACTTGTTCTGCAAAGTGTTGATAGCGGCCTTGGCAGATGGCTGCGACACCAGTTCGTCTACATAACGCGCAGCCGTTTCGTTAAGCGGCTCGCCTGTATCCGTCATGCTGCCGTACAAAAATCTTGAAACAAGAATGTCGCGCGTATCCTTGTCAATATTCAAAGACTCGGCAATTTCAAGAAATATGTATAAGTCGAACAAAGAATTTTCGTCGTCGAGAACCTTCTTTATGTCTTCGCGCTCCAGAATCTTGGCACTCTTCTTCATATAATCGTTCGGCTTCTCATTCCGTTTGTCGTAATCAGCCTCCAAAGTACTTCTCCACTCTGCGGCGTTACGCTCGAGTTGAGCCAGTTCGTCGTCTGTAATCTTTACCTTTCCGGCATCGCGATAGCGTCGCAGAATCTGCGGATATAAATATTCGTAAATCGCCTCGCCATCTTGGCTACGTGAAGGAAGAACGACATACTTGCTGTAAAAAGTAGTCATTCTCCTTACATAATATTCCTGAAATTTCCAGAACGCACGGCACATAAGGCTGTTTTCGTTGCGCTTAGACCATAAGTCTTTAAGATTAGCATCTACAATCTCGCGAACAAAATCGTACTTATTTGCAAACGACTGTGCAACAAAATTATAGTATGCAGCCTCTGCCTCGTAGCTTTTGGCGCGATATGCAAAGAAGCGGTCGGAAACCGTTGGATGCTTCTCGGCAATCTCCTTCAGCTCTGCCACGATATCAGAGTTCTGCGTTTTCATACCGTCAAACATCTTTCTCGCATCGTCTTCGGTCATGTCATATTTATACCGATACTGCTGCCATCTGTACTGATAGGCAAGCGTTTCGTTTTGCAGACGGCAGTTTTTGCCCATAAAGAACTTGTGCCCGAACTTGAAGTCGTAGAACAAGAAGTAAGTCTCGCCCGGCTCAAGGATTGTGCGGATGAATGTTCTGTCCCAATCGAAAAACGCCTCGAAAGAGTTTGGCATCGGCACTTTTACTACAAATCTGCCAAGCGAATCCATTTTGCCGAAAACATTTACGTCCTCTCCCGTTATTGGATTGGTAAAATTAACATTGTACGAATTGTCATCATACCGTTCGGCACGCGGTCTGTTTCTGAGCCAGCCCACAAGCGTTACGGTATCGGTCTTGAAATGTGTGTTCTTGAAGGTTGGATTCGTGTCTTTCGTAGGATAGTCGGGCAAAGTAATAGATGTAAGGAGCGAATAAGTGGCTTTCTTGCCATCTATGGCAATTATGCGCTTGCCGTCCTTTATCTTGTCGGCATTCACCACGATTTCCTTGCCGTCATTTTCGAGCACAAACATGTATTTGTCGCCCTTCTGCTGCTTCTGCTTGTAGTTCCAGAACTTGCAGTCGTATATTGCAAAGTCCTCGTAGAAGCCAATCTCCCAGTCGCCCGTCTGCTCGTTTCGCCAGCTTGTAGGATACATCTGCTGCGCCACCGAGCCGAAGTTCTGCACGCCACGGATTATGAATGCTCCCTTGGCATCGCCCTCTACAAAATCGAATTTTGTGGCAGATGACGGCAGCGGCTCGAAGTGGAACACGACATCTGTTTCGCCACGCCCTTTAAGATAGATGTGCTTGTCGAGCTCTATGCCGTCGCATTTTTTCAAGGCATACTGCTTGCCGGCAGCCTCCAGACGAGTGGCAGAGGCAAACTGAATCCAAGAGTCGGGGCGATTGGCAACGTGCATCATCACGCGCGTCTCGTCGCTAGCAAACTCAACGCGCTTTATGTCAAGAAGCGTGTTGAAATACCCATCTATTTGGGTGTTTTCCTCGGTTACAACTGGGCGTTCCCATACCACTACCTTTCCTTTTGCCGAAACTGGCTGAACGCTTAGCATCAGCACGGCAATCAACATTGTGAAGAATGTTTTCATTTCTTTGTTTTAGAATTTAAATAATTGTTTTTGCACTTATAATAAGATTAAAAGTCAGCTATTTACGCATTTCAGTTAAATTGCGAGATAGTTTCCGCATGCAAATATAAGAATATTTTTCAAAAATCAAAAAAAAAGTACTTTTTCGAAAAGGGGGGGTGTTTACGGAAAGAAGGTGGCAAGAAGGGCGGCAAGCGAAAACCCCCTTCGGGATTCCTTCGAGATGCGTTCGGGACGCGAGTGTGAAAAACGAGCATAAAAAAGCCCGCATCTTTTCACAAAGATACGAGCCTGAAGAAATCTATTTTCCTTTTACTTATGTTTAGAATACAAGGAACATCCAGCAATAGCCGATGACCAAGCCAAGAACACCCATGATAACGCCAACAAGCATCATGTCGTTCTGCTTGATGAAGCCCGTTGAGTGGGCAATGGCGTTAGGAGGAGTAGAGATTGGCAGAATCATAGAAACGCTGGCTGCTATTGCGATTCCGATGAGCATCTGAGCCACGCCGCCGGCATCGAGCACTCCGCCCGAAACCATGGCTCCGGCAACAACGCCGAGGACTGGTGTGAGAAGAGATGCGGCAGCCGAGTGGCTGATGAAGTTAGAGAATCCGAAGCATACGACGCCCGAAACAATCATGACGAGCAGCGCGCTCCACTGTGAGAACGGAATGGCATCTACCAGAACCTTGCTCAGCTCGGTTGTGTTGAGGGCAACGCCAAGGGCGAAACCTCCGGCAACCATCCACAGCACAGCCCAGTTAATCTCCTCAAGGTCGCGCTTTGTAAGGATTCCCGAAACGGCGAAAATCGCAATCGGAAGCATGGCCACGATATTGCTGTTCAAGCCCCACCCCAAGCGGTCGCTGAAGCACCACAGGAAGATGGTAACGATGAACGTGGCAATAACAATCCATGTATGTGTGTCGGGCTTGAACTCGCCCTCAATCTCGAGCTTAACCTCCTTCTGAGAGAATGGGAACAGGATGCGGAGCATAACCCATCCGCAAAGCAGAAGGGCAACCACCAGCGGAACCATCTTGAGCATCCACTCGCCAAAGCTGATGCTCATGTCGAGAGTCTCGTTCATGTAGCCCAGCACGATGGTGTTTGGAGGCGTACCGATAGGCGTTGCAATACCGCCGATGTTAGCTCCGATAGGAATGGCAAGAGCCAGAGCCGTGCGGTCCTTGCTGCCCTCGGGCATTGTACGCAATACCGGAGCAAGGAAGGCAAGCATCATAGCCGCCGTTGCCGTGTTGCTGACGAATGCCGAGAAGATGGCTGTTACAAGAATGAATCCGAGGAGGATTGTAGTTGGATTTGTGCCGAACGGCGCAAGCAGCTTCTTGGCAAGCACCACGTCGAGCTTGGTCTTAGTCATGCCGATGGCAAGCACAAAACCGCCGATGAACAGAAGTATTGTCGGGTCGGCAAAGCAATGCATCAGGCTCTTGTAAGGAACGTACAGAGCGCCCTGCTCCTTTGCTGCCATGAAACAGGTCAGCGACTTGTCGGATATGGTAAAGAGCATAACCACGATGATGAGCACCGAGGTACACCACGACGGGATAGCCTCTGAAAGCCACATGATGGCGGCAAAGCAAAATACCGCGATAACTCTCTGCTGTACCGGATTAAGATTCGGAATGCCAAAAACCTCAGTTGGCAGACATGCAATAACAATCGAAATTATAGCTGCAATTACAGCCTTGGTATAGCCTTCTACCCTGAATCGTTTCTGGCCTTTACTGTTGTGATAAGATTCTACTAAATGGAATCCATGAAAGTTTTTAAACATTTCTTTATTTAACTACGTAATACAAGTTGTTTTTTTATATAATATTAAGTCTATTTTTAGCGTTGCCAAAATTAAGCCATTATATCAAATAAGAAACATTACGCTTTTCTTTTTTTACAAAAACGAAGCATAATAGCCCCAAAAATTTAAGTCTATAAGAAAAGTCGGTTTATTTTTCAAACTCCACTTTGCAAAATTAGATAAATTTGCGGATTATATACAACTTGTAAATTGCGTACTGAACAACACCCCTCACAAACAGATAAAGAACGAAGGCAAAAAGCAATACATGGTTATTGTAATCATTACATAATGTAACGACTCCGAAGAAGCAAAGCATGGCGGTAAACATAGACACGAGCATGCCCTTTGTGGCGGTTATTCCCACAAAGATGCCGTCGAACAGAAAAGCCGCAAAACTGGCTACGGGAATCAGCCCCGCCCACATAATATAATGTGCCGACTCGGCCACGACCGATGCGTCGTCGGTCATCATCCCAACAAACAGTCCGCCGCCAGCAAGATACACTAAAGAGACAATCCCGGCAAGCACGACGCCCCACCCGAACAAGGCTCTTACCGTGGCACGGAACTGCGGATAGTCGCCACTGCCCTTGCTCTTTCCGCAGAGGGCCTCGCCGGCATATGCAAAGCCGTCCATAAAGTACGAGAACAGGGTGAAGAACTGCATTATAAGGGTGTTTACGGCAAGAACCACATCGCCGTTCCTCGCCCCGGCCGAGGTGAAGTAGACCGTTACGGCAACGAGGCAGAGCATACGCAGAAAGATGTCGCCGTTTACGCCGAAGAAGCGCATCATCTCGCCGCGCCCGAACGACTTCATTATCTCTGCCCTTCCAACCACCCTTCCGTAGTATTTGCGGCACAACCCGAGAGCCAGCAGAAGAGCGGCATACTGCGCCACAAGAGTGCCGATGGCAACGCCCTCAATCTTCATTCCGAAGAAGATGACGAGAACCGTGCTCACCACAATGTTCACCACGTTCTGAATGATGGCTACCCACATTGGCAGGCGCGAATTCTGCACGCCTATGTACCAGCCCGACAGACTGAACATGCCCAGAGCCGCCGGAGCGCCCCAGATGCAGATGCCGAAATAGCGGCAGGCAAGAAGCCGCACATCATCGGATGCCGAGATAAAGCGGAACACCACACCCACGATGGGTTTCTGCAACACGATGAGAATCAGCCCGATGGCAAAGGCTATTGCCATGGAGCGCACAAAAAGGCGTGCCACCTCGTCGAGATTCCTTCTGCCCCACGCCTGAGCCGTCATGCCGCTCGTTCCCATGCGCAGGAAGGCGAAAATCCAATATATCAGACTGAACATCATGCCGCCCACGGCTATGGCTCCGATATACGCCGCCGCGCCCAGATGACCGACGATAACCACATCGACCAGACCCAAAAGCGGTACGGTTATGTTACTTATTATCGCCGGAACGGCAATCTGTAGAATCTTTTTGTGCATATATTTGGTTTTTCAGGTACAAAGATACGCTTTTTTTTACTAACTTTGCCGCGTTTTGAAATTTGCAAATAAAAAACTTAATTATATATGGAATTAGCAAGCAAATACGATCCCTCTGAAGTAGAGGAGAAATGGTATCAGTACTGGCTTGACAACAAGCTTTTCAGCAGCAAGCCAGACGGTCGTGAACCTTATACTATCGTCATCCCTCCACCAAATGTTACAGGTGTGCTTCACATGGGACACATGCTTAACAATACTATTCAGGATATTCTTATCCGCAAGGCACGTCTCGACGGCAAGAACGCTTGCTGGGTTCCGGGAACAGACCACGCATCTATCGCAACCGAGGCTAAGGTTGTAAACCGTCTGGCCGAGCAGGGCATCAAGAAGCGCGACCTTACTCGCGAGGAGTTCCTGAAACACGCTTGGGACTGGACAAACGAGCACGGCGGCATCATCCTGAAGCAGCTGCGCAAGCTCGGCGCATCATGCGACTGGGACCGCACGGCGTTCACTATGGACGACAAGCGTTCGGAGAGCGTGATGAAGGTGTTCGTTGACCTTTACAAGAAGGGACTCATCTACCGCGGCCTGAGAATGGTTAACTGGGACCCAAAGGCTCAGACAGTTCTCTCTACCGAGGAGGTTATCTACCGCGACGAGAAGAGCAAGCTATTCCACCTTCGCTACTATGTGGCCGATGCCGACACCAACCCAGTTGTTCCAACCAGCGAGGAGGGCGAAGTGCTGCACAAGGACGAGAAGGGCCGCTACTACGCAGTTGTGGCTACCACACGTCCAGAGACTATCATGGGCGATACTGCAATGTGTATCAACCCTAAAGACCCTAAGAACCAGTGGCTTCGCGGTCATAAGGTAATCGTTCCGCTTGTAAACCGCGTTATCCCGGTTATCGAGGACCGCTATGTTGATATCGAGTTCGGTACTGGCTGTCTGAAGGTTACTCCGGCTCACGATGTGAACGACTATGCCCTTGGCAAGACTCACAATCTTGAGACTATCGACATCTTCAACCCAGACGGAACAATCTCTGAGGCTGCCGGCATGTATGTTGGTCAGGACAGAATGGACGTGCGCAAGCAGATTGCCATCGACCTTCAGAACGCAGGCCTTATGGAGAAGATTGAGGACTACGACAACAAGGTTGGCTATTCTGAAAGAAATCAGGACACAGCCGTTGAGCCTCGTCTATGCAAGCAGTGGTTCCTGTCGATGAAGCATTTTGCCGACATCGCTCTTCCTCCGGTACTCGAAGGCAAGATTAAGTTCTACCCTACTAAATACGTTACAACATACCGCAACTGGCTCGAGAATATTCAGGACTGGTGTATCTCTCGCCAGCTTTGGTGGGGACACCGCATCCCTGCATATTTCTTGCCTACAGCCGAGGGCGAGGAGGAGAAATATGTAGTGGCTCTTACTGCCGAGGAGGCTCTGAAAGAGGCACAGAAGATTGCAGGCTTCGAGAATATCACCATCGACCAGCTTACACGCGATGAGGATGCGCTCGACACTTGGTTCTCTTCATGGTTGTGGCCTGTATCTCTGTTCGACGGCATCAACACACCGGGCAACGACGAGATTAAGTACTACTATCCAACTGCCGACCTCGTAACTGGTCCGGATATCATCTTCTTCTGGGTGGCTCGTATGATTATGGCGGGCGAAGAGTACATGAAGGATGTGCCTTTCCGCAACGTATACTTCACAGGTATCGTGCGCGACAAGCTTGGCCGCAAGATGTCTAAGTCGCTCGGAAACTCTCCAGACCCACTCTTGCTTATCGAGAAGTACGGCGCAGACGGCGTTCGCATGGGTATGATGCTTTCTGCCCCAGCCGGCAACGACATTCTGTTCGACGAGAGCCTTTGCGAGCAGGGACGTAACTTCAACAACAAGATATGGAACGCGTTCCGCCTTGTAAAGGGCTGGAACACAGCAGACATAGCTCAGCCAGAGAGCAGCAAGATTGCTACAGAATGGTTCGAGGCTCAACTTAAGAAGACTAACGAGGAACTGAAGGACTTGTTTACAAAATACCGTCTGAGCGAGGCTCTGATGGCTGTATACAAGCTGTTCTGGGACGAGTTCTCAAGCTGGTATCTCGAGATGGTTAAGCCTGCATACGGCTCGCCTATCGATGCAACAACATACAACAAGACCCTCGAATTCTTCGACAACTTGCTGAAGATGCTTCACCCATTCATGCCGTTCATCACCGAGGAGTTGTGGCAGCACATCTACGACCGCAAGGACGGCGAGAGCATCATGGTTTCTAAGCTCGAGCTTGCAGCAGCAACCGAGGCCGACAACAAGCTTATCGCTCAGATTGAGGATGTAAAGAACGTTGTTGCCGGCGTTCGTGCAGTTCGCAACAGCAAGAACATCGCACAGAAAGAGGTCGTTGACCTTCAGGTGGTTGAGAGCAATCCTGTTGAGGCGTTCAACAGCGTAATCATCAAGATGGCTAACCTTTCGGGCGTCGAGGTGGTTACAGCCAAGGGAGACGGCACGGCAGCATTCCTTGTAGGTACAACAGAATATGCCGTTCCGCTTGGCAACCTCATCGACATGGATGCCGAGATTGCAAAGCAGGAGGCAGAACTGAAGCACCTCGAAGGCTTCCTTGCAGGTGTAATGAAGAAGCTTGGCAACGAGCGTTTCGTAGCAAATGCGCCTGAGCAGGTTGTTGCCCTTGAGCGCAAGAAGCAGAGCGATGCCGAGACTAAGATTGCAGCCTTGAAGGAGAGTCTTGCAAAGCTTAAAAAATAAAATTCAATACTTCACTTAATAAGAGCCGGGCAGAAGAGACTAACAACTCGTTCTGCCCGGATTTTTGCAGAACAAGCAAAATATACAGAAAAGCCGCTGGATATAAATTCGGCAGAAAACCAAAGAAGTAAACTCAATAGCATAACAATTCAATATAAGAACCAAAATAACGTAAAAAATCATGACTAAAAAGTACATTTTAACAGTATTTGTCACATTTTTGTCGCTAATTTGCAGCGCACAAGAAGAGAAAACTCACAAAAACATGTTATTCAAAGCCGGCCTTAACTGTTCAAGGCTCACAGGCGATGATTATTACGACAAGTTCAGCACCCGCCACGGATTCAACGCTGGATTTGAGGCACAAATTCCGACTTCAAATCCTTGTGTCTACTCTATTGGACTCATGTACTCTCAGCAAGGCAGCCATGCTGAAGGCTTTGGTGTATACAAGATGGATTACATCAACCTACCCTTACTGCTTAATGTCTATCTATGGAAAGGTTTGGCGATAAAAGGCGGTTTCCAACCCGGCATTTTTGTTTACGGAAAGAAGAAAGGAAACAGACTTACAGAACATTGGAGTTACGATGAGGAAGGCGACATCGAACCTGAATTTAATTTGGACTTCTCTATTCCTGTCGGTATCTCGTACGAGTTTGGCAGATTTCAGGTTGATGCCCGATACAATTTCGGACTGAACGATGCCCTTCGCGAAGGCACAAAGCACAGAGTAATCCAATTATCTTTAGGATACATTTTCAACAAATAATCAAATCATCGGACAGAAGGACAAGGCGTTCTTCTGTCCGATTTTTTTCGACGCATCATTCTGCAAAACAAGCAAAATGAGAATAATCTGCAAAAACATTCAGTTGGTCGATATCTTTTTATTTTTCAAGCCTTTTTACTATCATTTTCGGACATTAAACAACCGTTAAACAAAAA
This sequence comes from Bacteroidaceae bacterium, assembly GCA_017617315.1. Lineage (GTDB taxonomy): Bacteria > Bacteroidota > Bacteroidia > Bacteroidales > Bacteroidaceae > Ga6A1. The sequence goes on from JAFZWM010000004.1 coordinate 65,876, forward strand.
TTTATCAGTATTTTTGCTCTCCGAAATACAAATATATAACTCGAATAAAAAATCCTAATAGCAGCAAAATGAAGAAAAAAATTTTTCTATTTGTGTCTGTCTTCGCGTGCCTTGTCCCGTCGGGACTTTGGGCACAGAGCAGTAAAGTTTGGCAGGAAGACTATGCACATGTGAAAGTGGAGTTTTACACTCCCGAAATTGTAAGGGTTACAAAATATTTTAAAGAACAACCCGTTGATGGACAGAGTCTTGTGGTGACAATGAAGCCGCAAGAAGTGGCTGTTACAAAGAAGCAAAATTCCGTTTCGAGTGCGAAAATCACCGTCAAGTACAATCCGCAGACTAAGGCGCTCAGTTTTTATGATGCAAAAGGCAAACTCCTTTTGGCGGAAAAATCTTGGTCTGCCGCATTGCCCCGTCATGCTATTTACGAACACTTACTCAGGGTAACTCAGAGTTTCCTCCTCAAAAAAGATGAGACAATCTACGGTCTTGGTACCATACAAGACGGCAAACTCAGCCGC
>JAFZWM010000005.1 GCA_017617315.1 Bacteroidaceae bacterium
GATGGGGTGAACTACAATGACTATAATAATCTTGTAGATATAGAAACAGGCAAGGTGATTTTTAAAGAAGATTATCTTGGTGTTCGTTTTGTATTCAATGATATGATTTTCTCAAACAGAGACAATATCATTACACGCTACGACTGGGACGGCAGCATTTTGTGGCAGCATAACTACGAGCCTGACTTTAATGTAACTATAGACCTTGGCTTTGTACTTGAAGGTGTCTGTGGCGGCAAACTTTGGGTAAAATCGAAGCATGACTGGCATGAGATTCTCCTTGCCATAGATGTAAATACGGGCGAACTTGTAAAGGCATTTTCTGATTCCGAAGAAGATACAGATTTGCCACATTGCAACTTGGGTGAAATTGACGGTTTCTATATCAACGTTGAAAACGATCACATTCTGGTATTGGCGTATGACGAAGATTATAATTTGTTTTGGAATTTTATTGATGCCAACACTCTTAAAACTGAAGAAAGAACAAAAAACTCCATCGATTATGATTATTTTGATGGAATGGATTATGGTTTCGGAATTGCTGATTTTCGTGGAGATTATATTGTTGGCAAATTGATGACGTGGAATGTGGATAGACACCTTTCAGGTTTTGCTGTTTATAACTATAAAACTAAGAAGGTCGTTTTTGCACATAGGTTATTCAGTCCAGAACAAACAAAAGAAGGCTTGGAAATTAGCAATAATGCAAATTTGCATTACTACAATAATGGTCGCATTTTGGTTCATGACTTTGCAAACAATCTTCACATCTTCGAAGATGTAAAAGAGTAACAATATAAAAATCCGCTCAGCCGATTTTACGATTTCGGCTGAACGGATTTCGAACGCATCTCGAAGGAATCTCGAACGCATCCCGAAGAAAATCATTTTAACACTCAATTCAAAAAAATGTCAATTGTCAATTCTCTTTTCATTTTTTCAATTCAAAAATTTGTCAACTGTTAATTGAAACAATTGACTCAAATCAATTATTGCCATATATAAAATAAATAATTTTAAAAAATATCTTTTCTTTATTAATTTATTGCTTATATTTACTCACGCTTAATATAGAATAGCATTGAATAAAGTCTTAACAGCTTTATTTGCAATACATTAAAAATGTACAACAGAAAAACCACTGATTTTTAATTTAATTCTGAAAACACATGAAAAAAATTTTATCTTCATTATTCCTTGGTGCAATGGCATTGTCGGCCGTGGCACAGAACCATGTACTGAAAGTCAGCTCTCCTGAGGCTTCGACAAACCCGTGGGACAAGCAGGTGTATGTTAGCATTGCCGATGCCGGACTCGATGTTGGCGTAACGTACAAGATAACTTTCGATGTGAAGATTGACGGCACTCCGTTGGAGTTTGGCGTGGAAACCGTTGATGCAAACAGCGAGCATCTGGGCATTTGGAATGCTACTGCCGCGCTCAACTATATTGCCAGCTGCAATGCTGGTAACGAATGGAGCGTGTATGAGGGCTATACCGACGAGACTGCGCATGAGGCTTGCTGCGTTCATTGTCCCGACAAGGACACACACACAGGCTCAGGCCCTATCTCTTGCCCAAATCACGGCGGTGAATGTCCTAAAGAGGAAATTAAGTATGCTACTAACACAATATATCTGAATATCGGAAAGATGGTTGGCGACTTGTATATCGACAACATCAAGGTGTACAACACAAATGGCGAACTCCTTTATACCGAGGATTTTGAACGTGAAGATGCGCTCAAGGTGGTTACAAGACCGGGCTGGGGCGACCATGCAAAGCTTGGCATCGTAAGAGATGAGGCTGAAGTTCCGAGCACTACCGGCTTTGTAAAGAAAATTAAGAAATATGACAGTAAGAAAATCAAGCGCGTTGAAAACGGCAAGGTTGTAATAGAGAATGGCGGCAACAAGTTTAATGTTGCTGGTCAGACCGTAAAATGAATTTTTGATTATAAATATAAATAATAGTTGTTATTAATTGGTTGTGCATTTATGGCACGCTTGCCCGTTTGGGGCGAGCGTGCCTTTTTTGTTAAAAACTCCGTTTGTCGATATAAATAGGTGGAAAGTCTTGTTTTTGGTTAAAAAGTTGCCTTGCCGTAACAACGCCTTATGAAAATTGTGTTAATTTTGCAGCCATGAACATGCCGGGTATGCCTCAGAATATGAAAGTGAGATTCGCAGTCATCGACTCGAACATTCTCACGGGAATAGGACTTCAGGAGATTCTTGAAGACATAATTCCCGTGGCGGAGATTGTATTGCTGCAATCGTTCGACGAACTTCTGGCTGTGCAGACCGAGGCGTTCGCCCATTTCTTTGTGTCGTCGCGCATTTATTTTGAGCATGCGCAGTTCTTCCGCGACCATTCAACCCGAAGCATCGTGCTCGTTAATGGCGACATGAACATAAACGGCGTAAAGACGATAAACGTGTGCCAGAGTGAGCAGAACGTGGTGCGCGACATCTTGGCGTTGCAGCGCGGACATCACGGCTCGCACGGCGCAATGCTAATGCACGGAATGGATATGAAGCCGAGGGGCGGCAGCGTTGAACTGTCGGCTCGCGAGGTAGAGGTGGCGGTTCTTCTCAGCAAGGGATTCATAAATAAGGAGATTGCCGACAGGATGGATATAAAGGAGAGCACCGTGATATCGCATCGCAAAAACATAATGGAAAAACTGAAGGCACGTTCGCTTGCCGACATCATCGTTTATTCGGTTATGAACGGTCTTGTTGATGCCAGCGAACTGTAATTTGTAACATCCTGCTTATATCTATGTAACACCAATAATTAGTGTTAAGTGATAAAAAATATTATCTTTGCGCAAGTTTGTTTTTTATATAACACTTAATACTAAATGGATAAGAAGATTATTTTTAGTTTTGTGCTGCCTTTGGTAGCCTCTTCTGTGATGGCACAGACACAGAATGAAAACAGTATCTTTGGCAAAGTGTACAAAGTTGTCATCGAGAACTCTGTGGAGACACAGAAGGTGAGCAGTCCTGATGGCAGACTGGTTGTTGATGTGGTGTGCGACAATGGAGCTCCTGCCTATTCCGTTTCGTTCGACGGAAAGGAGTGTATCTCTAAGAGTGCGCTCGGACTGAACACAAACGTTGGCGACTATTCGCGCGAACTTTCACTTAGCGGTGTAACCGATGAATCTAAGATAACCGACGATTACACCTTGTATAACATAAAGAACAGCAAGAACCATTACGAGGCAAACACACGCACATATACCTTTGCCCAGAAAGAGCAGAAGGTTATGGAGGTTGAGTTTCAGGTAAGCAATAACAATATAGCATTCCGCTATCATCTGCTGCCTCACAAGGAGACAAAATGCTGCGTGATAAATACCGAGGCAACAGGCTTTAACATGACCGACGGCACAACGACTTTCATGTGCCCTCAGATGGGTTACATGACTGGATTTGCCCGTACTGCCCCAAGCTACGAGACTCATTACGAGGCCGATGGCGAGATGGGCAAGAACGGCTGGGGACAGGGCTACACATTCCCTTGCCTCTTCCGCAAGGCCGATGGCAACAAGAACATCTGGATTCTGGTTTCTGAAACTGGCGTAGACGGAACTTATTGCGCCTCTCGACTCGACAACAAGGGCGGCTCAAAATATCAGCTCACATTCCCGGGAATGGAAGAGAATAACGGCTACGGCTCAAATACCGTTCAGGCCGAGTTGCCAAGCTACACTCCATGGCGTACAATTACCGTTGGCGACGGCCTTAAAAATATTGTAGAAACTACAATAACATGGGACGTTCTGAAGAACGACGTGAAGATGGCCGACCGCGATGCGGCAGCAAAGAAATACGGCCGTGGAAGCTGGTCGTGGATTATTGCCAACGACGAGAGCTGCAACTTCGACACTCAGAAAGAATACATCGATTTTAGCGCGGCAATGGGCTGGGAGTCTCTGCTCGTAGATGCTATGTGGGATGTCCAGATAGGTCGCGACCGTATTGCCGAGCTTGCCAAGTACGGCAAGAGCAAGGGCGTGAACCTCTTCTTGTGGTACAACAGCAACGGTAAGTGGAACGATGCGCCTCAGACTCCGCGCAACTGCATGGACGTGTCATACCGCCGTCGTGCCGAGATGAAGTGGATGCAGAGCATTGGCATCCGCGGTATAAAGGTCGATTTCTTCGGAGGCGACAAGCAATGTACAATGCAGCTTTACGAAGACATTTTGCGCGATGCTCAGGAGTTCGGCCTTATGGTTATCTTCCACGGATGTACGTTGCCAAGAGGCTGGGAGAGAATGTATCCTAACTATGCTGCGAGCGAGGCCGTTCGTGCAAGCGAGAACCTGCACTTTAACCAGAGCGACTGCGACCGCGAGGCTAAGGACGCTACATTCCTGCCATTCCTTCGCAATACCGTAGGTAGCATGGACTTTGGCGGAAGCACCCTTAACTGGTACTACAACCCAAAGAACTCTAACGAGATGTGGGGCGGTCATCGTGTTACGTCTGATGTGTTTGCACTTGCAACCGCAATCCTGTTCCAGAGCCCTGTTCAGCACTTTGCCATGGCTCCAAACAATCTGAAGGATGCTCCACAATGGGCGGTAGACTTCATGAAGAACGTGCCGACAACTTGGGACGAGGTTAAGTTCATCGACGGTTATCCGGGCAAGTACGTTGTTCTGGCTCGTCGTACTGGCGACAAGTGGTACATCGCCGGCATCAATGCCGAGAAAACGCCTCTCAAACTGAAGCTTTCATTGCCAATGCTCGAGGCTGGCAAGACTGTTGATTTCTATAACGACGACGCAAAACTGAACGGCGGCGTTAAGCAGATAAAGATATCAAAGAAGAAGGAAGTTAACGTGGTAATTCCATGTAACGGCGGTTTTGTTATAAAATAAATTCCGCTGTTTGGCAAAAAAATCCGCATCGTCTTTCGGGGCGATGCGGTATTTTTTTGTTCTGTTAATAATCCAAAAGGATAGGCACTTTGTTCTCGAGCGAATATTTGGCAGCACGATAGAATATAGAAAAGGCAAGTTTTGCCTCAGATTCTATATTGGGTTTTGCCTTGCTTAACATGCTGAGTTTTTCAACGGTCAGATTTTTCAGGTCTGCAAGGTTTATTGCAGCACCTTTTGAACCGGGACCTTCGGTCTTTCGCCAGTTCAGAATCGTTTCTTCGTCGGCTTTCCAGCACATTTCGTTAATCTTGTTCAGCTCGTTCAGAAGGTTTCCGGCAGTTGAGATGGCGATATTGGTGTCGTTTGGTGCTTTTCCCTCGAAAATGATTTCTCTCTCGTAAGGCAGCCATGTCGAAACATCATGAAACAGCGACCATCTTGAGGTGTAATAGCTGTCGCGCCCGATGCGTTTAATCAGCGGATGTGAGCTGAGGTCTTCGGGAAGCGTCTCTGGAATCTTCTCGTTGTAGATTTTTGCCGCCGCTACCAGAATAAGTGCTCCGTAGCCGCTCCAGTCGGGCTTGTCGGTGTAATAGTCCTTGTCGTTGTTCTCTTCCCAGACCGGAAGCGATATTTTCTCCTTTTTCTTGAATAGGCTGAAAAACGATTTAGGCTTTTGCATGTCCTTTTCAATCACGCCTACAACCTGATCTCTCCATTTAGACACAAATTTGCAGATTTCCTCAGGCGAGTTTTTATTGCCTTCTTCCTCGTCGTCAGGTGTCATTTTTGTGTATCCATGTCCATTAGCCTCGGCATATTGCTGCAATTGTGTTTTCCAGTTGCCCGAGATGTAGCGCGTTAGCGTACCAGCGTAGATGTCTAATCCCATATAGTTTGTTAGTTTATAGTGTTAGAAAGTACAAATATAATGATTTCTTGTTATGAACGCAATTGTTGTTGCTGATTTTTTTCATTAACTGCACACTTCGTATTCTTTTTTCATCTCGGGCAAGAGATGCTTGAGTTGGTTTACCGACGGAATGAAACTCTTGTACTCCGTTAGGATGAATTTCTTTACAAGCTCGAACTTGTCCTCGAAATCGTTGTCGCGGCAGAGGCGCAGGAACACGACGCCGCGGATTATCTGCTCGGGAGCTGTGATGCCGCGGATTATCTTAACCCAGTCGGGATAGGCTTTGATGTCTGAGCACAATCTTTCCCACAAGAACTGTGGAGACGAATAGTCTTCTACAAAGTCGCCGAACTTGTCTTCGATAAACTGCCATGTGGCAAGGCTGAGTTTCTTTACATCCTCGTCGCTAACGCATTCACTTTCATTTAGTTTAACGATTTTCTTCGGAAGCTCGAGTTCTATCGTTCCCTGATGGTCGCCGTCGCGCGATTTTAGCTTAATGTCTATCTTTTGCATCCATTCTTCGACCTTGTCGAGGCGGATGCTTGGCGGATTGATGCAGAGCCGTCCGTTCTTGCCGACCATAAACGAGAAGATTAGGTTGCCAACATCTGTTGGGCGTGTGTAGTAGAACACGTTTTTATAGCGACGCACGTTGCAGAAACCGTGATTGCGGAGGCTGGCATCGAGATAGCTGCCTACAATCTCAATTGTGTTCCTCTGCAATTGGGTGTTTTCTGTCTTTTCTTTGTTGTCTTTCTTGCCGAAGAAAAAATCCATAAGATGCTTTTGCAGGCTTCGGGATTCCTTCGAGATTCGTTCGGGATCGAGCAAGGACAAAAGTTCTTTGTTTACCTGCTCTGGCGGAGTTGGAACGAATTTCTTTGCCGTCTTCCTTTTCGGTTTCTGTGGCTTGGCTGCTGGCGTAAAGTTTTTCGCCACCATGGCTCTAATCTTCTCCATCTCTGCCTCTTCGTTTGGCGAGTCCATGCTGTATTTTGGCTCGATGGTTGGAAGAAGTTGCTTCAACTTTTCGTAATACGGAATAAAGCGTTTATGCAGATATGCTTCTTTATGTTCGTAAAGCCAGTATTCAACCAGCTTTACCTTGTCTTGAAACAGAGGATCATTACACAATTTTGATATAATCAATCCTCTAAAATATCCATCAAAATTACCAAAAAGAAGTCCTTTCTCATAATGAACCCATGAAATATTTGCATTATTCAACTCTTCCATTTTACGTACAATGTTCGGCAGATACAAGTATGTCTCTACAAACTTCTTGGCAGTACCAAAAAGATAATCCAAGAAGTAATCAACAACCATGTTTACGTCATTTTCTGTTTTGATAACATAGTCATTATATTTATCCAGAAAAGTATTTTCTTCCAAGGTCTTACGATATATAGTTTTATCGTCAATTATCCTTCCTATCCCGGGAATAACTTCCGTATCGCCTATACATTCAGAAACATAAGACTCAACTTCTTTAATCTTCATAGAAATATACGAAAATCCCACTTTTCCAACAGAGAATCCCATATAAAAAGAAACTTTGTAGAGTTTGGTATCAAATACATAAGTTGGATTATAGCCAGACTTATATGATTTCCATCCAAGAGGTTTCAGTTCCGCATCTAAACGCCTGAAAATAATTTTTCTTTTCTCACTCTTAAGCATACTTATTTTTTAAGCGAGTTTTACGAATTTATATTTGTCTTTTGGTAAAAGACTATCGTTACAAAATTACGGAATAAATCAGTAGGAATGGCGAATTCTGTCCGTATTTTTGTGAAAAATATAGTTTTTGTACTTTTTTACATTCCGGGATACCGTTGCAATCAGGTTGGTTTGACCTGCATCAAGAATATCGCATTTTATGCTAAAAAACATGTTTTTTATTTGTCCGATAATTAAAACCGCTATATCTTTGCATCGTCAAACAAGGAGATAAAGTACTGGTAAAAAAGATGTTGGGTACTAAAATGCAATCTGAGGATGACAAAAAAGAAAATTAAAAAACGGATAACTAAAAAAATTGAAGATATGAAGAAGTTTTTTCTAATGGCTATCGCTGTAATGGGTTTCGCTACAGCAAGCATGGCAGCAGACAACAACAAATCTAACGTTACTGTAAACTCTGCAAGACTAAGCGCTTATTTGGAGCTTTCAGACGCTCAGTACGAAACGATTGAGGCTATAAACAACGATTTCGAGGCTTCTATGGCAGAGGCTGAGAAGGTTGAGAACAACGAGGAGAGAGCAAACAAGATGCGCAAGGCCGTTCTTGACAACTGCAAGAAGATGCGCGAGAATCTTAACGATGTTCAGTATTCTAAGTACCTTAGCGTTATCAACGCTACAATCAACAACAAGGGCCTGCAGTCTGTAGTAAAGTAACAACTGGAATTCTATAAAAGATAAAAACAAGCCAAAAAATTAGGAGTCTCTGTATCGAGGCTCCTTTTTTTCCCTTTAATTATAACCGAAAATGCAAAATCTGAGAAAAGAACTGAGAAAGTTGGCAGCACCAATATGGGTTGAGGTGATGCTTATGATGCTGGTTGGCGCAACCGACACGTTTATGCTGGGACATTATTCCGACTCGGCGGTGGCGGCGGTAGGCGTTGTTAATCAGCTTGTTAATCTTGCCTTCCTTGTCTTTCAGGTTATAAACATAGGCACTCTGGTTATGTGCTCGCAGTATATCGGCGCAAGGCAGAACGACAACGTGCTCCAGACCATGGGAACGGCGCTTGCCGTAAACATTACGATGGGATTGGTGGTGAGCGCGTTGCTTTATGTGTTCCGCGATTACTGGCTGTCGCTTATGGGCGTTAAGGAGGAGTTGCTTCAGTATGCCCTTCCGTACATGAAGATTGTGGGCGGATTTGCCTTTCTTCAGGCTATATCTATGGCTATCGGCGCAGGACTGCGTTCGGCAAACATGCCTAAATATCCTATGTATGTTACGCTTTTCTCGAACGTTCTTAACATCATCGGAAACTACATGCTCATTTTCGGAAACTTCGGAATGCCGGCTCTCGGTGTTTCGGGTGCGGCAATGTCTACCGTCTTTGCCCGACTGATTGCCATGTGCATTCTCATCTATCTGCTTCACACTAAGTGGATTCCGAGCTTTCCTATCAGGATGTTCCGCCCTTTCCCTTGGGACAAGCTGAAGAATATTCTGAAGGTTGGCTTGCCGTCGGCTGGCGAGAATATGTCGTACGATGCGGCTCAGGTTGTGTGTACGGCCATGATTGTTACGATGGGAACGGTTTCGCTTGCCACCCGAATATACGTGTTTAACATAACGTGCTTTGCGTGCCTTTCTGCCATCGCTCTCGGTCAGGCGGGAGCAATAAGCATCGCCCATCTGGTGGGCGGAGAGAGGAGGAATGCTGCCTTTCTGATAGGCAGATATGTTATGATATGGTCGGTGGTGATTTCAATCATCATGGCGGTTGTGTTTGCCGTCTTTGGCCGTCAGGTGCTCGGACTTATGACAACGAACGAGGAGATTATCTCGCTCGGCTGCAAAATATTCTACATAAACATTTTCCTCGAGATTGGCCGTGCCATAAACATCTATGCAACCAACGCCTTGCGTGCTGCCGGAGACATCTATTTCCCGTTCCTGCTGGGCGTTATAGTGATGTGGAGTTGCCAGGTGGGATGCGCCTATCTGTTTGGAATACATTTCGGCTGGGGACTTATCGGCTGCTGGATTGCCTACGCCCTCGACGAGAATATCCGCGGCATTATTTTTGTGTGGCGCTGGAATTCTCAGAAGTGGATGAAAAAGAGGCTGATAAAAGCGTAAACTTGCGCATCGTAATGCCTATGTAGCCAATGGTTCCGATGATGTGAACCGTTGCCATCATCCAGAATGTGCTGTCGTAGCCAAAATGTTCGGCTACGATTCCGCCAAGCAGGATTCCGAGTCCCAAGCCCAAATCCCACGACGTTAGGATGGTGCTGTTGGCCGTTCCGCGCTCATTGTGGTGCGCTATGTTTATAATCATGTTCTGGAAGGCTGGCCACATGTGTCCGTTGCCCAGTCCGATGAGTATTGCCGATGTGTAGTAGCCAATCATCGAAGGGTAGGCGATGAATAAGGTGTAGCCCACGGTAGAGAGCAGAATTCCCTTCAGGGCGTTGCCCGTAAGCTTGCCGTCGCGAAGCGATTTCTTGCCTTGCAGACGCGAGAAAATCAGTCCGGCTGAGAGCAGCATGAAGAACGTTCCCGTGCCCTCGGTTATGCCCAGATGTTCCTTTCCGTAGATGGCCAGATAGTTGCTCAGAACGCCCCAGCAGAAGCCGAAGAAGCACATGTTGAGAGCCAGAAACCATCCGCGCGAAAGAAAGAAACGGTCGAGCGAGATGGCGGTCTTGCTTGCAATAATCTGCTTCTCCTGCGGAACGATGCGCGACGCGTTGAAAAAGCCTATTCCGGCAACGATGAAAGCCGTCCAGAATAGGATGTCGAAGTTGTGGAAATAGTGGTGCAGATATATTCCGATGGTAGGAGCGATGGCAGACGCAAGATTGTTGCTCAGTCCGTAGAGCCCGATGCCCTCGTTGCGGCGCGATGGCGGAAGAACGTCGATTGCCATCGTGCTGTTTGATACGGTGCTCGCCCCGAACGGTCCGCCGTGAAGCGTTCTGAATATCGCAAAGAGCACAAGACTGCCGGCAACGATATATCCGCCGAAGATGATGAAATAAAGGAACAGACACACCAGAAGCACCTTCTTGCGCGGAAAACTGTCGGCAATGAATCCGCTGAACGGGCGCGTAATGAGCGCCACGAGCGTATAGCCCGACAGCACAAGACCGATCATATCCTTCGAGGCATCGAACGTCTCGCTAAGATAGATAGGCAACAGCGGTGTTAGCAGATAGAACGAGAAGAAGAGCGAGAAATTGGTAATCATCACTCTGTTGTAATTGCCGTTCCACAGTTTTTCTTTTTCCATGACTTCTTTTTACCTAATAATATTGTTTAAATAACTACGCCGTACTGATGCTTTATCTCTTCCATTACGAAGGTGCTCTCGAGCGAGCCGAGCATCGGCAGCCTGCCCAGCACGTTAAGGATGAATTCCTGATAGTATTTCATGTTGGGCGAGTGAATTTTCAGCAGATAGTCGAACTTTCCTGATATGTTGTAGCACTCGGTAACTTCGGGAATGTCGCGAATGGCATCGGTAAACTGCTGCGCCATCTCGCGGTTTATGGTGCTCAGTTTTACGCTACAGAACACCACGAAGCCCTTGTGCAGCTTCTCGGCATCGAGAATGGTTATGTACTTCTTTATATATCCTTCGTTTTCGAGTCTTTTTATGCGCTCGAATACGGGCGTAAGGCTGAGGTGGCACTCGGCGGCGACTTGCTTGGTTGTGAGTTTGGCATTCTGTTGCAGCGTGCGCAGAATAAGAATGTCCTTTTCGTCGAGGCTCTCCTGGGTTGTGATTTTTTCTATCATACTATTGTTCTTTGGTGTTTGTGCAAATCTTTTCTGCCAAATAATGGCAAAGATAGATATGTTTTCCGAGAAATTCAAATTCTTGGATATTTTTTCTGAACTACCAGCCGAATTATAGATTTATGTCATTTTCCTTTAGCATGGAAGAGGCGTTTGAGTGATTTTTGCCATGAAAGCCCCGTTTTTAGCCGATTTTTGCGATAGATAAAATTTCTACCAACGACTTCTGAAAGTCAGATTTTCTTAATATTGTTTCTGTGAAAATATATAATCATAGTAATATTTCCCATAATTTTAAATTTGCTTGGATTATATTTCTATTCTCTCTACCTTTGCAAACGTAAACAACAAACAATAACTCCTCCTTGCTTCTGTTCATCAGAATCTTGGATACAAAAAAGAAAGGGACACTATTATGACACAGCAGAAACTTCATGTAGAGACTTTGGCACTTCACGTAGGTCAGGAGCAGGCTGACCCAACAACCGATTCAAGAGCGGTGCCTATTTATCAGACAACATCATATGTATTTCATAACTCAAAGCATGCGGCAGACCGCTTCGGCTTGCGCGATGCTGGTAACATCTACGGCCGACTGACAAACTCTACTCAGGGCGTGTTCGAAGACCGTGTGGCTGCCATCGAGGGTGGTGTGGCTGGATTGGCCGTGGCATCGGGCGCAGCGGCAATTACATACGCTTTGCAGAATGTATTGCAGAACGGCGACCATATCGTTGCAGCCGATAATCTTTACGGCGGAACATACAATCTTATCGTTCATACGCTTGCTACTCAGGGAGTTGAGAATACAATTATCAACATTAACGATCTTGAGGCTCTCGAGGCGGCCATCCGTCCAAACACAAAGGTGGTGTATGCCGAGACATTCGGAAATCCGAACTCAGATGTTACAAACCTCGATGCCATAGCCGAAATTGCGCACAAACACAATATTATATTTATCGTTGACAATACCTTCGCTCCTGTCCTGATTCGTCCGATTGAGCACGGAGCCGACATCGTGGTTCATTCGGCAACCAAGTTTATCGGCGGACATGGCAGCAGCCTTGGAGGTGTTATCGTTGATGCCGGAAAGTTCGACTATAAGGCAAATGCCGACAAATATCCTACATTGGCTAAGCCAGACCCTTCTTATCACGGAGCTGTATTTGCCGATGTTGCAGGAGCAGCAGCCTTCGTAACCCGAATTCGCGCCGTGATTCTACGCGACACAGGTGCAACAATCTCTCCGTTCAATGCATGGATTCTGTTGCAGGGCGTAGAGTCGCTTCCGTTGCGCATCGAGCGCCATGTAGAGAACGCTCTGAAGGTAGTAGACTATCTGGCAAAGCATCCGAAGGTAAGAGCCGTAAGTCATCCTTCGCTGCCGTCGCACAAGGATAATGCGCTGTACAAGAAGTATTTCCCTAAGGGCGCAGGCTCAATCTTTACGTTCGAGATTGACGGAACTCAGGAGGATGCGTGGAAGTTTATCGACTCGCTCAAGCTATTCTCTCTGCTTGCAAACGTGGCAGATGTCAAGTCGCTCGTAATCCATCCTTACACAACAACTCACTCTCAGCTTAGCGAGGAGGAACTGAAGGAGCAGCATATCACTCCAACGACAGTTCGTCTTTCGATAGGTGTTGAGCATATTGATGATATTATTGCCGATTTGGATCAAGCATTCGCGGCTATCTAAACAACTCACGCCACACGCAGGTTTGATAGGCATATTATTCACGCACAAGCACATGTAAACCTTATCTTCAGTTTCCAGAAAAGCCGTCGAGGCTGGGTGAGAAGATTGTATCTTTCCGGTTAGCCATGGCTGGAAAACGTTAAAAATCAAATTCGTCTATTCAGTATTTATTTACGCCTATTATTTTTGTGTGGTTTGAGTTAATGTTTGTGGGCGGTGTCCGTTTTCTGATGCGGATGCCGCCTTTTTTAATTGATAATTTACAATTGACAATTATTGAATTGAAAATTGAGAATTGAAAGTTGAAAATTCAGAGCAATTGACAAATCATTTTTCAGATAAAAAATGGCTGATTTTGTGTGGATGGCTTTGCTCGATTTTTCGCCGTGTATATATGCCCGAATTGTTACATTTTTTAAGATTGCTGGCTTTCTGAATTTGTGAAAAACGACACGAAAATCCTTGTCTGCAAGGTTGAAAAATTTTTCCCATGTGAAATGTTAAAAAAAACAAAAATGGTAACGCAAACGTCGGTTTGAGTTTACTTTTAGGATATTTGTTAAAATTTTCTCTTCTTTTTGCATACAATATTGGCTGAAATGACCAAAATTTGCCCCTCGGAACATTATGTGTAAAATGTTAAAATTTGTTATAATAAGACATGCAGAAATTGGTCATCTTTAAATGTTAAAAAATGTTATGTTACAAGCTGAATGTTACCTTGTTACTGCTGGGGTGCTTTACGTTACAAAATAAATGCCTGTGTGTTACATAGTGTAGATTTTAATATCGTTAAAAATGGGTTAAAATTCTGAAAATGAATTAAATAATGCGCTTTTGTTTACATTTTGCATATCTCAGAAAAAATTGACTATTTTGCAACCGGCTTTTTGAAGCATGCATGCAGAAGTCGGCTGTGTGTTGAAGTAGAAATGTTGAAATACTGCAAACTTACTCTAATTAGTCAGGCACGCAGCAAAAATCTTAATATTAACAAACTTAAAAGTTTTTGGCGGTTACTAATTACGCCAGCGCAAAAAAAACAAAACATGAAACGTTTATTAAAGTCAGTAGCGGTACTGCTGTCATTCGCGCCGCTATCAGCGTTTGCCCAGTTTGGAGTGGTAGAGCCACTTCACGTTAGCGGCAACCAATTCCGCGACCCTTCGGGAAACAAGGTCGTGCTACACGGAGTTATGGATACTCCAAGCCCTTACTTTAACAGCTACCGTTGGGGTAATGCCTGCAACGATGGTACTGTAAACGCATGTCTTAACTATTTCGAGAAGATTTTCACCGGAATCACAGACACAAAGCAGGGCGCATACTGTAACCTGTTCCGTCTGCACCTTGATCCATGCTGGACTAACGACCCTAACAAGTCGTACACACAGGGCGGCGGCGAGGCAGACATCAGCCGTTTCTCAAGCGCTCGTCTTGAGAAGTACATGCAGACTGTTTATTGGCCTATTGCCCAGAAGGCTCTTAATCACGGAATGTATGTCATTATGCGTCCGCCGGGCGTATGTCCTCAGACTATCAAGGTTGGCGATGCTTACCAGAACTATCTGAAGACCGTTTGGAACATCGTAACAAAGAATCCAAACGTGATAAAGAACTCTGGTACTGTGATGATTGAGCTTGCCAACGAGCCTGTAAAGCTGCTCAACCAGTACGGTCAGGACACAGAGACTGCAATGCGCGACTTCTTCCAGCCTATCATCGATGTTATCCGCCGAAACGGTTACACAGGTATCATTCTTGTTCCGGGTACAGGATGGCAGTCTAACTACAGAAACTATGCGAAGTATCCCGTAAACGATAACAATTACGGTTATGCCGTACATTTCTATCCAGATTGGTACAGCACTTCTGATTCTCAGCATAACCACAGCACATCTATCAACGCCTTCAAGCAGCAGGTTCCTGTTGTTACAAGCAAGCCTATCGTCATTACTGAGATTGACTGGAGTCCTCAGAATGGCAGCAACGGCCACTACAACGAGCACGGAAACTGGGTTGTCGGCAACTATGGTACTTGGGGAACTGGTAGCACTACTAAGTTCGGCTATGCTTACAAGGCTGTGCTCGACTACTACGACAACATCTCTATGACTCTTTCTGGTACAGATACATATATGGATGTTGCCGAGTATCTGAAGTCGGGCAAGGCTAAGGCTGCATTCGGCGGCATCTGGGAGGCTTGTGCCGGTGCTTGCTGGTACTGGTATTCTCTCTGGGCTCAGAAGGATTATGCAGTTAAGTCGGGCAGCTCTAACAACGGCGGTTCAAACAACAACGGCGGCGGCACAACTACTCAGCCAGAGCAGCCTGCACAGCCAGTTGACTTGTCATCTTCTTTGATTCCTGCTTGGAAGACTGCAAACGACCGCCCAGCAGGATGGGCTTGCAACGATGCCGGCGAGTATCCAGCATCTGGCAGCGCATCAAGCGGTCCACGCGTTGTTAAGTTCGCTTCTGGCGACTTCGAGTACGGCTTCTATGTTCGTCAGTCAGACGCTTCAAAGCCAGGCTTCATCGAGTACGGAAGCACAGACGGCCACCGTCTTGCCCTTAACAACTACGGCAACTACTGCCTCACATTCAACACTGTTGCATGGAGCGGCTCGCCATACGTTAAGGCAGAGGTTCGCACTCCAAACGGCGAGGTTATCGCATCTACAATCGTTAAGTGTGAGAAGAGCGTTAACAAGAACACATCGGCTTCTACAAGCGGTTCAACTCTCGGCTACCTCAGCTTCTATGTATTGGAGAAGGGCAACTACACAGTTCGCTTCACTCCTTGCGCCGATGCTAACGGCTCGGCTGGCACATGGGTAGAGGCTGTTGTTGGTAACGTAAACTTCCGCTACATGGAGAACCCATTGGCATTCAACAAGGCTAACTACGTTAATCCGGGTTGGAAGATTATGGACGGCGGCAAGCAGGTTGAGACAGGCGATGCAGGTTCTGGTCCTCGTATCTTCAACTTCCCTAACGGCGGCAAGTTCAGCTATGGTTTGTATATCCGCACATCGTCTACATCTAACGACGAGAACTATGCAGAGTTCGGTTCACGCTGGGGCTACGGCTTGAACTTCGTTCCGGGCAAGTACACAATCACTTACGATTGCGCTGCTTGGACTGGCACTCCATCAGTTAAGCTCGAGGTTATCGACGAGAGCGGAAAGGTTGTTGCTAGCAAGATTACAAACTGCTCTCTCAACCTTAACAAGAACCTTAACGCATCTACTGCAAACGCAACTCAGGGCGGCGTTTCATTCAACGTAAGCAAGACTGGCAGCTACCGTCTGCGTTGGACTCCTGTTGAGGCTAACGGCAACGCTGGCTACTGGTTGGAGGCTGTAATCGGCCACATCAAGATTTCTCACAGCGCAACTCGCTCTATTGCAGGTGGCGACGATGAGACAACAGCTATCTCGGCAGTTAAGGCAGAGACAGCCGACGAGGTTTACTACGATTTGAGCGGCCGCAAGGTTAAGAACCCAACTAAGGGCATCTTTATAAAGGACGGAAAAAAGGTTATTCTCAAATAATAGTGAAAATATCCGCGACGGATATTGTACCTGAATAAAAATGCGTGTTGTGCATACCGTTGGCACTTGTGCGAAAGTGCCGTGGTGTGCACAACTTTTTTTGTTGTCCTTTATAAAAATAAGTACATAATGTAACTGTATATTTTTTTATTTGTGTATTTTTGTGTCGTTTTTTTTACAGAAATCAATCTAACTCAAGGTAATAACTTAAACATTATTTAATTTTTTTGAAAATGAAGAATTTTGTAAACAAATGTATGTTGGCACTCATGGTGCTTGCATCATTCGGGTTGGCATCGTGCGGCGATGACGATGACGACAAGAAAACAGGACAGGAAGAGGTAAACTACGCAGATGCAAAGCTTCTGAAGATTGAAACAAAATTTACAGCCGGCGAGAACTTCTTTGGCCCGTTAGTTAATGAGGTAAATTATGAATACAATGCAGATGGTTATGTAAGCAGTTCTTCTGATTTGAGTTCAGAAAACAACCTTTACGACACATTCGATTATAGCAAGCTGAAGAGTGAGAACAAGATTGTTGTAACTCATAAAAACGAATCAGGATCAGGACTTTATGATGACGAGTCGATTTGTACATACTATCTTGAAAATGGCAGAGTTACAAAGATTGTTGAGAATGAGAATGAGGTTTTGCTGAAGTATAATGGCAAAAACCAATTGACAGATGTTGTTTATCGTGAAGATGAATACGCCAAACTTACGTGGGAGAATGACTTCATAACAAAGTATGAGATTATTAGTGGGAGTTACAAGGATGAAGGATTCGAGTGTGAGATAACTTATTCAAATATTCCTGTGGGACAATTTGGCGGTGATTTAGTTGCCTCTGCTGTAAAGTGTTATGGTTCTGACGGTATTGGATTGAACGGTATGTTTGGTGCAACACCAAAGTATTATCCCAAGAAAGAAGTAATTCGTGATTATGGTGAAGGGCTTATTGCTACACGTGAGTTTTCATTCGACAGTTTGACAAAACTCCTTACTTCGGTAAAAGTAACAGAGACTAAGACAAACGGAGAAGCGAAGACTCAAACTTCGGAGCTTACATTGACTTGGGATGTTCCATCAAAAAAATAGTTTTTCGGAATTGAAGAATTGGCAGCGGCACAAAAGTGGCGCTGCTTTTTTTGTTTTCCCATCATCTTTTCCAGCATCAGACTGAATATTTTTGTTAAAAATATTATTTTTGTACATTGAAATCCGCGTGCGGAGAAAAATAAACATTTAACAATGGATCTTATCGACAAAATCGCTAATGCTTTATCTAAACAACAAAAAATGAAAACAGAATTATTTTTATCATTAAACGAGTATGATGCTTTCAAGAGAAAGTCTATTTTTCGTGGTCATGTAGAAACGAAGAAAACGGATGGTGGGGTACTACTATATATTGATCTCAAGGATTTGCGGTGTATCTATTTGGTAAAAGATGACGAGGAATTTGTCTTTTTCTTTTCGAAGGAAAATTTCTCATTTATGAAAGAAAGATATGCCCTTGATAGACATAATGCGAGTTGGAATATTCAAGGTGATATTGTTAAGTTACAATTCACAAGCGAGGATGATGTATTAAATTTATTTGATGACATTGTTGATGATTTGATGCGTTGTGGCTTTGATAAAGATGATAATGTAACGAAGGATGGGGAGACTATAGAATATTTAATAGACACTTTTCTTTATTAGTATTGGTATACATCAAAGTAAATAATTTGGGGACATAAGAAAAGAACAGGGGCACAAAAAGTGTCGCTGTTCTTTTTTCATCATTTTTCCTTGCATCAGACTGAATATTCTTGCCAAAAATATTATTTTTGTGCATTGAAATCCGTGCATGGAAAAGCAATCATTTTTAATACAAAGAAAATAATGAGTAAAAATAAATATCTGTTAGTCGGGTGCTTTTTGTCTGTAATCTGCATCTTGGTTGGATGTGTACAAAAAGGGAAGAACACTATTGGAAAAATAGTAGACAATAATGATACTGTATCTTTTGTTTCTGAAAGCGACAATTGTAAGCAAACAACATTCCAAAAGTCGTTGAAAGAGCAATTGTTGGGTTATTGGGCTTATGAAGGTGTTACTTGGATGAAAATAACAGAAGATAGTATCTATAATGTAGATTGTGATATTTCGCCTGCAACTAAATATTATGTTGTTAATGATTCCATAACATTTGATTTCGGTGATGGGGAAATTGCAACAGAAAAATTTTGGTTTGTTGGTGATTCTCTTTTTATTGAAAACAAATCTGGTGATGGAGGTATTTGTAAATACGAACGAGTGCGCTAAAGTTTGTGTGTCTCTCTCTCTGATAAAATAGAATACGAACTCGTAGCCGCCAATTAGTACGGTTGCGAGTTCAATAATATTGATATCAATCAAAATCAGATAATAATGTTCCCCGAAAGGAGTTTTTTCTTTTTCGGGGAACTGTTGTTTTTCCATTATTTTTTTCCTGCATCTGACTGACTATTTTTGCTAAAAATATTATTTTTGTGCGTTGTATTGCAAAAGATAGACTTTATAGAGGAGTTTTTGCTCAAAGATGTATTAGTAATAATAATTATCTGTGGGGCTTTTGATAAAATTGATTTATAGCATTGTTATTGTGTTTGTGACGACTATTCGTCACAAACACAATGTAAAAAATATTTGCTTATGAAAAATATAAAATTAATAGTACCTTTTTTCACTTTGTGTATGTTGTGTGGTTGCCATACTTTAGTTGGCAATTGGCATAGACAATATGCTAAATATCATTTGTCTTTCGGTGAAGATAATGCACACCAAGGACTCTTCCGTGTCGATGGATGTTATTTGGCGCATACAAAAGAGGAAATAGAATCAGATACTGTTTGTTATAGTGGAGGCTTTGTTTTCTACCCTGATGGCGTATGCGCAGATTTGGGCTTAAAATATATAGTTAAAGAAAATGGAATAGTTAATTTTGATGAGAGTTTGTGTAGGAATAAGCTATATCCGAGCCAATGGTATGGTCTGATGGGCGTTTATGAAGTGCGTAATGATACTGTGTATTGTATAATGTATCGTTGGTTTGATTTGTTGCATATTAGTACGGCATGTGAAGGATATAAATTTGCTATTAAAGATTCTTGTACTTTGGAATGTAATCGCGCAGGAAATGGAAAAGACTATAATTGGCACTTCGTTCCTTGCACAAATATTGTTCGTCCACGAGAAAAATTCATTAAGGACAGAAAATGGATGTGGAAGACAAAAGAAGATTGGATGAAATATAAGGAAAGTAAAAGAAAGTAACTTTTCTGCGATTATTTTTGTGCGTTTTATACGAGGTATTTTAATGTCAATCAAAATCAGATAACAATGTTCCCCGAATGGAGTTTTTTTTCTTAGCTCTTTTTCGGGGAACTGTTGTTTTTCAGAAAGGCGATTTTTTGTATATTTGCAGATAAATAATATTTATGGCAAAACGAGTAGTAACAAAGGTTGGCGATGTGTTTTGCGCCAATATAGATGGCAAATACAAACGGTATCTGCAATATATCGTTAGTGATTTGGAGCAATTGAACAGCGATGTGATTCGCGTATTCAAGGAGAAATATCCTATTGATGCCGAGCCGAAACTTGATGAGGTTGTGAAAGGCGAAGTTGATTTCTATGCTCATTGCGTGGTAAGTGGAGGCGTAAAGAGAGGCTTGTGGGAAAAAGTCGGGAAATGTGCCGATGTTGGAGATGTGGAGCATATTATCTTTAGGTGTAAGGGTATTATGATAGATGGCGACTTTAAGGATGACTATGGTTGGAGAGTA
>JAFZWM010000006.1 GCA_017617315.1 Bacteroidaceae bacterium
AAGTGGAGGCGTAAAGAGAGGCTTGTGGGAAAAAGTCGGGAAATGTGCCGATGTTGGAGATGTGGAGCATATTATCTTTAGGTGTAAGGGTATTATGATAGATGGCGACTTTAAGGATGACTATGGTTGGAGAGTATGGTACGTGAATCAGCCTATGGTGAAATACCATTCTCTAAGAGATGAACATAAGCAAAGTTTCTTGGGTTCTGTCTTTCCGCCAGAATGTATTTTATATAAAATGAAGAATGGCTTGTATATTGGTGCAACAGGAAAGGAAGAACTCGATTTTTCATAAGGCAAAAGTTGTTATTGTTTATCTCGCGTCCGTAAATATCGGTTGCAAGTTCTGTTAACTTAAAGTCAGTCAATGTTCCCCGAAAGGAGTTTTTTCTTTTTCGGGGAACAGTTGTTTTCTCATCATTTTTTTCCTGCATCAGACTGAATATTTTTGCCAAAAATATTATTTTTGTGCCTTGAAATCCGTGCATGAAAAAACAATCACTAAATATTGGACTTTTTTTAAGACGGGTGCTATACAAAAAGTAGCTACAGCCTTGAATGTGTTCCATGGGCTGTATGCTCTACATCTATTTTGAATAAAAACGTTTTAATCATATAGTTATGAGGAAATTATTTACATTATCATTTGCAATACTTGCGATTTTTCTGTCGCTAAGTTCTTGCTCTAAAGTTAATCGAAAAATTATCGTCAAGCAGGTGGCTGCCACAAAGAGCCATTTGCCTCAGAAAATTGGGGCAGCCCTCGAGGTTGTAGATGTGAATATCAAGGGAGATATGGTTGAATATGTAATAAAAATGTCGGAAGATATCTGGCGAGTTAGCGGAATGACTAACGAGACGGCCAATTCTGACAGAAATATTGCAAATCTGCTTTCTTCTATCGACGATTTTACAATCGGCAACTATATCGGCTGCGATATGGGAATAAAATACACTTATTATTCTTCGGAAACAAACAAGAAACTGGTAGAAATAGACATCTCGCCAAGCCGTCTTAAGGAGATACACGAGAAGGTGAAGAAGGGAGAGATTAAGGAGGCAACCATGCTCGAAACCATCCAGCAGGAAGTTGTGCAGGTTAAATCGAACTTGCCGGCTCAGA
Organism: Bacteroidaceae bacterium; assembly: GCA_017617315.1. GTDB lineage: Bacteria > Bacteroidota > Bacteroidia > Bacteroidales > Bacteroidaceae > Ga6A1. The sequence goes on from JAFZWM010000006.1 coordinate 1,124, forward strand.
TTGCAGAAAACCTTTGGATGACAGATGTTTATATAAAGGGCAGAAGCATGTACTATATTATAAAGATAGATAACGGAAACAGTGCTTCGGACTACACAAAGGAGGATATTGAGCTGATAAAAGAAGGCTGTCTTCAGGGACTGCGTGGTGAGCAGGTAATTGTGTTGCAGAAAAAGAAATTGGTTGAGGAGAAGATTCATTTTGTCTATATATACACGGATGGCGAGGGAAAGGAAATCAGTCGTGTAGACATCGGTCCTGACGAGTTTTCAAAGATATAGTTTCAAAATCTGATAAAAAGCAGACCATTGTCTCGGAGTGGGGCAATGGTCTGCTTTTTTTGTATCGTTTGTCAACGCACGGTTATCTTCTGAAAACGATAAGGTTTATAGCCTCGTCCTGCCAGTCGAGTTTGCCGTGCGGCAGTCCGTCGGGCGTGCGGTAGAAAGTGTTTCCCGAGTTGCCGCCAGTAAGGTAAACGGCATCTGAAAAGCCATAGTCGGCAAGGGCTTGGGCAAAGTCGTAGAGCGATTCCCTGTTCGTTGTCTCGACATACCAGATGCCGTCAGAGCCCGATTTGCGGGCAAGGGCGCAGCGTGTAACCTTGCCTTTCAGCGCAAACTGCTTCTCGCATATCTGCCCGGCAGAGACAAGCGCAAACTGTCTGAACATTGAGCCGTTGTGCGCCTTTACATATTCTTTTACCGAGTCCTCGGTGCTGATGCCAATCTGCCATTTTTCGCCCACCACGGCAACAAATCCGGCCTTGCGCGAGCCGCTTGCAAGTTCGTTTCCGTTGTCTATAAAGTCGCCTATGTATCGGTATTGCTTGTTGTCGTCCCAATAATAGTCCCATGCGTGGGTGGCAAGGCATATTGTTGAATCGCTGTCGGACGGTGCGGTGCGCGAAAAAGAGGGCACAAGTCCGCGAAGCTCGAACAGCCTCATTCCAACGCCGTAGAGCGAATCTTCCTTCATTGTTATGCCGTGAACCGAATCGCCCGTCATCGCCTCCAAATCGCTGATAATCTGCACAGACGAGCGGCTAAGCGGATACTCGAACGATACGGCGTAGCGGTGAGCCTCGCGCCAGAAATAGAACGCCGTGGCTGCAAGCATCACTATTGCGAGCGCGGCAATGGCCGTCGGCCATCTGTGCGATGCCGGCTTATGTGGGGCTGGTGTCGGACTGTTCTGAATGTCCTCTCCGCCCAAAAACTGAATTTCGTCGTCGTTGTAGCTCATCTTGCCATCTGTTTAATTCCTTCTTCGAGAAGCGAAAGCGCCTTGTGCGATATCTCGTCCAAAACCGTCTTCCGCAGCAAATCCTTGCGCCATAGCGTAAGCTGGTTCTTCTTTGTGTCTATTCGGCTTATGTAATGAAGATTCAGCACATATTGCTTGCCAACTCGCACAAATACAACTTGTTGCTGACGCATCTGCTGGTCTATGAGGTCGGTTATCGCCTTCAGATTCATCCAAAGCTGAATCTCCTCGCCGTCAGAAAGCGTCATCACACAGTAATTGCCGTCCGACCTTATGTAGAGAATCTCGTCGAACGCAAGGCGGATAAGCTCCGTGCCGCCATTCTGTATGGTCAACAGTTGTTTCAAAATCGTGTTTCGGTTATGGTGCAAAAATAGGCAAAAAAAGTTATATTCCCCTTTTTTCTATACCTGAAATCTATGTTTCTTATGCGCTATTATGTGCATGCCCACATCAGAATCCGCTTCTTTTTTCCGTGCAGAGAGTAGACAGCCATGAGTTGCGCAAGGCATCCGGCCGAGATGGTGAAGCAGCCGTGGCTTTCGTCGCCCAGCGGAATGTATTTCTGCTCTCCGCCGAAGTGTGTTGTCTTGCGCGACGAGTGTATGAGCAGCCCTCTTGCGCGCGCCATGCTGTTGGTGCGCGATAGCCCCGTTAGTCTGATGCAGTTCTTAATGCTGTGCGAGCCTATGCCTTTGAGGGCGAAAAGCCCCACGCTCGAGCAGTTGCTGCCCGGCTTGTTGCTGAAGACTGGCTTCTCGTCGGTTGAGCTGCCTCCGTTGCCGTGCATGCAATAGCTGCTCATTATGCTCCGTCGGCTGTTTAGGTCGTAAAGGTAGAACCGCTTCTTTCCCGAAGCCGTCCCGAAGTCGCAGATGATGTAGTAGGCATCGTTGTAGCCAAACCTTTGGCAGTAGTCCCTGACTTGTTGCAAGTTCCACGGATTAACGTTGTTGTGCCAGAAGAGCCGGGCTTTCGTGCTTTTTGGAATCGGCGCGGTGTCGGGACTTTTGTAAATCCACCATGCCAGTCCGCCCGTTGCTAGTGCCGCCGTCAGAAACAAGCCTGAGAGCCACCAGAATATCCTTTTTATCATTATTCGAAATAATTTCTATTCGTAAGGTATATGTCTATGAAAATCTTGACCCTCGCCAGCTTTTCGCGCACATGGGTGATGAATGTCCGCGAGTTGCGTGCATCTTTTGCATTATAGCCTATGGCATGAATTCCCATCTTGTCGGCAAGATAGATTGAACGCTCGTTGTGCCATTTCTGCGAGATTATGATTGTTGAGTCGATATTGAATTCGTGCCGGATGTTTTTCAATGACAGGAGAGTGCGCTGTCCGCTGCCGTCGGTCGAGATAATCTCCCTCGGAACGCCGAGGCTTACAAGGTCGTTCGTCATCATGGCAGGCTCATCGTAGCCCGCGCATTTGTCTCCGCTTATAATCAGCCGTTTGAACTTGCCTTTGCGGTACAGATTGGCGGTTGCCTCGATTCTTGCTTTGTAGAAGAAGTTTGGACGGTGGTTCAGTCGGCTTGTAGGGCTTGTGCCAAGCAGAAGGGCTGTGTTCTGCGGCGGAATGTCGTCGGCATTGTCGAACGTTCTTCCGCAGGCGTTGGAGTTTACGATGATGTTGCAAATGCCTACCAAGACGGTAAGCAGAAGCGTTAAGCCGATGGAAATGAATAGAATTTTTCGTCTCATAAACTGTTCTTTATTTGTTTTGTGGTGCAAAGATAACCATGCCAAAACGATAGTAGGATGTAGATTTTATGCCTATGTACGAAAGGCAGGGCAGTCTGTACGAAATACGTTTTCAAGGTTACGAAATGTTTTATCCGCTTTTTTGAATATTCTTGTTTTTCCGCAAGTTTTTTTTCGTTAAATTTGCAAATGAATATAAAAATAGCATTGTCTGAATTCATGGAATCAATTAGAAAACCAACATCTGATGAAATTAGAATCATCAGACATCTTGCTGAAAAAGCAAAATATAAATTGGAAGCATCATGGGAAAGTAAGCTCATGGTTAAGCCTATTACTGATATGGAATTTGGGCCTGTCTATCTGTTGTTTCAATCAGAATTTGTAGAGCTGAAGAAAGAATATTTAGTTTCAAGTTGTCAATTTTGTGATACAGACAATGTACCGGTAGTTTTGGATCTTTTAGTTGATGAAGACGGAATACCATGTGAACTGAATATGTGGAAGTGTGATGATACTCCTATAAACGCAATACCTTCGTGTGACAAATTTGAAGATATATACCCCTAATCGGTTTTTAGAAATCTCGCAGACGTCAGTTCAATAAGCGCGGTTGCGAGTTCTACAATTTTTGATTGCAGACTATGTCTGATGCTGTTTTTTATATTTGTAACTGATTATTTTTTATGGCAAAACGAGTTGTAACAAAAGTTGGCGATGTATTTTGCGCCAATATAGATGGCAAATACAAGCGGTATCTGCAATATATCGTTAGTGATTTGACACAGTTAAATAGCGATGTTGTTCGTGTATTTAAGGAGAAATATCCTATAGATGCCGAGCCGAAACTTGATGAGGTTGTGAAAGGCGAAGTTGATTTCTATGCTCATTGTGTGGTAAGTGGAGGCGTAAAGAGAGGCTTGTGGGAAAAAGTCGGGAAATGTGCCGATGTTGGAGATGTGGAGCATATTATCTTTAGGTGTAAGGGTATTATGATAGATGGCGACTTTAAGGATGACTATGGTTGGAGAGTA